>JBCCZC010000275.1:0-7636 GCA_039188505.1 Pseudomonadota bacterium | reverse complement strand
TTGATCACGAAGCCGGCATCTGCGGTGGGCAGCTCTCCCGGCAAGTTGGTCCGTTCGGCATCGGTCACGACACCGTCGGCAAGGGCAACGCAGAGCGGCTCGTTGTCCGGGGCCACGCGCTGTAACGGCATGGATCCCTGGAGTCCCGCAACCGGCAGATCGTAGGTCAGCATGCCGCTCGCGCAGTCCTCGAAGGTCAGCACGAGGGTCCCCTGGCCGGCATCGGTGTCCGGCGCCGGCTCGGGGGAATCGAACACACCTCCGGTCGTATAGGCGACGTCCAGCTCGACGCGATTGCCTTCGATGTCGCCGAGCCCTGTCAGCCAGCGCTGTCCCGGGCCGCCCAGGGTCGCCGTGGCGCCCGGCGGCGGCGCTTCCGAATCAAAGGTGAACAGGGCGACGAACACCTTTCTGATTCCCGGGAAGACATTGACGAGCATGCCCTGACCGGACGTCGCGGGGTCGAACCAGGCATCGTTGAGACCTGCGTTGAGCGCGAAGGAATCGCCCTCGGTGTTGAAGTCGGGTGCTTCGTAGGTCTGGTCGAGCCAGTGAAATCCCTTGCCGGGCGCACGCCAGAAGAGGCGAACGTAGAAGGTGGAGCCATCCGCAGGAATGCCGATCTTCAGCGATTCCTCGAGCGGCCGATCCTCGAGGAAATAGCGATTCATGTGCGTGATTCGCTGGATGTCCCAGGCTCCCGGCTCGGTGCCGACATAGATCGCCCAGTCAACAACGTCCGCCTCGACGGGTGAGGTCCATCGCAGGGTCATGATCGCGCCATCGCCGAGGGGGGTGGCATCGCTCACCAGTCCCGGCAGCGGGCTGATGATCTCCGGATCGGACGCCGCAGCCGGGGTGGCAAGCAGCCCGCCCACTAGCATGCCGATCGCCGCGATGAGGCGCCTAGCCATCGACAACGACCTCGAACGTTCTCCGGAGGCCTCCCTGACGGAGCACGTTGTACTCGTCCGAGTCTTCCAGCAGGACCGTGAATCGGTAGGTGCCAGGTACCGTTGGTGTCCCCTGGAGCCGGCCGTTGAATCCGTTGAGCGTGAGGCCCGGTGGCAGGGAACCCTGGGTGATCGTGAATCGATAGGACGGAACCCCGCCGTAGGCCTCGAGACGCTGATCGAAGGGGCTTCCGACCGTGCCGCCAGCGAGCGATTCGGTCGCGAGCGACAGCTCCACCAGCATGGTGGTGTCGCGCAGCTCCCAGCCCGTTGCCTGCATCAGGAGATAGTCGTACTTGCGGAAAAGCGTGCGGCCCCAGTCCGCTTGCTTGTTCGATTCAAAGGTCTCGCCGAACAGCACGACGTGATCGGTTCGGTACATCGGCAGGCAGGTGCCGCTGTAGCGCATGAGCGCGTCGTCGTCGACGCACAAGTTGTCGCTGAAGAACCACCGGTACCAACGAGGCCAGCCGGTCGCGAGCGTCAGGCCGTGGTTGAGCTCGTGGAGATTGGGCCAGTAGAGGTCGCCGCGCTGGTGCGCGCACCAGGGCTCGTCGTCCGGACACGCGATGCAGCCCTTGCCCGGATCGCCGACCTCATCGCCCAGGCACTCACCGTTGCGTCCGTAGTTCCAGGAAACCACCTGCCACCAGCGGTACTCCGGCACATAGATGCGCTGGTCCACGTTGACTGAGAGCTGTTCGCGCGGGTTCGCGCCCCAGAAGCTGCAGGCCGAGAAGTCCGTCTCCTCGCCGTCGATGCGGTGCATATACGGACTGTTCAGTCCACCACCGCCGCTGTGCGAGGTGATGAACACGTAATGCCCGCGGTCGTAGGCCTTGGTGTTCTCTCCTGTGGCGGGGCGATCCGGAATGGTGAAATTGACCTCGGTGCTGCAGGCGCCGACGGGCACTTCATCGAAGCGCATATCGGCAAAGAAGTAGGCCAGGTCGTTGAGGGTCCGCTCGGCCGCCTCGGCGACCACCTGGCCATCCGGGTCTTCCTCGAGGTACCCGAAGAAGTCGTAGCTGTAATCCACGTGGAATTGGAAGTCGGTCTCCCGGTCTGGCCGATCCTGATCGCAGACGTGGATGGGCAGACTGTGTTGATGGACCTCGCCATTGCCGTCGGACAGCTCGATGTCGAGCGTGTATTGCTCGTCCCCCCCCTCACGATCCGGGTGGATCCCGACGTGCAGCTCCAGCGGAAAATCATCGGGTCCGAACTGTCTGACCTCACGGCGCAGGCCGATCTCGCTCAGTTCCTCGGCGCTGAGATCATGGTCCACGCCGCCGTAGACCCAGCGCCCGCCGTCCATCACGACAAGATTGGCGCCCCAGGCAGGACCGGTCTCATTCTGTAGCGAAAGCCAATTGCGAATGTCGTAGGGATTCTCTCCGACGTGCCGCTGGAAGATGTAGAGGCGCGGCGCCTCCGTCGCAGTGACGCGGAGACTGACCGGGTAGGCGACGTCCTCCGGCGGAACGACCTTCAGCCGGAACTGGGGATTCTCGACGAACCCCTCCCAGTCCATCAGCGCCACGCCAGCCCCCGTGATATCCCGGTCGAAGCGGTCGACGACCCGGAGCGTGCTTTCGGACTCGCTCGGCGCGCGGTAATCGATGCTCTCGACGCAGGTGCGCCAAGGCGCTGCCGCGTCGGCATGCGCTGCCCCCGTGCCGAGGGCTCCGGCCAGCGCCAGGAGCATCGCCGCAGCAGACGGATACAAGATGCAGGTGCTCGATTTCATGAGCGAAATTATCGGGCATCAGAGCTCGCCAAGGAAGTCGAGCTGAATCAGGGCACCGGGCCATCTCAATCCGCTTGATGCTCGCGCCAGGCATGAACCGATTCGAGAAATTCGCTTGAGGGACGCGAGTTCGCCGAGACCATGTCAAACAGACGATTGGTCCCCCACCTGACCTGAAGACCGTGGAATCAGAACATTTGGGCTCGCGAACCGATTCGGCCTTGCCGAGGAGTTGGCGGCAAGATCCGCTGCTCCGAGCTTGAAGTTGCCTTGAGGCGCCTGCCCCGGACCGAGTCGCTTCGATGACCTGAGCTCTTGCGGGATTGGATCAGTGCGCGCTGGGATCGTCTGAATTCAGCCTCTTCAACCAGCTCGCCATCCCCTCGTAGTAGCCCTCGCAGGGAGCGACATCCGTCGGCAAGACCTCGTTCACTCCGCCGGTCTGACTCTGCTGCATCACGTGGTTGCAGTTATCGAGGTAGATCTGCGAGAGCTGCATGGCCCCTGCTTTCGCGGCTTCGGCATAGAGCAAACCGGTTGCCTGCCAGTCGATCTGCGTGTCGAGCCGCCCGAGCAGGGAGAGGACCGGAACGTCCATTGCCTTCAGAGCGCTCGGCAGGTCGGCGTACATGATCGCCAGGTTCGACGCCTCATCGAAGTCGAGATCGCTTGTCCGATAGAAGGACTGGATATTTCTGAGGCCGTCCTCGGTCATCCGGAAATCGTTCGAATTGAAGTAGGGATCGAGCATCAGGTTGCCCGTGGCGGCGTTGAATTCCTCGAGGCTCCCCCCGCGCACCAGGATGCGCTGGTAGTCATCCCACTCACCCATGAGCAGTTCGATCTGCTGCTGGGTTCGCCCCTCGGCCTTCAGATTGGCCTCGAGCATATAGCGGCTGTTGTCCAGTTCCGACGTACCACTCACGGAGATCCAGAACGCGAGATCGTCGTAGGATTCGAAGATCTTCGGGACGATCCAGCCGCCTCTGCTGATGCTCCAGAAACCGAGCTTGCCGGGATCAGGCTCGGCGGCTTCGAGGACCTTCAGCGCCTCGATTGCCTCCGCGGCGCTGCTCGGGATGCTCTGGAAGTGGTCGTACTCGCCTTCGCTCAGGCCGCAGCCCGCCTTGTCCCAGTAGGCCACGTTGTAGCTCTGGTCCAGCAGGAACTCCCGGAGGGCCTTGAACTGGTCGCCCTCGACCAGATCGGTCGTGCCATGGCCAGGTATCAGCACCACGGTGGCCTTGGCCTCACTCCGCGAATAGAGGATCTCACCCGTGTACGTCAGGCTCTGATAGCTGAACTGAAAGCGCTGCTTGTCGGCGTCGAACGCGAATGCGGACGAGAAAACACCGAGAGCAAGAAACATCGCGAAACAAGACTTCATCGATCGTCCTCCAGAGTGGGCTCGAGTGACTATTGCCGGCAGCGCCATGCGCCTCGTCACGTTCAAAGGAGGCGACTGCGGCCGGCGCTAGCCACCGGAATGCACTCAGGTAACGGGCACGGGCGCTTCGAGTTACAGCCGAGGCCGATCCAGCGACTCGTTCTAGCGGCATGGCACCATCGCCGCGGGCATGATGCGCTTGCGCGACCGGCTCAAATGCACACCCATCGCCCCGCGGAGGAGGCGCTGCCCGCGTCACCGGCAGGCCGCACAAGGCAAAGTCCCCGAAAGTGGCGACACCATCGGACCCGCGTGACGCAGGAGCGCCGGTGGAGGTTGCAGAAGTTCAGCGATCGGCCAGAGCGTCGACCATTCCGACCTGGTCTCTCGGCAGGCTCGGCCCGCGGAGCACCCGATACGAAGATTCGGCCAGCCCGTTGGGTCGGGCCGGCGCCGGTGACTGGCGAGGATCAAGGCAAGGTTACGCGCGGCAGCCGGAAGGCCTTGGGTTCTCTCGCTCAGCACGGCCGAAACTCCCCGGCCAATGCCAGTTCCGACTCCCTTGACCGACGTGCATCCGTCGGCGCATTGTCGGCTTCTCGGGCGATCAAAGCGTCCGTCGGAGGATGGATCATGCGCAACTCGAAGAATTCGGCTTTCTCGGTCCTGCTGCTGACCGCCTTGACCGGGTGCGGCGAGCGTCCTGAGACTGCCGCCGAGCCGGTCACCACCGAGCAGACCACACCCGCGGAACCGTCGGAATCCGCCGACGTAAGCGTCGGGGCCGAGCCCGGATACCCGACCCAGGTGTACTGGGGCGACACGCATCTGCACACGTCCTACTCCTTCGACGTGTACCTTTTCGGGACTCCGGCATCGACGCCGGAAACCGCGTACCGGTTCGCCCGCGGAGAGGCCGTAGAAAACCCGACGACAGGCGCCACGTAGCAGCTCGAGACGCCGCTGGATTTCCTCGTCGTGGCGGACCACGCGGAGCTGGTGGGCGCGATCACGCAGCTCTACGCAGGTGACCCATCCATCGTCGAGTCAAAAACCGGCAAGGCATTGCTCGAGCTCGGACCGAACCGGACTCAGGCGGAGCTGCTCGCAATCTATCAGCAGCTGGTGCTGGTCGGCAGCGGGCTCGAGGACGAGGCGGAAATCGACATCACCGTAGGCGAACTCATCGCCGATCTCCATGCGGGAGACAAGCGTCGAACAACCTGGGATCGTTATGTCGAAACGGCGGATGCGTTCAATGCTCCGGGGACATTTACCGCGCTTATCGGCTGGGAGTGGTCGGCTCAGCCGGCGGGCGGAAACCTGCACCGCGTCGTTGTTACACCGCAGGATTCGAGTACGGCCAAACAATACCTGCCCTACAGCTCCTTCGAGAGCCAGGATCCGCGAGATCTCTGGCGTTGGCTCGAGGAAACCTCAGATCGCCTCGGTGCGGATTTCCTGGCCATTCCTCACAACCCGAATATCTCCCTTGGCATGATGTTCCCGACCGAAACCCAGGGGGGAGATCCGATCGACGCGGACTACGCGATGAACCGCATGCGCTGGGAGCCTGTCGTCGAGATGACGCAGATCAAGGGTGACAGCGAGGCTCATCCGCTGCTGTCGCCGACGGACGAGTTCGCTGATTTCGAGACCTTCCCGTTCGTCCTGACGCCCGACGGCGGCTCACCCGACCCGCAGGCCGGAGACTACCTGCGAACGGGACTGATGCGCGGAATCGAGTATCAGAAAAGCGTCGGTGCGAACCCGTACAAGGTGGGCATGATCGGATCGACCGATAGCCATACCGGGCTTTCCACCGCCGACGAGGAGCAGTTCTCCGGCAAGGGCCAGAAGGACTCTCGCCCGGAGCTGCGGTCCTTCCCGACGGGAATCGGCGCGTCGCGTGGCTGGGATATGGGCGCTGCCGGACTCGCCGCGGCCTGGGCCACCGAGAACACCCGCCAGGGGATCTTCGACGCCTTCAAGCGCAAGGAGGTCTATGCGTCGTCAGGGCCGCGAATTTCGGTTCGATTCTTCGGCGGCCGTGAATTCGAAGCCGGCGATGCCGATGCCAAGGATCTACCCGCGATTGGCTACGGGCGCGGCGTCCCTATGGGAAGCGATCTACCCCCTGGCAGCGCGGCGCCCACCTTCCTCATCGAGGCGATCAAGGACCCGGCTGGCGCCAACCTCGATCGGGTTCAGGTCGTGAAGGGATGGGTTGACGAAGCGGGCTCGGCAGTCGAACGAATCTACGACGTCGCCCTGTCCGACGGGCGAACCGACGGTAGCGTCCGGGTCGGAAACACCGTCGATCTGACCACCGGGGAATACACGAACGACATCGGTTCGGCGCGCCTGGCGGTGGTCTGGACCGACCCCGACTTCGAAGCGGACAGGCCCGCGTTCTACTACGTTCGGGTGCTACAGATTCCGACGCCGCGGTATTCACTCCTCGACGCGATTTCCCTGGGCATCGACGTCAGCGAAACGGGCCGCCCGGCGACCATACAAGAACGAGCCTACACGTCTCCGATCTGGCACACCCCGTAAGCCCCTGGGCGATTCGCCGCTTTGACTCGGTGCGTCGCTCTCGCCGCTAGCCGGCGAGAGGAAGCTGCGGCAACGCCGAGGCGCTGCTGAGCCCGAAACACCGAAAAGTGAGAGAAATCGCCCCTGCCGAACACTCCCCTCTTGCATCCACTGCAAACGCGGAAGCCATCCGCTGGCGAACGCGGAATTCACTCGCATGCGAAAAGGGGAAATCAAGTGAGACGTTTCAAAAGGATTACCGCCACGCTCGTTGGTCTGACGACGGTGGCCATTTCGACCGGCCATGCCGGCGACACCATGAAAGCCGGCCTGTCTCCATCGGGCGGTGGCGGCCAATCAGCATCCAGCGACTTCGTCGTCGTCGGCAGCGTCGCACTCATCGGGCGAATGCCCGCGCGCGGCGGTGCGTTCGTGGTCAGCCCAACGGGTAGCGCCGCGGGCCAGAGCCCGGCCGTCTTCCTCGACGGTTTCGAGGGAGGTGCGCAATGAAATACCTCAAGTACGGCTTTTGTCTGGCAGCGTTGCTGCTGATCGCGGCTACGGCAGGCGCGCAGCCGGAACCGGATACGCGATTCACCTACCAGGGCGTGCTGCAGGACCTGACGGGCGACGCGGTCGAGTATGACTTCATGATCACGCTCTACGACGGCCCGGACGCGCTGGCGATCCCGCTCGGCGCGCCGAACGAACTGCTGGGCGTGGGCGTCGTCGACGGTGTATTCGTCCTCGAGCTCGACTTCGGCGCCGACATCTTCGGCGGCAGTGAGCGGTGGCTGGAGCTCGCGGTGCGGAGGGGGGGCGAAACCGCGTTTCAGACCCTCTCACCCCGGCAACGCGTCGCCGCGGTACCCGTCGCGATGGTCGCAGACCTGGTCGACTGGGACGCACTGGCGGGCGTACCCGCGGGCTTCGCCGACGGTGCCGACGACGACCTGATGGCGTCGCTCAACTGTGCCGACGGGGAAACTGTCGCCTTCTCCGACCTCG
>JBCCZC010000274.1:0-7644 GCA_039188505.1 Pseudomonadota bacterium | reverse complement strand
GTGTTGCTCATGAGGTAGAGCCGCCCGGGGTGGTGCGGGCTCGCGTACAGCTCCTGGTAGTAGTGCGGACCGGTGCCGCCTGAGACGGTGTCGGATTGCTTGCTCCAGCTCGCGCCACGATCGGCGGAACGATAGACCCCGCCCTGGCGTCGGTCGGTCTCGATGGCCGCGTAGATGGCATCCGGCTCGAGCGCGGTAACGGCGAGGCCGATCTTGCCCATGTTGCCGTCCGGAAGGCCTTGCTCGAGCTCGGTCCAGCTTCGACCGCCGTCCGTGGAACGATGGATGCCCGACTTCGGGCCACCACCCATGTACGCCGCAACCGTGCGGTGGTGCTCCCAGGTCGCTGCGTAGACTACGGCAGGATTCTCGGGGTGGATCGCGATATCGGTGACACCCGTGTACCCGTCGTCACCAAGCGTTTTCTCCCACGTCTCGCCGCCGTCGGTCGACAGGAAGAAACCGCGATCGCCGCCGGTGGACCAGAGGGGGCCTTGGGCCGCAACCATGATAACGTCGGAGTTCTCCGGGTGAATCCGGATCCGGCTGATGTGCTCGGAATCAGGCAGACCCATGTTCTTCCAGCGCTGTCCGCCGTCGTCGGAGCGGTAGATGCCGTCACCGAAGGAGACGTGTCGACCGCCGACATCCTCGCCGGTGCCGACCCACACCACACTCGGATTGTTCGAATCGATGGCGATGGTGCCGATCGAATAGACCGACTCGCGGTCGAAGATGGGCGTCCAGGTGGTTCCCGCGTTGGTCGTTTTCCAGACGCCGCCCGATCCCACCGCGACGTACCAGGTATTCGGATCTTTCGGGTGGAACTCGATATGGGCAATACGACCGGCCATGAGCGCCGGGCCAATGCCCCGGAGCTCCATGCCGGTGAAGGTGCCCGAGCTCATCGGCCCTTCGTCGTCCTGGGCGACCGCAAGGCCGGAGAAGAACAGGGCGACGGCCAGACCGCACGCCAAGAACCAACGTTGCTGCATCAGGATCCCCTTCAGCGATGACGATTGCGAGGCCGGGGAGCTTACCCGATCTGCTTGTGATTTGTCCGGTCAACATCGTTCGGCATCACGGTGCGATCGCAACGGCTATCATGAACGATCAGCGTTCGGAGGTGCCGACCATGGATCTGCAGGCGTTTCGCGCGGCCGCCCTCGCCCTCCCCGAGGTCACCGAGGAGCCGCACCATCACATGTCGTCCTTCCGGGTACGCGGCAAGATCTTTGTCACCCTACCGCCCGGCGACGAGTACGTTCATCTGTTCATCGACGAGGAAGATCGCCAGCGCGCATTCGCAATGGATCCCGAGGGGTTCGAAAAGCTGACCTGGGGGAAAGAAGATCGTGGGCGTGCGCGCCGTGATCGCTCGGGCCGATCACGATCTCACCGTCGAACTCATGCGCATCTCGTGGCGAAAGAAGGCACCGAAGAGCCTCGAACTCCCCCCGCCCTAGCCACCTGCAGGACCGAGCCGGAGATGGATGGAGACCGGCGGGCGTTCGAGGTGTTGCCGCTCAGCCCATGTGCAGGCGCGCGTACTTGCCTCGAAAATAGAGCAGCGGATCGCGGTGCGGTTCGTAGCGACCTCGCAGGACGCGCCCCACCAGGATGATGTGGTCACCCCCGTCATAGAGGGCGTGGCGCGCACACTCGTAGTTCGCCAGGGAATTCGGGAGGACGGGGGCACCCGACTCGCCGGCCTCCCAATCCGTCTCGCCGAAGCGGTCCTCGCCGGGACGGGAAAAACGATTCGAAACCGGCTGCTGTCCCATGTGGAGCACGTTGACCGCGAAGTGCTCCGCCGTTTCGAACACCGGCCGGCTACCGACCGTGTTCGCAATGCAGACGAGCAGCAGCGGCGGTTCGAGCGACACCGAGGTGAAGGAATTGGCCGTCAGCCCCACCGGCGTGCCGTCCTCGGCCATGGCCGTCACCACCGTTACGCCCGTCGCAAAGCAGCCCATGGAGTCCCGCAGCGTGCGGGTGTCGGAGCCGGTCTTGTACTCGGGCGGGAAACGCGGAACCTTGCGTTCGAGAAAATCGAGCAGCGTCGCGTTAAATTCATCGGTGCGCTCTGCGGCCACCAGATGGCCGGCATTTTCGACCTCGATGAGTTCGGCGTCATGCATGTCCGCCACGAGCTCGGCGGCGGCATCGAGCTGCGTCACCTCGCTGCGCGCGCCGCGCACGAAGAGCGTGGGAACCCCGATCATGGCGGTCGCCGCGACGAACCGAGGGATGACCTCCGCCGGGTCCATACCGCGGAGCAGCGCGGGATCCCAATCCAGACGCTCCCCGCTGTGCGCCTGCTGCCGTAGCCTCGCCGCGATCCGAGCGGCTGCCTCCTCGTCAAGTTCCGGCGGCACGTCGGCGAGGATGAGCCCGTCGGCGAGATGCCCGAAGCCTTCCCCCAGCGCGACGGTCGCGATCCAGCCGGAAAAAGACGCCGCCACAATGACGGGGCGCGATGGGAGCTGTCGGAGCACGGCGCGAATGTCCTCGACATAGGCGTCGAAATCGTAGCGACCGTCAGCAGGCCACTCGCTCTCGCCATGCCCGCGCAGATCGAGATTCACAACCCGCCGACCGGCCCGGACCATCGCCTGCGCCGCGTCGGACCACACCGCGCGCGTCTGACCGGCGCTGTGAAGCAGGAGCACCGCCGGATCCTCATCGTTCCCGCGCACCCCCGCTCGCAGCGTGGTACCGGCAAAGCCCTTGAACTCAACAACGGCCATGGCATCTCCCGAGCGACGCGGGCACAGCTGCCCGCAGTGAAGAAACGGCTTTAATAGTAACGCCTAACCGATTGGTCCGCCGCATGAATCGGATGGGGAGCGGGCTCACGGACGTGCCACAGACCGTGTCAACGCCCTCTGAACTCCGCGGGCCGCTTCTCGAGGAACGCTGCCACCCCCTCGCCAAAGTCCGCGGTTCGAGAAGCGACCTGCTGGTCATAGCGCTCGCGAACGAGCACCTGATCGAGGCTCTGGTCGAGGGCGGCCCAGGCCAGCTTGCGGGTCATCCGCAGGGCGACGGGCGGACCGGCCACGAGGCGAGCCGCGAGGGTCGCGACCGTTTCGTCGAGGGCGTCATCATCCACGACGCGGGTCACGAGTCCGTCAGCATGGGCCTGTTCAGCGGGGTAGCGCTCGCACAGCAGCATCAGCTCCATGGCGCGCACCCGCCCCACGGCCCGCGCCAGCAGGTAAGCCGACCCGCCATCGGGCACGAGGCCGAGGTTGCAGAACGGCTGGAAGAAATAGGCGCTACGCGCGGCAACGATGATGTCTCCGGCCATGGCAATGGCCGACGCGATCCCGGCCGCCGGACCGTTCACCGCGGTGATGATCGGGATCGGCAGGTCGCGCATGGCGAGGATGAGCGGATTGAAGCTCGTCTCCAGCGCCTCTCCAGCGTCGCGCTGGGGATCCTCCATCCGGAGATCGCCACTCCCGAGGTCCGCCCCCGAGGAGAACGCACGTCCAGCGCCCGTCAGCACGACCACCCGCGCTTCGGTCGCCGCCCGTCCGAGCGCGGCGATGAGCTCGCGGGCCATGGGACCGGTCAGGGCGTTCAGCACGTCCGGTCGGTTCATGCGAACCGTGGCCACGTTGTCGTCGACGCTGTAATCAAGAAATTCGAAGCTCATGGATCCTACCCGCTCGGGAAAGCGGAAATTGTAGGTGATCATCGTTCCGTCGCGCCGTGGCCAGAGTCGCCGCGCACGGGGACCCTTTTGATCATCGCGCCCCGCGCCGCCATGAAGGCGCACGAATTCAGCGTTGCCCTACCCCGATCCGTCGGCTTTACTGGAACGATGGAATCAAGCCCTCGGAAGGTCCTGCTCACCCTGTCCCTTGCGACCCTCACGCTCTTGCTCGGCGTCGGCATCGGTTGGCTTGCTGCCCGGCAGCCCGCCGAATTGACCCGGGAGGTCATCGCGACAGAGGACGTCGTCGAGGAACCGGGCACGACGGCGTCGACTCCCGTTGAGCGCGCGGCCGACACCGAGCCACTGGAGTCGCCCATTACCCTTGCCGACGTCGTGGCGGAGCCGGCGGGGTTCGAGCGCCAGCTCGCGGCCATGCAGTGGCTGGCCGAATCCGATGTCGAAAGGCTCGGCGAGCAGATCCTCGACGCAAAGGGAGTGGTCGACCCCGCTGCTCGCGCGCAGGTCCTCGAGGCCGTCTTTGCCCGCCTCGCTGAAGTCTCGCCCGACACCGTTCTGAGACAGCTGGACCGCGCCGATCTCGACGAGCGGACCCACATGATCACCGTGATCTTCCGCACCTGGGCCGCCGACGATCTCGACGATGCGATGGCAGCCTCAAGACGCATGGCCGTTGGCCGGGACAAGGAAGCGTCGCGCTATGGCGTCTTCGCCGCGCACCTGCACAATCGCCAGCTCGCCGAGCAGCTGCTGCGCATGGTCTTCGGCTGGGGCGGCACCGGAACCGAGGAGCAGCTGGCTCTGGTCGAACAGGCCCGCACCGATCCCTTCGGAGCGCTCGCGGCGGCCCAGGAACTGACGGATGCGCGCAAGCGGCGCGCTGCCCTCCAGGGCATCGCTGGGGTCTGGGCCGAGTCGGCCCCGCGTGAGGCCCTCGAGAACGCGGACCTCGTGATCGAACCGCAAGACCGGCAGAGCTTCGTCCAGGGCGTCATCGTCAGCGTCGCGCGCCGGGACCCAATGAACGCTCTGGCTCTGCTCGACGTCATCGACAGCCATGGCCAGCGACGTCAGCTCGTGCAGACGGTCTTCGGGACCATCGCCCAAAGCGACCCGTCGACGGCTCTGGACCTGGCCCGCGGCATCGAGGATGACGTCCTGCGTCGCGCGGCCCTGGGGCAGACCTTCGCTGGCTGGGCCCAGACCGACGCCGAGGCCGCGGCCCAGGCCCTGCTCGCACTCGACGATCGTCCGCTCGCGCGAGAACTTGCTCAGAACCTGGTGTGGTCCTACGGGGCCTCGTCACCTCGGGAGGCCCTGGCGTGGGCGGAGGCCATCGAGGGCAAGCGCGGCCCGCTGTGGGAGCAGATGCTCTCGCAGTACGCGCGCAGCAAGCCGCTCGATGCGCTGGAGTTCCTCGAAGACATGCCTGAATCCCCCCGGCGGGCCCAGCTTTACGCCCGTGTTCTCGGTGCCGTGGCTCGGTCCGATCCCGATCTCGCCCTGGCCTTCACCGACGGCCTCCCGCGAGGCTCCCGTTGGGAATGGGCCGTCACGCAGGTGATGTGGCGCTGGTTGACCGACGACCCGAAGGCCGCCGTGAACCACCTTGTGGCGATGGTCCCTCGCGATCAGGCCGCGATCGCCGGCCGGCTGGCAAGCCAGATGCTCCGACAGCATCGCGAACTCGCCATGGACGTCTCGAAGCGACTTGCGCCCCGCGCCCGTGAAACCTGGATCGATCAGGTCGTTTCCCAGGCCGGATCGATCGACCCCGAGGGTACCGCGGATTGGCTGCTCGACTTCACCGACGAGCCCCGCTTCGGTCGCTGGATCGGCACGGTTGCCGGGCATCTCATGCTCTCGGACCCTGCCGCTGCGCTGGCGCTGGTCGATGCGGTGCCCAATCGCGAGCAGCGGGTCGACGCCCAGTCGCGGCTGGTTCTCACCTGGGCGAACACGGATCCCGCCGCCGCAGCAACCTGGCTCGCCGAGCTCCCCGAGGAAGGCTTCGAGCCCGACCTCTACGGCGGCCTGGCGGGCCAGTGGCAGCGCTACGATCCCACCGCCGCCCTTACCTGGGCCCGAGGCCTGGATAGCCCAGACCACCGCGATGCTGCCCTGGCGGCCGTGCTTCGCAGTGAGTATGTCGAGACGACGCAGGCCATCGACATCCTGGGTGAGATCCGATCGGCGGAAACGCGCTTCGAGTCACTCGAGACCCGCGTGCGCAGCCTCGCCCGCTTCGACCGCGACGCCGCATGGGAGCTGGTCGATGCGGTCCTCCTCGACGATGAGCAGCGCGAGGAGCTTGCCGAGATCATCGATCCTGATCCCTGAGGGGACCTGACCAGGCCTCGCTAGGAATTCCACCAGGCCTGGTCGGAGAACGGGCGCAGATCGAGTTCGTGGGTCCAGGCGGATCGATGCTGGTGCGCGACGTGGAAATAGGTCTCGGCGATCTCCGTCGGGAGCAGCAGACCGTCCTTCGCCAACCCCCTGGCCTGACGCAACGCCTCGAAGCGCTCGGGACCGAGCATCTTTCCGAGCGTGTCGGGTGCGTCGACCATGCCGTCGATGACGAGGTGGGCGACGTGGATGTTCTTCGGACCGAATTCCGCATGCAAGGTCTGGCAGAGCATCCGGCGTCCGCCCATCGCCGCGGCGTGGGAATGCTGACCCGCGTTGCCGCGGACGGCTGCCGTGGCCGAGGTGACGAGAAGCGACCCGGAACCCCGTTCCACCATGGACGGCAGCGCAGCTGAGGCCACGCGGAACAGGGCGAATGTCCCCATGCGCCAGCCGAGCTCGAACGCCTTGGCGCTCGTGTCCGCTAGCGCACGGTTGCCGATCTGGGCGCCGAGGTTGAACACGATCACCTCGATCGGCCCGATCGAGACCTCGACCTCTTCGACGAGAGCCTCGATGGCATCCTCGTCGACGGCGTTGACGAGCTTGCCCGTCGCCGCACCCCCAACCTCTTCGATCTGCCGGACGAGCCGATCGAGACCGGCCTGATCGCTGCGCCGGCACAGCACGGCGTGGTAACCACCGGCCCCGAAGCGTCGTCCCACGGCGCCACCGACACCGGCGCCCGCACCGATCACGAGACAAACGGGTTTCACGGACGTCCTCCTGCACGAAAGCTTGCTGTCGCCCTGAGCATGGGTTGACGCCGCGGCTACGTCAATGAGCTGGCGACACCCGTGGCCACCCGAGCGATGCCGGCCCGGTGCGACTCGCCATCCGGGCTATGATGGCCACACCCGCCCGGTCGAAAACGGCCCCACAGGCGTTGGTAGAGGAGAGCCACGGAGGAAAGCGCGATGACCCAGTGGAACCAGATCGACCTCAGGGCCGTGAAAATGGCCATGCAGCTTCTCGACCTCGACTACGAGGCGGATGTCGACCGCATGATCGAACGCCGCGATGAGCATGGCCTCATGCGCCATGTCGAGGGTCTGAGGATCAGGACGGCCGGGGGCACGGCCTACCTCATCGATGCCGACGGCAAAGACGATCGCTACAATCTCATCACCGTGGCGCCGCACGGGGAACCCAGCCTCGACGATCGCCCGCGGAAGCTCCAGGCCGTCATCAAGGACGCCGTCATGTTCCTCGGCGACCAGGAGGCCGGTAGCCGATCACCGCCGGAGCGGGAGACGACGGATCACTCTCCCGGGGGCGGCGGGCTCGCCCGGTTCGTATTGGCGGCCGTCACCGCGATCGCGATGGTCATCGCCTACTTCATCGTGACGCGCTGATACCAGCCATGGACCGCAACGACACCCGCCACTCGACTGCGGCCGAGGAACGCAGAATCCTGATCGTGGCGCTGCTGGTGGGCGTGGCGCTGGCCTGGGTGATCACGATCGCCAGCCTCATGCTCGCTGGCGATTCGTCCAGAACGCGCATCAGCGAGCAGGGGACCGCCAGCCCGGGCTAGGCTCGGGCGGAGC
>JBCCZC010000273.1:0-7662 GCA_039188505.1 Pseudomonadota bacterium | reverse complement strand
CTTCGGAAGAGCGATCTGATCGGCGGCTGATGCCTCGCGCTGGTTCACGAACCCGACGCCCCGTAAGCTGACGATTCTCCGGGCTCGAGGCACAACCCATGGGGCGCAGGCTCGCTCTGGCCATACTGATCCTCGGCGGACTGGTCGTGCTGCTGTACGCCGCCCGTCAGCCCATCATCGTGACGGTTGCGAAATGGCTGATCGCGCCGACCGTGGCGTTCAACGAGGTGGACGCTCCGGCAGCGCGCGAATATGCGTCACTCGACGCGTGGGCCGCCCATCCGCGGCTCGATGACCCTGCGGACCCACTTCCGCCGGGGATCGTGGCCGAGGCGGTCCCGCTGGCCGCCGTGTTCTTCGTGCACCCGACGACCTATATCGAAAAGGCCGGCTGGAATCAGCCCCCGGGCAGCGCCGAGGCCGACTGGATCACGGACAATCGCGTGCTGCGCAACCAGGCCTCGGCCTTCAGCGCCTGCTGCGAGGTGTTCGCACCGCGCTACCGCCAGGCCACCCTGTGGTCCTTCGTTGACGAGACCGGCAGCGGCGCGCAGGCCCTAGATCTTGCCTACTCTGACGTCGTCAGGGCCTTCGACGCCTTTCTCGAGACCATCGGACCCGATCGCCCGTTCATCCTGGCAAGCCACAGCCAGGGCACGCTGCACGCGACGCGGCTGCTGCGCGAGCGCATCGCCGGGTCCGCCGCCATGGATGCGCTGGTCGCTGCCTACCTCGTGGGCTTTGCGATCAGACCCGGCGACACCGGCGGCGTGCCGGTATGCAGCACCGCAACGGCAACTGCGTGCGTGGTTGGCTGGAACAGCGTCGATGGTGATCGTCCAGGCATGTACCCGGGCATGGACGACCTCCTGTGCGTTAATCCGCTCAGCTGGACCGTCGAAGGTCATGCAACACACGAAGACAATCCCGGCGGCATCGGCTTTCCCGCGTGGGGACCAGGGCCGGCAGACGAAGACCTCTCGCTCATGACGCTCGAGCCGGCGGTGGCCGACGCGGAGTGCCGCTCCGGCCGCCTGATCGTCAGCGAGGTGCGATCGCGCTCGTTCCCGCTCCGCATGCCAGGCAATACCAGTACCCATGCCCACGACTACGGCCTCTACTGGCGTAGCATCCAGGAAAACGCCAGCGCGCGAGCCGCGGCCTTCTACGCCCAACGCTGACGCTGCGCTCAGCGCTCCTGGAGCTCGATGCGGACCCGGCGCTCCACGCCCCCGGGCTCCTCCGTGAAGGTCGCCGTCGCATGGGGCAGCGGGAGCGGCGCGTGCTGGGCGACGATGATCAGACGGGTGGCCCGCCACTCCTCCAGCCAACCGGACACCGTCTCGACGGTCTGCCGATCGAGGTGCGCCAGGGTCTCGTCCAGGAGCACGATTGCGGGGTCGCCCGCCAGGGCACACAGCAGTTCCGCTTTCTGACGTTGACCTGCGCTGCCAACGGCCAGGCGGAGATTCTCGGGC
The DNA here is from genome assembly GCA_039188505.1 of Pseudomonadota bacterium. GTDB lineage: Bacteria > Pseudomonadota > Gammaproteobacteria > Xanthomonadales > SZUA-38 > JBCCZC01. Next base: position 6,184 of record JBCCZC010000273.1, on the reverse strand, counting down.
AGAGCGAGGGCGTCGGCGACGGTAGCGCCGTCCCAGTCTGGCGCCCGACGGAGACCCGCGGCGGTCTGCCAGGCCTCACGCACCGTCAGGAACTCGGGCAGCTCGTTGCGCGCCGGGGCGAGGCTGATCGAGGCGCGCCCATGGTGGTCCCGGTAGGGATCGCGGCCCTCGACGCGAACGGTGCCGCCGCGGGGCGGCAGCTCGCCACAAACCGTGCGTAGAAGCGTGGTCTTGCCCGCCCCGTTCGGGCCAGCGAGATGGACGATGCCCGGTCCGAACCGGGTCGTCAGCGGCCCGGCTGCAAAGCCCGGGAAGCCGACCATCAACTCAGACAGCTCGAGCATGGATCCAGGTCCGCCGATGAAGCAGGCCGAAGGCAACGCTCAGCGACGCCGCCAGGAGCAGCAGCGACGCCAGCACCGGATGCCGCGCCAGCGCGACGGTGGCTCCGGTTGCCAGCACGGCGAAGATCCCCATCCCGTTCGCGCGCGGCAGGAAGCGCAGGCGCAGAACGAGTGCGGCGACCACCATGGCCAGCACGCCGGCGACGACGACCGGCGTCAGCGCCGCGCTCGGGCCAAGCGCCGGCATCGCGATCAGCACTAGCGTCAGCGCCGCCGGCGCGAGCGTCGCGCCCGCGGTCAGCAAGAGGGTCGCGAGCTGCCCCCCGGGACCGATGGGCGCGCGGTGCGCGAGCAGGCGCTCGGCGCCCAGCGTGCCCGCTAGCTCCTCGAGGATCGCGTAGGCGGGCAGCGCGGCGATGGTCAGCAGGACCACGAAGGCAAACCAGAGGGACTCACCCGCCAGGCCGCCATTGAAACGGAACGCGGCGAGCAGGCCCGCAACCGGCAGCCCGGTCGCCACCGTACCAACGACGTCCGCACGGTGGCAGCGGAGCAGGCAGATGCCATTGCGGCGCCACAGCGCCGTCACGGGCCCGGACCGCACGCGTCCACCACTGGCCCCGACCGTCGCCGTTGAACGCGGGCGACGTAGCTCGACGCCGACCAGCGGAATCAGAAGCACGGAACCCAGCGCGAAGAGCAGACTCGTCGTCGGCGCCACGGCGAACGCGCACCCGACCAGGCCTAACAGACCAACGACGAGCACGGTGGCTCCGTATTCACGTCGCGCGGTAAACCAGCTCAGGGCCGAGCCGATGATCACCACCGCAACGGCCAGGGGCGCAATCCAGAGCCCGGACGCGAATAGCCAGGCAACGGCCAGAGGGATCGGCCAGGCAGGGGCCAGGGCAAGCAGCGCAGCGCCCCCGATCCGCTCTCGGGCCATGGGCTGGCGCAGCAGCCAGCGCAGGGCCGGCCGGCTGTCGACCCCGGCCAACGCGACGCCCGCGAGGACGCTCCAGGTACCCGCAAGGAACGCAACCAGCATTCCCACCTGCGGGGGATCGAGCTCCTGCAGCTCCGCCCGGAGCGTCGGCCAGTGCGTGATCGCGTCGAGCTGTGATACGACGAGCAGCACGGCAAACCACGCCGGCAGCAGTCGGGGCAGGAAGTGGCGAACGACCACCCGAAAGAAGACCGCTTCGTATTGCATCAGCGGCAGTGTACTTCCTCCCGAAGGACGGACGTCATCCCTTCGGAGCCGTCACCACAGACCGCGGAGGTACGATCCGCCGCCATCGCGCGTAGGACAGCGTCTTCCCGGCGCCCGGATACGCGGAAAGCACGGTTCATGCCCACTCACCGCCGGTTATCGCGGGGTTCCGCGTCAATTTATCTTGACATAAAGATAGCAATCGCCAAACTATCTTTATGTAAAGACAAATGATCAACAGAAAATGAGCAAACGATCCGGCTCCACCGTCAAGGCACTCCTGCTCGGCTGGCTGTACGTGACCTTCTGCTGCGCCATGGCCGATCCGCCCGACCGCGCTGCTCTGGAGGACCGCTCCTTGACGCTGGAGGCGGGCGGCTCCTATCGCTTCGAGCGCGGCCTGCTCTCGGTTCCGGAAAATCGGCAGGTCCAGCGATCCCGGCGCTTTGACCTCGAGTTCCACCGCCTGCCGAAGAGTGGTCATGACGGAACGAACGTACCGGCGATCTTCATCCTCAAGGGCGGACCCGGCTATGACAGCCTGGAGGAGGACCTTGCAAAGCCCGGCTACTATGAATACTTCTTCGAGCGGTTCACGGCGCTGGCCGACGTGGTGATCGTCGGACAACGCGGCTTCGGCGGGAACAACGCGCTGCCCTGCCCGCCACTGAGAGCGGCGACGCTTGCCGACGTGGATAGGGCCGAGGAACGCCACGCTCGGCTTCGCGAGGGGATGGCGCGCTGTCGAGCGCTCCACGAAGGGAACGGCGCCGACCTTTCGGGCTACACGATCATGGAGATGGCGCAGGACGTCGTCGAGATTGCGGCGGCGCTCGGCTATGAAGAGATTCAGCTCGTCGGGAACAGCTTTGGCTCCCATTGGGGCATGGCCGTCATTCGGAGCGCGCCGGATCTCATCAGTCGCGCGACTTTCAGCGCGCTGGAAGGCCCCGATCACACCTTCGACAACCCGCTCGAACTCGAATCCTCGCTACGCCGCATTGCCCGAGCGGCGCAGGAAGACCCGGCGCTGACGAGCGCGATCGGTGACCGGGACCTCCTTGGCGAGTTCGGCGCGATGATCAAGCGAGCTGATGAGGAGCCCATCGAGGTGTCCTTCGACCTGGACGATGAGGGCACCAGGGCAACCGTGCTGCTCGACGGTGATGCGCTGCGACAGCTCAGTCGCGGCTTCTCGCGCGGTACGACCTGGCGTTTCCACATGCCGATCTGGCCGTCGGACATGCTAACGATGCTGGACGGCGACCTCGAAGCCGGCGCTCGGCGGGTGGCCCGCTGGTGGTTGAACGACGACATGGACGTCGCCGCCTACTACTCGGTGGAGTGCGCATCGGGAGCTAGCGCCGAGCGCCGCAAGCGGCTCGAGGCGGATGCGAGAACAAGTCTGATGTCCCTCCATGAGCTGGTGGCCGGCGATCTCTGTGCCGGATGGCCGGCAGACCTGGGCCAGGCGTTTCGCGCAGGTTTCGTCGCAGACGTTCCGGCCCTACTCATTCAGGGCGATTGGGACACATCCCTTCCCATGGCCAACGTCCCGGTCGTGCGGGAGATTCTTCCGAACCACCATGTCATCACGGTGCACGGGGGCTCGCACGGCGCGCTGCGGGAGGCGGAGGAGGCCTTCCCGGAGTTCCGCGCGGCCATCCTCGATTGGATCGATTCCGGCTCGACCGATCGCCTCCCGGAATCCGTGACGCTGCCGCCGATCGAGTGGATACTCCCGGAAGCACCCGCTACGCGCTGAGAGAACCACGTCCGGATGCCCGAGGAGAACAACCCCCCCCACGACCTCGTCGCGCTTCTGCGCCAGCAGTGGCAGCAGGAACGTCCCGACCTCGACACCGGTGCCATGGAAGTCGTCGGCCGGATCGCGCAGATTGCAAGCCGCTGGGACGCCGAGCTGCGGGAAACCCTGAAGCCCTTCCAGCTCAGCTATACGGACTTCGACATCCTCGCCACGCTGCGTCGGAGCGGCGCCCCCTTCGAGCTCACGCCAACCGCTCTGCTCGAGTCGGTCCTCCTCACCTCGGGCGCGCTGACCACCGCGATGAAGCGCCTCGAAAGGTCCGGCTACCTCACCCGGATCGATGACCCCGCCGACCGTCGCAGCCGGCGCGCTCGCCTCACCGATCAGGGCATCGCGCTGGCGGAGGAAGCCGCAGCGGTTCGCTTCCGCGTCGCCGCAGAGCAGCTCGGGACCATGGACGAGTCGGACCGTAGCGAGCTGATCAGACTGTTGCAGCAGCTGGCCTGATCCGCACTCTGGATCCGCGCAAGACCAGGGCCCGTGCCCGAACGGGCCGTCAGGGGGACGGCTTCACCCGCGCGACGTCGAAGGATGCCGGCGGTTCGCCGGCTTCGTGGCGTCGCCACATGGTCTCGAAGGCGTCCTCGAGCGCCCGGGCGAACTGGCGATTCCGCTCGGCCAGCGGCCCCGCGGCCATTTTCGCCCGGAGCCGCTCGCGGATCGCGGTCAGCCGTTCGGGCTTCGAAGCGAGGTCCACGGCACGATCGATGTAGTCCTCGCGGGTATCGCAGACCAGCTCCGGCAGGCCGATATCGAGGAGCATGCTGCTCGCCGCTCGACCGGGAAACAGCGGCCCCGTGACCGTGAGCACCGGGGTTCCCGCCGCCAGCGAGTCCATGGTGGTCGAGTGGGCACCGTACGGCAGGTTGTTGAGCGAAAGATCCGCTGCTGCCTGTCGCGCGATATGGAAGGAGTGGTCCCGGGCCTGGGGGGCGAAGACGATGCGCTCGCCGTCGATGCCGCGTCGCACCATTTCGCGCCGGAGGTTGTCACGGGCGAAGTCGTCTCGGGCGGACAGCCACAGGACGGATCCGGTCGTGCGCTCGAGGATCTTGGCCCAATCGTCGAACGTTTCCGGATTGAGCTTGAAGGTCCTGCAGAAGGAGGCGAACACGAAGGCGTCGCTCGGCAAGCCGACATCGCCACGGGTAACCTCGATCTCCTCGGCCACCCGGGGCAGGTGCTCGTTGCACGGGAAATAGCAGCGCGGCAGGCGCGCAACCTTCTCGACGTAAAGGCGCTCGTGTTCCCGGAGCAGGATCACCGGATCAGCGAGTACGTAGTCGATCACCTCCCGCGAGCCCCACGTGAACGGCGTACCCAGCCAGTGACACTGCACCGGCGCCGGCCGCAGGGCGAGTACGCCGATGTCCGCGTTCGAGCTGTGTCCGTCGGGGTCGACGAGCACGTGAATCCCATCGTCGATGATCCGCCTCGCGGCCTCCTCCTCGGTGAACGGGAACAACTCGACGAAGTGCTCGACGCTGCTGGCGATGGCCTTGCGGTCATCCGAACTGTCGTCGGGCCGCGTGGCGTACACGAACACCTCGAACCGCTCGCGATCGTGATGCTGAAAAATCGATCGCGTCGCCGTGGCAAGCGGGTGGTTCCGGAAATTGCTGGACAGGTACGCGATCCGCAGCCGTTCCCCCGGCTGGCGGGCCACGCGCGGCAGCTTGGCAAGGGCATCGCGCGCAAGGCTGCGGCTGCGCCAGATCCGCCGCCCGACGTCCATGAAGGCTCGCTTCATCAGCTCTCCGTCGTTGCTGACGTTCAGAAGATTCATCGGGTCGGCGCGCATCGTCACCCGACCCGCGAGGTGAGCGCGCACGCCCGCCTCCATCCGTCGACGGGTCTCGTCGATGGACGTCCATTCGCCATTGACGTGCTGGGCCAGCAGGAGCTGCTGCCAGGCGTCGGGCTGATCCTGCATGCTGAGCGCGTGGCGGAGCGCTTTGATGGCACCCTGACCGTTGCCGGACTGCGTCTCGACGTTGGCGAGAATCCGCCATCCCGCCAGAGTCCTTGGATGCGCCTTCAGCAGTCGATTGGCTTCCCGGCGGGCGCCGTCGAGATCGCCGGCGAGATATCTCGATTGCGCCAGAACGAAGAGCGCATCATAGTCACCGGGCACCCGGGCCTGGATCGCTTCCGCACTCGCCTCAGCAAGCTCGATACGCTTCAGATCGAGCGCCGCCATCGCCTGATGCCGGAGCGTATCGAGGTCGTATGGGTCGATCTCCAGCGCCTGCTGACTGACCTGCAGCGCCGCACCAACCTGGCCCGCTGCCCGGTACGACGCCGCCAGAAGGGCGTAGGTCGGTAGATGCCGCGGCTGAAGATTCAGCGCCTCGTGGAGAAGCTTCGCAGCCGCCTCCGGTCGTCGCTGATCGAAGAAACAGTGCGCGAGCAATACCAGCGCCTCCGCATTTCTGGCGTTGCGTGACAGCACCTCCTTGAGCAGCCGCATCGCCGTGCTGATGTCGCCCTTCGCATGAGCCGCCTGGGCACGGGCAACGTCGCGCTGCACCGCGGCAAGACTGCGACCCTTCTTCCCGGCCTTGGCCACGTCAGGCCGCCCTACGGTCGCGCTCGACCAGGCCGGACATCGGCACCAGCGGTTCATCGGAAATCCACATGCCGCATCCTCGGAGCAAAGAATCGGGGCCCGGCACCGGAGCCGGAGTCGGAGTCGGAGTCGGAGTCGGAGTCGGAACATACAACAACGCCGCACGGTTTGCCCGAAGTCGAGGTCTCGGCAGCAAGTCGCCGATTGACACGGCGGCCCGGCCACGACCG
>JBCCZC010000272.1:0-7689 GCA_039188505.1 Pseudomonadota bacterium | reverse complement strand
CGTTCCGAGCACCTCCAGGAGGCCGCGGAGCACGCCAACCTGATAGGCGCCACGGGCGCCCCCGCCGGGCAGCATGAGCGCCGTGCGTGATCCCGGTGCGTCAGTCGACATCAGTCATCCCGAGCATTCATGACGCAATGATAGTGCCCGACGGCCGACCGGGCACTCGGCGCAGATTGTACAAGGTTGTATATACAAGTATCCTGCAACGCATGCAGCCACGCTACGCCCACATCAAGAGCTACATCACCGCGCGTATCGATGATGGCTCCTGGCGTCCCGGTGAGCGGATCGCCTCGGAGCACGAGCTCGTTCGCCTTGTCGGCGCCTCGCGCATGACCGTCAACCGCGCCGTACGCGAGCTCAGCGACGAAGGGTTGCTGACCCGCGTCCCGGGCGTGGGTACCTTCGTCGCCGAGGCCCGGCTCCAGCACCCCGCGAGCTACGTTCGCGAGATTCGCGAGGACATCGAGGCGCGCGGGGCCCGCTACGGCACGGACGTCCTCGATCTCGAGGCCGCGCGCCCCGAGCCCGACCTGGCCGTGGCGTTTTCCGGTGCCAGGGCTGACCGGTTGTTTCGCAGTCGCCTCCTCCACCGGGCCGACGATGCACCGGTGCTCTTCGAGGACCGGTGGGTCAGCCCGGCGATCGCTCCGGACTATCTGGACCAGGACTACACCCGGATCTCGCCCACCCGTTATCTCCTCGCCGTGGCGCCGCTACAGCGAATCGAGCAGCGCATCCAGGCAATCGTGCCGGATCCCGCGCTCCGATCATTGCTCCAGCTCGCCCCCACCGATCCCGTCCTGCTCGTCACCCGCCGCAGCTGGTCGCGCGACGCCGTTGCGTCCGTTGCCTGGCTCTACTACGCAGGGACCCGTTACGCACTGGACATGGGCGCAGAGGCCCTGCCTCCGCTCCCCGCGCCCCATCAGCTCAGGAATGCCCCATGAATCGACACGACCCCGCTCGCCTGATCACTGCGCCGACGGGCACCGACCGCTCCGCGAAGTCATGGCTCACGGAAGCCCCGCTGCGAATGCTCATGAACAACCTGGACCCGGCAGTGGCCGAGCGCCCTGAGGACCTGGTCGTCTACGGCGGCATCGGCCGCGCCGCGCGCGACTGGGAATGCTTCGATCGGATCGTCGACAGCCTGCGCCGCCTGGGGGCGGAGGAAACGCTTGTGGTGCAGTCCGGCAAGCCGGTCGGCGTCTTCCAGACCCATGCGGACGCACCCCGCGTGATTATTGCCAACTCGAACCTCGTACCGGCCTGGTCGACCTGGGAACACTTCAACGAACTCGACCGGCAGGGCCTCATGATGTACGGGCAGATGACGGCCGGATCCTGGATCTACATCGGTAGCCAGGGCATCGTTCAGGGGACCTATGAGACCTTTGTGGAAATGGGTCGCCAGCACTACGGCGGCGATCTCGGAGGCCGTTGGATTCTGACCTCGGGTCTCGGCGGCATGGGCGGCGCCCAGCCCCTCGCAGCCACCATGGCCGGCGCGACGATGCTGGCGATCGAGTGCCAGCAGAGCCGCATCGACAAGCGTCTGGAAACCGGCTACATCGACTGCCAGGCCCGCGACCTCGATCACGCTCTCGAGCTGGTGGCGCATGCCTGTGGCCAGCGGCGCGCCCGCTCCGTTGCCCTGCTCGGCAATGCGGCCGAACTACTCCCCGAACTCGTGCGCCGCGGTGTTCGTCCCGATGCCGTCACCGACCAGACGTCCGCCCATGATCCGAACAATGGCTACCTCCCTGTCGGCGGGTCCGTCGAGGTGTGGCATTCCCGACGAGAAAGCGACCCTGACGGTGTCGCCACGGCGGCGCGGGCATCCATGAAAACCCATGTCGAGGCGATGCTCGCGTTCCAAGAGGCCGGCGTCCCGACCTTCGACTATGGCAACAACATTCGCCAGGTCGCGCTCGACGAAGGCCTCGAGAACGCCTTCGCCTTCCCGGGCTTCGTCCCTGCCTACGTACGCCCCCTTTTCTGCCGCGGGGTGGGCCCGTTCCGCTGGGCTGCTCTTTCCGGGGACCCGGAGGACATCGCGCGGACGGACGCCAAGGTGAAGGAGCTGATTCCGGACGACCGGCACCTGCACACCTGGCTCGACATGGCCGGCAAGCGAATCCAGTTCCAGGGCCTGCCGGCGAGGATCTGCTGGGTCGGCCTCGGCGATCGCCACCGGCTTGGCCTGGCGTTCAACGACATGGTCGCCAGCGGGGAACTGAAAGCCCCGGTCGTTATCGGGCGCGATCACCTCGACTCCGGCTCCGTGGCCAGCCCGAATCGCGAGACCGAGGCGATGAAGGACGGTTCGGACGCCGTCTCGGACTGGGCCCTCCTCAACGCCCTGCTCAACTGCGCGTCAGGCGCCACCTGGGTGTCGCTGCACCACGGTGGCGGTGTCGGGATGGGCTACTCGCAGCATGCCGGCATGGTCATCTGCTGCGATGGTTCCGAAGCCGCGGCCCGTCGCATCGAGCGGGTGTTGTGGAACGACCCTGCGTCCGGCGTCATGCGGCACGCGGACGCCGGCTATGACGAGGCCATCGCCTGCGCCCGTGAGCAGGGGCTCGATCTGCCCATGGTGGACTCGTGACCCTGCGGCTCCAGCCCGGCCGCATCGACCACGCGACGCTGCGATCGATCTGGCGCGACGGCGGTCCGATTGCCCTCGCCGACGGTGCGATGGCGGGCATCGATGCCGGCGCCCGAACGGTCGACGCGGCTGTGGCGACCGGCGCGGCGGTTTACGGGGTCAATACCGGTTTCGGCCTGCTCGCGAACACCCGGATCGAATCGGACGAACTGGCACAGCTGCAGCAGAATCTGGTGCTCTCGCACGCCGCCGGCATCGGCGATCCGCTTCCGGCGGGCGTCGTCCGCCTGACCATGGCCCTGAAGGCCGCAAGCCTTGCCCGGGGGCACTCCGGGGTCCGGCGCGGAACCATCGCCGCGATCCTCGCGCTCTACAACGCCGGCGCCATTCCGCAGATCCCGAGCCAGGGTTCCGTCGGCGCCTCGGGTGACCTCGCGCCGCTCGCCCACCTCGCGGCCTGCCTGACGGGGGCGGGCACGATGCTCGTCAACGGCGCCGCGCTGCCCGCCGCCACGGCCCTGGAACGGCTCGGCCTCGAACCGCTGGTCCTCGGTCCGAAGGAAGGACTGGCGCTGCTCAACGGCACCCAGGTGTCCACGGCCCTCGCCCTGGCAGGGCTCTACGCGACAGAGCGGGTCCTGAAGACAGCTCTCGCCGCGGGCGCACTCTCGGTGGACGCGGCCATGGGTTCGGATACGCCGTTTGACCAGCGGATTCACGAACTCCGCGGTCAAACCGGCCAGATGACCGCCGCCTGGGCCCTGCGAACGCTGCTCGATGGCAGCGGAATCCGCGACTCCCATCGCTCCTGCGACCGGGTCCAGGATCCTTACTCCCTGCGATGCCAGCCCCAGGTGATGGGCGCGTGCCTCGATCAGGCGCACCATGCGGGGCGGCTGCTCCTGCGCGAGGCCAACGCCGTCACCGACAACCCCCTCGTGTTTCCGGACACGGGCGAAATCCTGTCCGGCGGCAACTTCCACGCCGAGCCGGTGGCGTTCGCGGCCGATGGCCTGGCACTCGCGCTGGCGGAGATCGGCAACCTGGCCGAGCGGCGCGTTGCCATGCTCGTGGATCCGCACATGAGCGGCCTGCCGCCGTTCCTGGTACGGCAGAGCGGCCTGAACTCGGGCTTCATGATCGCCCAGGTCACCGCAGCCGCGCTGGCCTCCGAGAACAAGACCCTCGCCGTCCCTGCCAGCGTCGACAGCATCCCGACCTCGGCCAACCAGGAGGACCATGTTTCCATGGCGACGCACGGCGCCCGACGCCTGACGCCGATGGCCGCCAACGCCGCCGGGATCGTCGGCATCGAGCTCCTGGCGGCTGCCCAGGGCATCGAATTTCACCGCCCAAACCGCAGCTCGGAGCCGCTGGAGCGGGTCATGGCACGGCTGCGACGGCAGGTACCGCCGTACGATGCCGATCGCTACATCGCGACGGACATCGCGACAGCCCGCGATCTGGTTCTGAGCGGTGATCTCGTGCCCGGAACCACGCTCGAAGTGCTCTGCTGTGATTGAGCAAGCCCAGCCGGACTACGTGCTCGAGACCGGGCACCTGCCGATCATCGTCACGATCCCGCATGACGGTCGCGCGCTTCCCGAGCACATCGCCACGCGCATGACCCAAGATGGCCTCGGCCTGCCCGACACCGACTTCGATGTACGCCTTCTGTATGAATTCGCCGCGGCGTTGGGCTGCTCTGTGCTCGCCGCGACCTGGTCGCGCTACGTGGTGGACCTGAATCGTTCACCGGCAGGCACACCGCTCTACCCCGGTCAGCGCGAGACCGGCGTGTGCCCGGTCACCACCTTCGCGGGCGAGCCCATCTACATCGATGGCGCCGGCCCGGACACGGATGCGATTGCCGCGCGCGTCGAGCGCTACTGGCAGCCGTGGCACGACGCGCTTGCCGCCGAGATCGCACGCCTGCACGGCATTCACGGGCAGGTCCTCGTCTGGGAGGCCCACTCGATCCGATCGCAGGTGCCGGCGCTTTTCGAAGGCACGCTGCCGGACTTCAACTTCGGCACTGACGGGGGGCGAACGTGTCCGCCGGATCTGCTCGCGGCCATCGCCTCACGGGCACGGGAATACGGTTGGCGGACGGTCGTCGACGAGCGCTTTCAGGGCGGCTACACGACGCGGCACTACGCCCGCCCGGAGCAACGAATCTGGACGGTTCAGCTCGAACTCAGCCAGGCGACCTATCGCGACGAATCGCTAGACCGGCTAGCGCCGGACGGCTGCGATCGCGTACGCACCACGCTGCGCAACCTGCTCGCCCTCGCCGAGCATGAGCTGACCGCGCTGTAGCGGCGATCCTACCGCGCCGCGCGGCAGTCCCGACCTTCGATCCCCGTGAGACGCGCGAGGTCGAGCGTACCGGTCCCGCGATCGCCGAAGTCGTAGGTGGTCTCGAGCAGATCACAGTCGCGGGCGACGAAGCGCATGGTGCCGAAGGTCTCGCGCTGCCCGGTGGTGGTGGAGAAGTCCAGGAAGTTGAGCCCCTCGACCTTGTCCATCGTCATCTCGACGCTGTCCGCATCGGCCGCGATCTCGCCGACACCGACGAGCCAGAGCGGTGCTCCTGCCTCGAAGGTAAACCAGGCGATGAACGCGAAGCGGCTGCCGTCCGGGCGCTCGTCGATGGTGACGAAGAAACCCTGGTCGTTCAGTCCCTCGACCACGTAGGTCCCGCTGAAGGAACCGTCAATCGGCACGCCCGGCGTACCCGCGGGTTCGCCGTCGCTCAGGAGCAGGACGCGCCCGCCGCCCGCCACGTAGACGTTCCCACGCTCGTCCTCGCCGAAGGTGAAGACGCTGAAGCCGAGGCTCAGCAGCAGCTCGTTCTGCCAGCTGCCGTCCGGCTGGCGAGTCAGGCCGAAGACCTCCCCGGAGCAGAAGTCGCCGTAGAGGTAAGTGCCCTGCAGCGCCGGGTAGTCGGGTCCACGATAGACCTCGCCACCGGTGATCGAGCAGCGACCGGAGCTGTGGTCGTAAACGAGGACCGGGAAGACGACGTCCTCGGAGCCGGTACAGTTGCTGAAGCAGGTGTCGCCCTCATAGAGATTCCAGCCGTAGTTCGCGCCACCCGCAAAGCCCGGGGGCTCGAAGTTGATCTCCTCGAACTCGTTCTGGCCGACATCCGCGATATACAGGGCGCCCGTGTCGCGGTCGAAGCTCATGCGCCAGGGGTTGCGCAGCCCGATGGCCCATGCGTCATCGCGCACGTCGGGATCGTTCACGTAAGGATTGTCGGCGGGAATCGCAAAGTTGTTCTGGCCGATCACGTCGAGGCGCAGGATCGTGCCGAGCCGGGTCCTGCCGTCCTGGCCGTTCTCCTCCGGGTCGCCCGCTCCCCCGCCGTCGCCAAGCGCGACGTACAGCATCCAGTCCGGTCCGAACACGACGCGGCCGCCGTTGTGGTTGGGCAGCGGCTGGTTGACGGCCAGGATGACCTGCCCACTGGCCGCATCGGCAACGTTCGGGTTCTCGCTCACGCGGTACCGGGCAACTACCGAGCGACCAAAGGTGTCGGAGTAGAACAGGTAGAACTCGCCGTCGACGTCGTAGTCCGGCGAGAAGGCGATGCTGAGCAGGCCCTCCTCGGCACCGATCCGGATGTCGCTGCGGATGTCGATGAACGGCTCCTCGAGCAGTTGACCGTTCTCGATGATCCGCACCGCGCCGCTGATCTGGGTCATGAAGATCCGGTTACTGCCGTCGCCCGCATTGCGGATGTCCGTCACCGTCGGGAGCGACGCGATCTCGGTGGCGCGCAGGTCGATCGCGCCGGCTGAGGAAAGCCACGGGAGGAGAGCGAGGAGGACAAGAAGGGACCGCATAGAGCGTGCTCCGAAATAAAGTACGGCAGTCATCGTACACATCCGGGAATGCGGTGACCACTCTCGGCGCTGGCAGCCGGGCGCCGGAGATGGCAGCCCTACCGCGAATCGCTTACCATCACGGCGTTCCATCCGAAAAACCAGAACAACAACAAGCATCTGGGGTCTGTTATTGACGGTTTGCTCGTAGAAGCGCTGCCGGAACTCATCGCGACGCTCATCGGCGTGGCGGTCGGCGGCACCATCGCCTTTGCCAGCGAGAACATCCGCGAGCGACGGGCGATGAATCGCAAGGCGTTCCTGGTCCTTCGGAGCCTCGCGCGCGAGATGCGCGAGAATTACAAAGTGATGGTCGACGTGCTGCCGCACTATGAGAGCACGCCCTACGGCAAGAGCTTCTTCCTGAACACATCGGTCTGGGAGACGGCGCTGTCGAGCGAGCACCTGCCCGAGGTGATCGGCTTCTCGCTCGCGGACACCGTGGCCTACCACTACGGCATCCTCGAGCGCCTGCGCTACTACGGCGACCTGCTGATCAAGGTCTGGCTCACGACCGACGAGGTCGAAGGGTATCCCTCGATCCGGGCCGGCTTCCGCAAGATCATCATCGATTCGCTCAACCAGGCCATCTCCAACCACCCGCACGTGCTCCGGGAAATCGAAGACCACCTCGAGACCCTGGGCAAGTCCAATCGATCGAGCAAGCCGCCGGAAATCAGCTGACGCCCCCGTGGGCTGGCCGCGACCGCGGTCGCGCTAGCGAATGACCCGGCGGACCCGGTACTTTCGCGAACCCGTCTGTTCGAGTTCCTCCCGCGCGAAATCGAGTTCGCCGACCAGCCAGTAGCGCTTCAAACCCACTCGGTCGCGACGGACCACTACCGTGAGCTCGCCGCCCCGATAGAGGACGTCGTTCGTCAGCAGGCCTGCGGGCGAAACGGTCGACTCGATTGGGCGGCCGAGATTGTACCGGGCTTCCATCTCGGCCCTCTCTTCGGCAACAGCTTCCGCCTCGATGGTCGCCATCGCCTCCTTCCCCGTCGGCCGCCTTGCCGCCGGCGACGCGTCAGACTCTGGAGCCGGAACGGCTTCGGTCGGCGCAGCGGCGGTTTCGGGCGTGGACAGATCGGTCAGATCGTCGACGACGTTGTACTTGCCCGCACTTTCCCGGCGCAGCCCCGGATCATCGAGGGCAATCTCACCGTCGAGCCAGAAGACCGT
>JBCCZC010000271.1:0-7698 GCA_039188505.1 Pseudomonadota bacterium | reverse complement strand
TCTCGAGGTGGGCGTACTTCTGGAAGCTGCGGATGATGTGCGGCTCGAGATTCGTGTGCTCACGCCCCTGCCGAACCAGCGTCGTCGCCAGATCGTAGTTCGCGTCTGACAGGCCCCGGAAGGCGAAATTCGAGCGCCAGCGGCCGATGTCGCTCCGGATCGGCTCGTCGAAGAGGACGTCGTTGACCTCCGCCCAGCTATGGACGGTGATTTCCTGGCTTTCCGATCGGGTGATGATAATTCTCCTCAGGCAGCCGCTTGGCCGGCGGGGTCCGAGCCCGCGAGCTGGCGCAGGACGAACTGCAGGATACCGCCGTGCCGGTAGTACTCCACTTCGTTCGGCGTATCGAGGCGGACCCGGGCCCGGAAACGGGTCTCCGTGCCGTCGTCGGCACGCGCGGTGACGTCGACCTCCTTCGCCCGGCCATCGTCGAGGCCCGTGATGTCGAAGGTTTCATGGCCTGTCAGGCCCAGCGACTGGACGCTGTCTCCCGGCAGGAAGTTGAGCGGCAGGACGCCCATGCCGACGAGGTTGGAGCGGTGGATCCGCTCGAAGCTCTCGGTAATGACCGCCTTGACGCCCAGCAGGATCGTGCCCTTGGCCGCCCAGTCGCGCGACGAGCCGGTGCCGTACTCCTTGCCGCCGAGGACTACCAGCGGCGTGCCGGCTTCCTTGTAGCGCATGGCGGCGTCGTAGATTGACATCACCTCTCCGGTACCGATGTGCGTGGTCCAGCCGCCCTCGGTGCCGGGCGCAAGCTGGTTGCGCAGGCGGATGTTGGCGAAGGTACCGCGCATCATCACCTGGTGGTTGCCGCGCCGGGAGCCGTAGCTGTTGAAGTCCGCGGGGTGGACGCCGCAGCTGACCAGGTAGCGCCCAGCGGGGCTGTCCTCGGCGATCGAACCGGCCGGCGAGATGTGGTCGGTCGTGATCGAATCACCCAGCTTTGCGAGGCAGCGCGCCCCGGCAATGTCCTCGATGGCGCCGATGTCCACGGTCATGCCCTCGAAGTAGGGCGGATTCTGGATGTAGGTCGAGGCATCCTGCCAGTCGAAGCGCCCGCCTGCGGTCGTATCGATGGCGTTCCAGAGATCGCTGCCCTTGTAGACGTTGGCGTAGCTCTCCGCGAACATCTCTGCGGTCACCGACTCGGCGATGACGTCGTGGATCTCGCGGCTGCTCGGCCAGATGTCCTTCAGGAATACGTCGTTCCCGTCCGCGTCCTGGCCGAGCGGTTCGGTCGCGAGATCGATGTCCATGCGACCGGCCAGGGCATAGGCGACGACCAGCGGCGGCGAGGCGAGATAGTTGGCCTGCACGTCCGAATGGACCCGCCCCTCGAAGTTTCTGTTGCCCGAAAGGACCGAGGTGGCCAGCAGGTCGCCCGTGTGGATCGCACCACTGATTTCATCGGGCAGCGGACCCGAGTTGCCGATGCAGGTCGTGCAGCCGTAGCCGACGAGGTAGAAGCCGAGCTTCTCGAGATCATCGAGGACATCAGCCTTCTGCAGGTAGTCGGTGACGACCTGGGAGCCCGGCGCCAGCGAGGTCTTTACCCATGGCTTCACCGCAAGGCCCTTCGCCGCGGCATTGCGCGCCAGCAGCCCGGCCCCGAGCATCACCGCAGGATTCGAGGTGTTGGTGCAGCTCGTGATGGCTGCGATGACCACCGCGCCGTCCTTCAGCTCGAAGGACTGATCGCCCATCGTGACCGGCACGGCCTTCGGCGTGGCGCCACCGTCGCGATCGGCGGTCAGCGTCGCCATGGCGTCGCCGAAGGCGCTCTTGGCGTCGCTGAGCAGGATCCGGTCCTGGGGGCGCTTCGGCCCGGCAAGGCTCGGCTGGACGGTGCCCACGTCGAGGCTCAGGACGGTCGTATACTCGGCCTCCGGCGCGCCCGGCTCGTGGAACATCCCCTGGGCGCGCATGTAGGCCTCGACGAGCGCGATGCGCTCCTCGCTCCGGCCGGACAGGCGCAGGTAGCGGAGCGACTCCTCGTCGACCGGGAAGATGCCGCAGGTGGCGCCATACTCGGGCGCCATGTTCGCGATGGTCGCGCGGTCGGCCAGGGGCAGGGTGGCGAGGCCCTCGCCGAAAAACTCGACGAATTTGCCGACAACGCCCTCCTTGCGCAGCATCTCGACGACCGTGAGCACGAGGTCCGTCGCGGTCGAGCCCTCGGGCAGCTTGCCGGTCAGACGGAAGCCGACCACCTGCGGGATCAGCATGCTGATCGCCTGCCCGAGCATCGCGGCCTCGGCCTCGATGCCGCCAACGCCCCAGCCGAGGACGCCGATGCCGTTGATCATCGTGGTGTGCGAATCGGTCCCGACGAGCGTGTCCGGGTAGGCCCAGGTGTCGCTGTCACGCTGGCCGTCGAAGACGACGCGGGCGAGGTACTCGAGGTTGACCTGATGGACGATGCCCGTGGCTGGCGGCACGACCTGGAAGTTGTCGAAGGCGCTCTGGCCCCATTTCAGGAACTCGTAGCGCTCCTGGTTGCGCTTGAACTCGATGCGTGCGTTCAGGTCGAGGGCGTCCGCGGTACCGAACTTGTCCACCTGGACCGAGTGATCGATGACCAGCTCGACCGGTGCCAGCGGATTGATCTGGCTGGCCTCGCCACCGAGGTCCTCCATGGCGTCCCGCATCGCAGCGAGGTCGACGACCGCGGGGACGCCGGTGAAGTCCTGGAGTACCACCCGTGCCGGCGTGAAGCCGATCTCCGTACTCGGCTCCGCCTTCGGATCCCACTTGCACAGGGCGGCGATGTCATCCCGCGTGATGTTCTCGCCGTCCTCGTGGCGCAGGAGGTTCTCGAGCAGGATCTTCAGCGAGAAAGGCAGCCGCGCGAGGTCGAACTGGCGGGCGAGGGCGGGCAGGGCATGGTAGTGGAAGGTCTTGCCGCCCGATTCGAGCGTCGCGCGGGTATCGAAAGAGTTGGTCATCCGGGTCTCCAAAAGCGTCCTGGCGCGTCCTGCGCCGGGCTTGGTCAACCCTGAAATTATCTCAGATCAGGTGGCGTCGCGTGAACTGCCACTCTCGTCGCCATCGTCGCCCGGCCAGAACTCGAGGTCGCGCAGGATCGCGTTGCGCCGGAAGACCAGCTGCCACCGCCGCCCCCCGAGCTGGCGCCACAGGACCGCGCTACGCATGCCCGCCAGCAGCAGCGCACGGATGCGGTGCACGACCTGCTGCTGCTGGAGATACAGCGGGTTTCCGTGAACGAGGATCCGCGGGCGCAGCGTGCTGACCGTGTCGTGGTAGACGGTCGCGAGGCGCTCGATGACCTGCTCGTGGTCGGCGCCCAGGTGTTCTCGCTGACGTTCGGCCGCGGCGATTCCCTGCTGGATCTGGTGCAGGAGTTCCCGCGAGCGCGCCAGCTTGCGTTCGAGCACGGCGAGGGTCAGGGCATAGCGGACGATTGGCGCCACGCTGCGGTCCTGGGCGAGTGCCTGCTGCAGCCAGCCTCGCCCGCGCTCCAGCCCGCTGATCTCACCGCCATAGCACTCCCGCGCGGACGCGGCGGACAAGGTGAAGATGCTGCGGATCGATAGCGTAAAGGCGTCAGGCTCGGGGCGACCCTCCGACGCGAGCTGCTGCACGAGCCCGGCGGCCTGGAAGAGACCGGCCAGGGCGAGGTGGCGATCATGCATGCCCGACGATCCCGTCCACCGGGGCGTCGCTGCCGTCGATGATGGCCCCGCCCAGGCACTCCTCGCCCTGATAGAACACGACCGACTGGCCCGGCGTCACCGCGCGCTGAGGCTCGTCGAAGTGCACCTCCAGGCGATCTTCGGCAGTCAGCGCGACCTCACAGGCCTGGTCCGGCTGCCGGTAGCGCGTTTTCGCCGCGCAGCGGAAGCGCTCGGCCGGCAGGTGTCCAGCGACCCAGGTGAGCTGTGATGCCGTCAGCGTGCGCGCCTGCAGCATCGGGTGATCCACACCCTCGGCCACGTAGAGGATTCGGCGGTCAAGGTCCTTGTGGACCACGTACCAGGGCACACCGCTGCTGTCCGCGCGGCCGCCGATTCCGAGGCCCTTGCGCTGCCCGAGGGTGTAGTACATGAGTCCCATGTGCTCGCCGAGGAGGCGTCCGTCGACGGCACGGATTTCACCCGGCTGGGCGGGGATGTACTGGGAGAGAAAGCGCTGGAAGTTGCGCTCGCCGATGAAGCAGATGCCCGTCGAGTCCTTCTTTCCGAAGACATGCAGGCCGGCATCTTCGGCCAGCTGCCGTACCTCGGCCTTGGGTAGTTCGCCCACGGGAAAGCGGGTGCGCGCGAGCTGCTCCTGGCCCAGCGTGTAGAGGAAGTACGTCTGGTCCTTCCCGGCGTCGACACCCTTGAGCAGCGTCCAGCGATCACCCGTGCGGCCGCGGCGGGCGTAGTGCCCCGTCGCGATGGTGTCTGCACCCAGGTCTTCGGCGTGCTCGAGGAACACCTTGAACTTGATTTCGCGGTTGCAGAGGATGTCGGGATTCGGCGTCCGCCCGGCGCGGTACTCCGCGAGGAAGTGTTCGAACACCTCGTCCCAGTACTCCGCCGAGAAGTTGCGCGCGTGCAGGCGGATGCCCAGATGGTCGGCGACCTGCCGCGCGTCGTCGGCGTCGACTTCGGCCGTGCAGGCCCCGTAGCGGTCGTCCTCCTCCCAGTTCTTCATGAACATGCCCTCGACGGCATGGCCTTCCCGGGCCAGCAGCAGGGCGGAGACGGAGGAATCGACGCCGCCGGACATGCCCACCATGATCTGCTCGCTCACGGCAGCTCTCCCAGGGCCGTCGAGCCCTCGGTGCCCGGGATCTCGTGCAGGAGCTCGAGCGGGAAGCGGCGACCGGCTTCGTAGTCGAGGACGTTCCCCAGCACCATGCGCGAACGGTGCCGGTCGCGGGCGTCCTCGAGCTCGGCGCGGGTGAGCCAGAGGCGGCCGTCGACCGTCGGGTCCGGCGGCGCCGGATGGCGTTCTGCGAGCACCGTCCCGGCGAAGGCGAAGCGCAGGATCACGTGGTCGCTGTCCGGGGCCTGCCACCGATAGATGCCGATGCAGGCCTCGGCGCGAATCTCGTAGCCTGATTCCTCGAGGGTTTCTCGCTGAACGGCCTCGACCAGCGATTCGTGAACCTCCAGGTGCCCCGCTGGCTGGTTGATGACCTGGCGCCCACGCACGCGCTCCTCCACGAAGAGGTAGCGGTTGCCGTCGGGTACGACCGCGGCGACGGTGACGTGCGGTTTCCAGGTCATGCGTGCTGTTCTCGGGAATCTCGGTGACCGCTATCGTGCGCGGGCTCGGTCAGGCCTCCGTGATGTGGTCTCCGGCTGCCTTTTCCAAGCGCTGCAGCGAGCGGTTCTGGCGGACGAGGTCGATGAATTTCTGCGCCTGCGGCGATACGAACCGGCTCTTCTTCATCACCAGACCGTAGCTCCGCCTTGGAAAATACTCGCTCATGTCGTAGCTGAACAGCCGATCCTCGTCCGTAAGGCAGATGCTGGTGACGATGGAGATGCCCATGTCGAGGGAGACGTAGCGCTTGATGACCTCCCAGCCGCCCACCTCGAGGGACACCTCGTAGGGCACATCGAAGCGCTGGAAGGTGAAGTCGACGATCCGCCATGTCGTCAGGCGCTTGGGCGGCAGGATCAGGCCGTAGGGACTGAGATCCTTCAGCCGGACCCGATCGAGGTTGGCGAGCGGGTGGTCCGGCGCCGTGATCAGCATCGGCCGGAACGAATAGATCGGCTCGTAGCGGATGTCCGCGGGCACGTCGATCATCGAGCCGATGGCGAAGTCGACCTCCTCGTTGCGGATCATCGTCAGGCCATCCTTGCCGGTCACGTTGTGCAGGTGCACGTGCACGCTCGGATAGCGCGACCGGAAGCGCGACACGAGCTCCGGAAGGATGTACAGGATGGTGCTCTCGCCAGCGGCGATATTGACCTGCCCCGATTCGAGGCGACCCAGCCGCGCTGCGAGCGTCTCGGGGAGCGCATCGATACCCTCGACCAGCGGACGCGCCAGATCGAACAGGATCTCGCCTTCGGTGGTCAGGCGGATCTGCGGTCCGCGGCGTTCGAACAGCATGGCGCCCAGGGCCTCCTCGAGGGAGCGGATCTGGAGGCTGACGGAGGGCTGCGAAAGATACAGCTCCTCCGCCGCCCGCGACATGCTGCCCGTGCGCGCGGCCACGCAGAAGCTGCGGAGCGGCCTGAGCAGATCGGAGCGAGCGAAATGGCTGGGCTTCCTGGGCATTTCGGCCACTCATTATTAGCTGGGCCAATAATAGCTATTGCCAGCGTTGCCTTGTCAAATTTTCACCCCGCCTCAAAGATTCGCTGCATACGTTTGCATTGGAGGCACCATGAATACGACGCCTTTATCCAACCCACCGGCACTCGACGTGCGCGGCCCGCTCGAAGACCGCTTCGACGATGTCCTCACCCCCGACGCGCTGGCCTTTGTCGCGACCCTTGCGGCCGAGTTCGACGGCGAGCGGCGGGCACTCCTCGAGCAGCGCGAGGTGCGCCAGGAAGCGCTCGATCGCGGCGCATTGCCGGATTTCCTCGCCGAGACCCAGAGCATTCGCGACGGGGACTGGCGCGTGGCCCCGGTTCCCGCTGATCTCCAGGATCGCCGCGTCGAAATCACCGGTCCCGTGGATCGGAAGATGGTGATCAACGCGCTGAACTCCGGCGCGAAGGTCTTCATGGCCGATTTCGAGGACTCTTCCGCGCCAAGCTGGTCGAATATGATCGGCGGCCAGATCAACATGGCCGATGCCGTCCGCCGCACGATCACCTTCGACGCGCCCAACGGTAAGCATTACGCGCTGAATGACGACCCGGCGGTGCTGCTGGTACGCCCGCGCGGGCTGCACCTCATCGAGAACCATCTACAGCTCGACGACACCGCGGTGGGCGGCTCGATCGTGGATTTCGCCCTTTATCTGTTCCATAACGCCGCGGAGCTGAAGGCGCGCGGAACGGGGCCCTATTACTACCTGCCAAAGCTCGAGCATCACCTCGAAGCGCGCTGGTGGAACAACGTCATCGACCGGGCCGAGGACCTGCTGGGCCTCGATCGCGGCACGGTCAAGGTCACCGTCCTCATCGAAACGCTCCACGCCGGCTTCCAGATGGACGAGATCCTGTACGAGTTGCGCGAGCACATCGTGGGTCTCAACTGCGGCCGCTGGGACTATATCTTCAGCTACATCAAGGCGTTCCGCGCCCACCCGGACCGGGTGCTGCCCGACCGAGCGCAGGTGACGATGGCCGTCGGTTTCCTGAAGGCCTACTCGCTCCTGCTCATCAAGACCTGTCACCGTCGCGGCGCCCACGCCATGGGCGGCATGGCGGCGCAGATTCCGGTCAAGAACGATCCCGAGGCGAATGCCGCAGCCCTCGAGAAGGTGCGCGTGGACAAGGAGCGCGAGGCCTCCAACGGCCATGACGGGACCTGGGTCGCGCACCCGGCCTTGATCCCGCTGGCCATGGAGATCTTCGACAGTCACATGCCGAACGCCAACCAGGTGGACCGCCTGCGTGAGGACGTGGAGATCACCCGCGACGACCTCATTGCCGTGCCCGACGGCACGATCACCGAGGCCGGCGTTCGGGGCAACCTGCGCGTGGCCATCGAGTACCTCGCGGCGTGGATCGGCGGCAACGGCTGCGTGCCCATCGACAACCTGATGGAGGATG
>JBCCZC010000270.1:0-7724 GCA_039188505.1 Pseudomonadota bacterium | reverse complement strand
GTCGCCGCCTACGGTCAGGCGGGCGCGACCGCGGGCGTACTCGCGCCGGCCGGCGGCGGCCGCCTCAAGGTCTGGCCCGAGGACGTCGGGGCGGAAGTCGGTCAGGTCATGCAGGGTGGGGGCGCCGCCGTGCTGCCCATATTTCTTTTCGAGAGCCTCTCCCAGGCCGTCGAGCCCCGCAAGGCCAAGACGCCGATCGATGTCATCAACGACGGCGGCACCATTGGTTGGGTCATCGTGTGCCTCGGCATGGCCGGGCTCGTCATGATCGTTCTGCGGATCCTGTTCCTGCGAAAGTCGGGATCCCGCATCAGTTCACTGACCGACAAGGTGTCCCCGCTCGTCCAGCGCGGTGACATCGACCAGGCAATCGCCTACCTGAAGGGCAAGCGGAACTCGCCGGCCCGCGTCATGGCCGCCGCGCTGCGGAATCTCGACAAGGACCGCGACCACATCGAGGACATCGTCTCCGAGGAGATCCTCCACGAGTCCGCAACGCTCAACCGGTTCGGAACGGCCATCCTCGTGATCGCCGCCGTTGCGCCGCTCCTCGGTCTGCTCGGCACGGTCACGGGCATGATCTCGACCTTCGACATCATCACCGAGTTCGGGACTGGCGATCCGAAGCTGTTGTCCGGCGGGATCGCCATCGCGCTGGTCACCACGGAACTCGGACTCATTGTCGCGATCCCGACGCTGCTCATCGGCAATCTCCTGACGGGCTGGTCCGACGGCATCCGCGATGACATGGAGAAGGCGGCCCTGCACGTCATCAACATCTCGCAGGACCGCAAGCGCAACCTGCAGGCGGTGGCCTGAGACCGCGATGGAAACGATCGTCGCCGATCTGCTGACCTACGTCGATCAGGGCGGATTCATCATGCCGCCGCTGATGCTGGCGACGGTGGTCCTCTGGTTCGCGATCGGCGTGCGCTTCTCGCTCCTGGTCCGCGGCCGCAAGCGGAGCGTCCGGGTCATGGTCGACAAGCGGGCCCGGGGCAAGCTCAACCGGGAGAAGGGCATCGTCGACGAGGCGGTCCGGATTGCCTTCGACGAACTCGGGAAGGATCGGGATCGCCTGCGCGCCTACCTCGAGGACCAGTTCCATCCCTTCGAGATCCAGCTGCGCCAGTACCGGCGCCTGATCGGGGCCATCGTGGCGGTAGCCCCGCTGATGGGCCTGCTGGGGACCGTCGTCGGCATGATCGAGACCTTCGAGTCGCTCGGTGACATGTCGCTCTTCTCCCAGTCCGGGGGCATCGCAGGCGGCATCTCGCAGGCGCTCTTCACCACGCAGATGGGGCTGGCCGTGGCCATTCCGGGGCTGCTCGCGAAGGGCTACCTCGATC
This sequence comes from Pseudomonadota bacterium, assembly GCA_039188505.1. Classification (GTDB taxonomy): domain Bacteria; phylum Pseudomonadota; class Gammaproteobacteria; order Xanthomonadales; family SZUA-38; genus JBCCZC01. Next base: position 6,375 of record JBCCZC010000270.1, on the reverse strand, counting down.
GCCGCGAGCAGCAGATCCGCATGGATCTGGCGCAAGTCAAGGACATCGTCTGCGCCATGGAAGCCAAGGTGGCCGCATGAGATATCGCGATCGCAGCAGCAGGGAGCAGGGGATCGACATCTCTCCCCTGATCGACATGGTCTTCATCCTGCTGATCTTCTTCATGGTCAGCACGACGTTCGTGAAGGACATGAAGGTCGACATTGACCGCCCGCAGGCGTCGAGCTCGACGACCGCGTCGACGAAGGCGATCCGCCTCTACATCGACAAGGCGGGCGAGACCTACCTCAATGGCGAACCGGTCCGCCTCTGGGTGATCCAGAGCCGGCTGCGGGATCTGCTGAAGGGCAGCACGAACAAGTCGATCCTCGTCGTGACCGACGAGATCGTGCCGTCGCGACGGCTCGTGGAAGTGGTCGATCAGGCGCGCCTCGCGGGCGCAAGCGACGTGGGCGTGGCAACCGTTGGAGAAGCAGGAGCAGGCTGATGAAAGCACGAAATCTGACCCAGGGATTCCTGTCCATGCTGATGGGCTCGGCCCTCGTCTTCCTGACGGTCGTCATGATCAACCGTTATGCGGAAGGCCCGGGCGCCGAGGAGGAGCTGTCGGCCGCGAAGATCGACTTCGAGAAGAAGGACAAGCCGAAGCCGAAGAAGGTCGTCCAGCAGAAGAAGCCGCCACCACCCAAGCCTTCGCGCCGGCCGCCGACCCCGCTGACGGGTCTCAACTCGAACCTCGCGGGCCTCGATCTGGGCCTGCCGGGCTTCAGCACCGATGATCTCGGCGATCTGAGCGGTGATCTTCTCGGTGGCGCCGACGACGTCGTCATGACCGACGACTCGGTCGACGAGGCGCCGCGCCCGACGAGGCAGTCGGCCATGCCTTACCCGCCCCGCGCCAAGGCCAAGGGGATCGAGGGCTACGTGATGCTGTCGTTGCTCATCAGCCCGACCGGGGACGTCGAGCGCGTGAAACTGCTCGAGGCGGTGCCTGCGGGCGTCTTCGACGACGTGGCCATCACCGGGGTAAAGGGTTGGAAATTCGAGCCGGCAACCTACAAGGGCGAGTCCGTCCGGGTCTGGGCCAAGCAGCGCGTCCGCTTCGACCTGTCCTGATGCGCAACGCGCCGTCCATGCTGCGGTCCTTCCTCGCGCTGCTGCTTGCCGTCGGGCTCTCGACGGTGCAGGCGGCGGAGGACGGTGAGGTCGACTACATCGACCTCGCCGCAGTCCTCGTGCAGGACGGCTACTACGACCGCGCCGAGCAGGCGCTGCTGAACATCGAGGACCCCGAGGCCGAGGAGATCGACACGGCGCGCTACTGGAGCGTCTTCGGGCTCGTTCACCTCAATCGCAACGCACTCGAGCTGGCGGGTCGCGACTTCTACGCGGCGATCGACGCGGGCCTGGTCGACGAGGTGACCGGCCAGACGCCCGAGGTGATCTACATCTACCTCGCCCAGGTCCACTTCGGGCTCGAGGAGTACGACCAGGCCATCGAGTCGCTCGATCGGGCCGGCAGCACCGCCGCGCGCCTGTCCTCGACCTGGACCCTGCGCTCCCACGCGCACTGGCTGCTGGGCCAGCAGCAGGAGACCTTCGATACGCTCGCCGAGGCGAGCTCCCGGTTCCCCGACAACCACACGTTCCTGCGTCGCAAGGTCTTCTACCTGATCGAACTGCGACTGTTCCAGCAGGCCGGCGACCTCGGTGGCGAGTATCTGGCGCTGACCGAAGGGACCGCGGACGATCACGTCGCGATCGGCAATGCGCTGCGCCAGGCCGGTAGCTTCGACGACGCCCTGCGATTCCTCGAGACCGGCGCGCTGAGATACCCCGACGACATCAACGTGCAGAAGGTGCTCGGGCATACGCACTTCGAGGCCGGACGACCGCTCGCCGCGGCAGACATCTTCTACCGCGCGTCGATGCAGGATCCCGAGCTCGTTTCCGAGGCGGCCGAGCTCTATCGCCGGGCGGGCCTGCTCTACCGCTCGCTCATGCTGAACGGCGAGATCGTCGACCAGGAGAAGAAGCTCAAGCAGCGCCTGGCCATCTTCCTCGGCCTCGAGCGCTTCGAGGCGATCACGGCCATGGAAGACGCCATGTACCGCGTCGGGCTCCTCGAGGATGAGGACCTTCGCTATGCCATGGGGTACGCGTGGTTCAAGGTCGGCAACTACGCGAAGGCCGAGGAGCACATCGCACGGCTCCAGCGGCCCGACCTGTTCCGCAAGGGCATCGAGCTCCGCGAGATCATGGAAGACTGCAAGGGCGCCGCCTGGCGCTGCAGCTGATCCGGCCCGCCTGGCGGGTTAAACTTCTGCCCGTCAAATATGCGGCGGGGAATCCATGGATCGACGACGTTTTCTGAACCGGGCCGGCATTGCCGGGGCTGCGCTGGCAGCGGGTGCGTGCGCGAGGCAGGAAGACTGCGCGCCGGCGGCTGGCGGTAGCACCGCGCCCGCAGATGAGGTGCGCGAATGGAAGATGGTCACCTCGTGGCCGAAGAACTTCCCGGGCCTCGGTACGGCGGCGAACGAGGTTGCCGAATCGATCACGCGCCTGAGCGGTGGCCGCATCAATGTGACCGTCTACGGCGCCAACGACCTGGTCCCGGCCTTCGAGGTGTTCGATGCCGTTTCCAGCGGTACCGTGGAGATCGGTCATTCGGCGGCCTACTACTGGAAGGGCAAGGATCCCGCGGCGCAGTTCTTCGGCAGCGTCCCCTTCGGACTGACCGCCATGGAGATGAACGGCTGGCTCTACTTCGGCGGCGGCATGGCGCTCTGGCGGCGCCTCTACGAGCGCTTCGACCTGGTCCCCTTCGCGGCCGGAAACACGTCAGTCCAGATGGGCGGCTGGTTCAACAAGGAGATCAATTCGGTCGCCGATCTCAGCGGCCTGAAGATGCGCATCCCCGGCCTGGGGGGCGAGGTGCTGGCGCGCGCGGGCGGGGTGCCGGTCAATCTTCCCGGCGGCGAACTCTTCACGGCGCTCGAGTCGGGGACGATCGACGCCACGGAATGGGTCGGCCCGTACAACGATCTGGCCTTCGGCCTGTTTCGCGCGGCGCGCTACTACTACTACCCCGGCTGGCACGAGCCCGGCACGGCGCTCGAGACGATCGTCCACAAGCCGGTCTTCGAGGCGCTCCCGGACGATCTGAAGGCCATCGTCGAGGCGGCCTGCAACCGGACGAACGACCGGCTGATGGCGGAATACGCGGCGCGCAACGCCCAGGCGCTGACGCCGCTCGTCGAGGAACATGGCGTCGAGCTGCGGCGCTTCCCGGACGACGTGCTCGCGCGCCTGCGCGAGATCTCGGACCAGGTCATCGACGAGGTGGCGGGCGATGACCCGCTCGCCCGGGAAATCCACGACTCCTTCGTTGCCTATCGCGACTCGAGCCGCCGCTTCCTGCGCCTTTCCGATGGCGCCTACTTCGGCGCACTCGGGCTGACATCCGGCTGACGTGTTCGAGGTCGTGCTCCACGAGCCGGAGATCGCGCCCAATACCGGCAACGTGATCCGGCTCTGTGCCAACGTCGGCGCGCGGCTGCATCTCATCGAGCCGCTCGGCTTCGCGATGGATGACCGGCGCCTCCGGCGGGCGGGGCTGGACTACGACGAGTTCGTCGACGTCGCGCGGCACCGGCACTTCGGCGCGTTCGAGGCGGCGGTGCCCGATGGCCGGCTGATCGCGTTCACGACCCGCAGCAAGCGCTGGATCAGCGACTTCGCCTTCGCCCCGGGAGATCGGCTCCTCTTCGGGCCGGAGACGCGTGGACTTTCCGGCGCGCTCCTCGAGCGGGTGCCCGATACCCGCACGCTGCGATTGCCTATGGTGCCGGGCAGCCGGAGCCTGAATCTGGCCAACGCCGTCGCGGTTGCGACCTATGAGGCGTGGCGCCAGCTTGGATTCGAAGGAGCCGCCTGATGGAGCTGCATCACCACGACTACGACCACACCGACGGAGCGGCCTGCTTCGATCTGGTCATGCTGCACGGACTCTTCGGGGCCGGCAGCAACTTCCGCAAGCTCTCGCAGCACCTCTCGGACGAACACCGGGTGCTCGCCGCGGACCTACGCAACCACGGCGGGTCGCCGCACGCCCCGGCGATGGACTACCCGGACCTGGTGGCCGACGTCGCGGATCTGATCTATCGAGAGTGCGCCGGCCACGCCGATCTCTTCGGTCACAGCATGGGCGGCAAGACGGCCATGGGCCTGGCGCTCACCTACCCCGATACCGTCGAGCGGCTCGTGGTCGTCGACATCGCGCCCGTGTCCTACGGGCACTCGGACGTATTCTGCCGCTACATCGAGGCGATGGCCGCCGTGCCCCTCGCGTCGATCGACTCACGCCGGGAGGCGGATGCCCACCTGCAGGCGGCCGTGCCCGATGGGCGCGTCCGCGCCTTCCTCCTGCACAGCCTGCGCCGTGACGCGGCCGGCGGCTGGTGCTGGCGCATCAACCTCGACGCGCTCTCGGCCAACATGGATCGAATCGCCGCCTTTCCCTTCGCCGATGCCGCACCGTTCCCCGGCCCCGCGCTCTTCGTGGCGGGCGGCGCGTCCACGTATGTGTTGCCCGAGCACCACGACACGATTCGTCAGTTCTTCCCGGCGGCGCGCATCGAGGTGATACCTGACGCCGGCCACTGGGTTCACGCCGACCGGCCCGCCGAGCTCGAGGCCCTCGTGCGCCCATTCCTGTCGCGCCGGGGTGCAGCAGCAGCGTGACCCGGACCCGGCTGTTCGAGATTCTCGAGGGCGGCGACGCCGCCGATCGCGTTGCCCGCGCGTTCAACCAGTTCATGATCGTGCTGATCCTGCTGAACGTCGGCATGGTCGTGCTCGAGAGCATGCCGGCCATGCGCGCGCGCTTCGCGCCGGTGTTCTTCGCGTTCGAGCTGTTCTCGGTGGCCGTGTTCTCGATCGAATATGCGCTGCGGCTCGCGGTCATCACCGAGCACCCCCAGCCCCGCTTCCGGGACCCGGTGCGCGGGCGAATCCGCTTTGCGCTGACGCCGCTCGCCATCATCGATCTCCTGGCGATCCTGCCCTTTTTCCTGGGCGCCTTCGGCCTGACGGACCTGCGCTTCTTGCGCGCTTTCCGTCTCCTGCGGCTCCTCAAGCTCGCGCGCTACTTTCCCGCGCTGCGGACGCTTGGCAACGTCTTGGCCGCACAGCGTCGCGCCCTGCTGTCGGCCTCCGTGGTGATGCTCTTCATGCTGGTCGTCTGCTCGAGCGTCATGTACCTGATCGAGCGCGATCACCAGCCCGACGCCTTCGGCAGCATCCCGGCGGCGATGTGGTGGGGGATCGCGACGCTGACGACGGTCGGCTACGGCGATGTCGTGCCGGTGACGCCCCTGGGCCGAATCATGGGGACGTTCATCGCCATGTTCGGTATCGGCATGTTCGCCCTGCCTGCGGCGATGCTCGCGTCGGGCTTCTCCCGGGAGACGGACAAGGAGGACTTCCTGGCGAGCTGGCACCTCGTGGCCGCCGTACCGGTATTCGGCAAGCTGGATGCGGTCGAGATCGCCCGCGTCGCCGAGCTGCTCGATGAGCGCACCGCCGTGCCGAACGAGATCATCCTTCGGGTCGGCAGCCGTGCCGATCGGATGTACTTCCTCGTCCGCGGCACCGTCGCCGTGGAGCTGCCAGACCGCACCGTGGAGCTGACGCGCGGAGACTTCTTCGGCGAGATGGCGCTCCTCGGGCACACCGAGCGGGTCGCGACCGTCCGGGCCGTGTCGAGCTGCCGGTTCCTCGTGCTGAAGCAAGCAGACTTCGAGGAACTCTGCGAGGACTATCCGCAGCTGGCCGCCCGCATCGAGGGCGTCGCCGCGAAGCGCCGCGCCGAAATCGACGGGCAGTGAAACGGGTCCTCAGGAGCGGCAGACCATCACGAAGCAGCCGCCGCCCGGTAACGTCTCGCGCTGCAGCGACCAGTCTTCGCTGGCGCCTGAGCGAAGCGCCTCGAAGACCGGGTCCGGGCCGCGAAAGACGCTGGCGCCGCGAGCCTTGCCGGTGGCTTCCCAGAGACACCAGCGGAAGACGCGCTCGCCGCTCTCTGGATGGGCGAGCCAGGTGAAGCGGCGCGCCAGTCGCGCCCAGTTGCGCTGGTTCCTGGGAAACTCGAGATCGATGCCGAGCCGATGGACCGACCCCACCGCCGCGGCAACGAGTCCGCCGGCGTGCGACAGCGATACAGCCACGGGCCGTTGGTCGACCGTGGCCTGCGGCTGACCGGATTCCGCGCGGCCGACCGTCCGCTCGCTCCCGAGCCGCGCCAGCAGCCGGTTCAGCAGGGCATGGCCGCCGAGATATTGCCGCCGCCGCGCCGGCGCGGTGAAACTGGCC
>JBCCZC010000269.1:0-7764 GCA_039188505.1 Pseudomonadota bacterium | reverse complement strand
TCGGTCTCGATTGAACGCCGCCTGAGGCGACGCCTTGGCTTCTGAGACCTTGCTTTTGGGATTCCTTTGCCGGTGATCAGCAAGACGTAAGGTCGGCATCAGGAGTGAAACCGGGTTCTCTGACAGTCTCGGTTTCGTCACCCAATGCGTTCGTTTCCAGGGAGCCCATCAGTGAGAAATCTGTTCGTCCGGATCATCTGCATGACGGCCTGCCTTGCCTGCTTTTCCGGGGCGGCGAAAGCGTCGCCCCTGGTGATTTCCAGTCCGATCGAGGGTAGCCAGGCGCTGGATGTTGGCTTCTTCGGGCTATCAGACATCACCTTCGACAACGAAGGACGACTGCTGGTCTACGACCCCGAGCAGGATCTGCTCATCAGACGTAGCGAAGCGGGAATTGCCGAGATTATCGCGGGGACGACGATCGGGGGCGCTTCGGTGCTGCTGCCTGGATCGGGTACCAGTCCCGCTCGTTTCACGCTCATCCGCGGAGTCAACGGTGTCTCGAACGGTGTGCGCGTTTCCAGCGGCGTCGCCGTTGAAGCGTCCGGACGTATCCTGATGGGAACGAATCGAGGTCTTCTCGTCGTCGAGGACAGTGAGGCCCGGATGATCGGCCGGGGCCAGAGTTTCGTCCTGCATGCGGATCGACATGGAAAGACCTGGATCAAGGACGCCGAGGGGCTCTCGGTGGTCGAGGGGGATACCGTCGAGACGGTGGTGGATGCGGACTTCACGTTTCCGGACGGTTTCTCGGCGAGGGTGGTGGCCATCGATTCCCTGGCCAACGGCGACAGACTCGCGATGGTCTTCCGATTCCGGGGCGAGGATCCGGACCTCGAGCTCGATCAGGCGCTCTATGAATTGACCGATGCCGGCTTCGGTAATCGCGTTGCGACCTTGCCCAGGCGCCTGCTCGGCAACAGCCCCGATCTCGACGACCTGGCGATCAATAGCGCTGATGAAATCTTTGTCTCCGGCTACGCCACCGGGGGAGATGTCGTCTTTCGCTTTGATCCGGCCACGGAGGCGTACGCAACGGTGGCGTTTCTCCCGACAAAAGCGAGCGGTGCTGTGCCGCTGGACTTTAACGGCGCAGACGAACTGCATGTGCTGGAGAGATCGAACCGTCGGATCGTGAAGATCCTTTCCCTCACACCTGAGGGAGCAAGCTCTCCGGTTGTTCCCGTTATCGGCGGGGATTTCAACGAAGGGCGGCCAGCGAGGCACGCGGCCGCCGGTATCGTCAATTTCCGGCTTCAGTTGCTTTCCGACGGTGCCATTTTGTACTCCGACATACAGTCGGGAAGGCTGAGACAGATCGGTGCGGATGGTCGGCTCACGACCACGCTGATATCGGCGCAGGACCCGGTTCAGGGCGGTGACGGATCACTATTCTCATGCGGGAGCTCCGGAGATACGTTCTTCGACTTTCTCGCGTTCTCGGAGGGATCGTGGTGGCCGATCCTCGATGGCACGACGCTGGACGGCAGCCAGCTACAATGCCGGTTTGCGTTCGAGGCACTTGGCCGCATATTCGCGTTCGCCAGAGATCGGAATCGCACCAATACTCGGGTGCTGGAGATTGATGTCGAACAGCGCTCTGCCCGAACCGTCTTCGTGATGCCTGATGAGCCGGAGGGGGCCAGCGATACCCAGATCGAGGACTTTGACGGCGAGCGTTTTCTGGGCTTCGACACCACCGGTGTCTTCACTTCCGTCGGGGAAGATCAGATCGAATACGTCGTGACGGCAGAGCGCGCCGGAAACGTCCTGCCAGTGTTCGGCTCCGACAACGAGATCTATCTCAGAAGCAACGGGAACTCGTTGAGCGAGTTTCCAGTCGTCAGCAGGGTTGCTCCGGACGGATCACTCGAGCCGTTCATCGTCGATTCGAGATTCTTCGCGGGGCGAAAGGGTGACGCGATAGCAATCGATTTTTTCTTTAACGTATCCCTGATCACGGAGGAAGGGGTGTTCGGCGATCGCGGCGGCTTCCCCGGTGTCCCGTCCCAGATCCTGCGTCTCGACAGCGATGGCGCCGTGGAGATCCTGGTCGGCGACATCGACTACGGCTTCGGGGAATCGGTGGCATTGGATTCGGACACGGTGGCTGTGGCCGCGCCGGAGCTCGAGGGCGGCACAGTCTTCGTGTACGACACGAGCGTTGATTCACCGCGAATCGTCCAGAAGATCATGGCCCCACCAGGTTTCGAAGGCCGTCGCTTCGGCGCATCCATCGCGCTTTCGGGCCAGCGCCTTGCCGTTGGCGCGCCGGCAGACGGTGATCGCGCGAAGGGTCTGGCGTTGGGCGGCATCGGCGCCGCCATTTTCGAGCGCAACCTCGCCAATGGCTTCGATTACAAGTTCGGAGTCGACGCGGGCAGCGCCGAAGCATTCGGTTCAGCTCTCTCCATGGAAGGCGACGTGATGTCAGTCGGGGATCCACAGGCCGCGGGGTCCGGGCAGGTTTACGTCTTCTCCCTTGGGGCGACCGCTGCGACGTTGATGGACACGATCGCGCCATCGATCGGCACGGTTTCCAATTTCGGGGCGTCCCTCGATTACGCGTCCGGCAAGCTTGCGATCGGTGGTTCTGACGGCTTGGGCATTGGTGCCGGCACCGGCGTGGTGGACCTCTATGAACAGGTGGCGGAAAACCTGCAGCTCGTGGGCACCGTGTCCCTCGACGATGACATGTTGGCGTTCGGTGCCTCGGTCGCCATCGACGGGGACACCATGTTCGTTGGCGCGCCGTCCAGTTCTTCCGATCCTGGCTCGGTGTTCGTCTTTGATGCGGCCTCCCTTCAACAGCTGTCCGAGATCTTTCAGATCGAGGCCGGATTCGGTACCGCTGTCGACGCCACGGATGGCCTGCTTGTCGTAGGGGCGCCGGCGCGAGACTTTGGGGAAGACGGGGCAGTGTACAGTTACACGGATGGCGTGTTCTCGGCACCTGCAGCGATCCTCTCCCAGGCTGGCGCATCCATCGGGTCGTCCGTTTCGACCGACGGCAGCATGGTACTGGGCGGTGATGGCACCGCGTTCGAGAATCAGGGCCTTGGGCTTCTCGAGGAGACAGGTCGCTCGCTGCCTGGAACCGCTACGTTAGTGCTCCAACCGCAAGCGCAGCTCTGTCTGAGTTCGGATGACGGCGGCCAGTCAGCGGAACTCGAGCTGGTTGCGGGAGGGGAGGATCTCGAGGTGGTGTCCGTCGCGGTCGAGGCAGGGTTGGCGGCCGCGGTTGAGGTCACCGTGCCGTCGGTACCCTTCCTCGGCACAAGAGCGTTGACGATCAATTTTCCATCAGCCCCGAGCGCTGGGGTGTATCCGGTCAACGTGGCTCTGACCTTCAGCACCGGGGAGCAAGTCACGCGAGTCGCGTTTGTTGGCGTTTTCGAGGAAATCGACGGAGCGGTGTCGCCCCTGGCGCCGATCGCCGGGCGGACGGTGACTTTCCCTGCGGAACTCGTGTGGACCGAGACTGTACAGGCCAGTGCATATCGGCTGGAGGTTTCCTCGACGCGTGATTTCGAGAATGTCCTGCTGGCAGAAGTGGTGGAAGGCACCCGATTCACGATCCGCAGACCGCTCTCGGATGGCAGTCTCTTCTGGCGTGTAACCCCGCTCAACGACTGCTATGTCGGGCCCTCATCGAGCATCGGCGCGTTCAGCATCGGCGGCTCGGAGTCGCCGCCGCCGGACGTGATCTTCGCCGGCGGGTTCGAGCCGGGTTCGGAAGGCGTGGAATAGTGGATGCAGTGCACGGACGTACGGGACTGCGTCGACACGCTGGCTCTGCAGGGCAACGCACGGGCAGCAGGACAGCGTGATCGAGTGGCCTCGATCACGCTCCCCGGACCGTCAGAAATCCGTCGGCGCGGGCGGCGCTACAACCGCCTCGGGCGGGTCGGCCTCAAGCTGCTCGAGCAGATACGCCACGGCGCGCTCCAGCGTCGGATCCTCACCGGCGGCGACCCGCTCCGGCCGATCGACGACCTCGATATCCGGCGCTACGCCCTCGTTCTCGACCGCCCAGTTGCCGTCGGTGTCGAGGAAACGGAACGTGGAGGCGAGGATCCCGCCGCCGTCGACAAGCATCGGGTTGCCCGAGATGCCGATCAGACCACCCCAGCTGCGGGTGCCGATCAGCGGTCCGAGGCCGAGCTTGCGGAAGTAGTAGGGGAAGGCGTCCCCCCCCGAGCTCGAATAACCGTTGATCAACGTCGCCTTCGGTCCATCGTGGGAGAATGCGGGCGTTGCCTGCGGGTCGAGGCCGCGGCGCTTCCAGTAGTTCAGCGGCTTGCGCGAGACCACCTCGATCATGCGATCCGGAATGAAGCCGCCGCCGTTGTAGCGGGCGTCGATGATGAGCGCGTCCTTGCCGACCTGGGGCAGGAACCGCTTGAAGAGCTCACGATTGCCATCGGTGGCGGTATTCGGGAGATGGACGTAGCCGATCCGGCCGCCGGAGAGCTCATCGACGCGCTTGCGGCGATCGTTGATCCAGTCGAGGTAACGCAGGCTGGTTTCCGAGGTCACGGTCCGGACCATCACGTCACGCGCGCCGCGCTCCCGGGCTCGATCGTTGACGGTCAGCGTGACCACGTCGCCGCCACGGTTCTCCAGCAACCGGTAGAAGTTGTCCACGCCGCTCGTTGAAACGCCATCGACGGCCAGGATGTAGTCGCCCGCGGAGACGTCCACGCCGGGCTCGGCCAGCGGCGAGCGGAACATGGCGTGCCAGGGTTCACCACCGAACACCTTCGCGATGCGGAAGAAGCCGTCCGCCGGCTCGATCTCCGCGCCGAGCAGGCCGCCGTTGCGGCGCTCGACCGACGGCTGATCGCCGTTCTGCACATAGATGTGGCCCGCGTTCATCTCGCCCGCGATCTCGCCGAAAATGAAGTCGAGATCCGAACGGTGCGCCACGTGCCCTACCAGCGGCTCGTACTTTTCGTGGACCGCGTCCCAGTCCATGCCGTGCATGCCCGGGTCATAGAACCAGTCGCGCAAGATGCGCCAGCCATCGACGTACATCTGGCCCCACTCCTCGGCCGGATCGACGCGGAGCTCGAGGTCGGCGAGATCCAGATGGCCCTTGCCGGCATCCTGATCGGGCTTCGCCTCGGCGATGCCCCAGTCCTGCCCCTTCCGGAAGAGCACGTGACCGCCCTTGGCGGCCAGCGTGTAGACCGCGATACCTTCGAGTACCGTCTTCTCCTCTTCGCTCTCGATATCGAAGTACTTCAGCGCGGTCGCCGGGCCTTGGCCTGCAAGGTAGAAGACGCCCGATGCGTTGGCGCTGACGCTGCGGTAGACGCCACCCCCGCTTTGCAGCGCAACCGTGCGCGCCTCGATGCCGGCGTAGTCGATGGCCAGATCGGTTTCACCTTCGTCGTCATCGTCGTTTTCGTCGCCCCCTTCGCTGTTGGAAACCGCTACCTCGTCGCTTTCGGGTCGATGCAGTGCGGGAGCCTCGGCGTTCAGCTGGGCGGCATAGACGCGGACCGAGTTCATCACCTGGTAGTCGAACTCGATGCTCGAGAAGCTGAGATCGTAGTCGCGGGACGACAGGAAATAGAGGTAGCGGCCTTCCGGATCGAAGGCGGGGCTGCCCTCCGCCGTCTCGTCGCCCGTCACCTGGGTCGACTCGCCTTCGTCGAGATCGTGGATCCAGACGCTACACATGCCCTGGGCGTTGTCGCGGATGTAGGCCACGTGGCGGCTGTCCGGCCCCCACGCGTAGTCGTTGATATCGTTGTGCCGCGAGCTGTCGAGCACACGAACCCGGCCGCTCTCCACCTCGGCCACGTTGAGGCGCTGCGCCGTGTCGCCGAAAAGCAGCATGGTGCCATCCGGAGACCATGCCGGCGGGTAGCGCCAGACTGAGCCGTCATCGGTGATCTGGCGGGCCTCGCCGCGGCCATCCTGGGGCCGCACCCACAGCTCGTACTCCCCGGTTGCATCGGAGAGATAGGCGATCTGCGAACCGTCCGGCGACCAGGTCGCGTTGATCTCGCGCTCGCTGCCGGTCCGGGTGATGTTGCGGATCGGCCCCTCCTTCGCCGGGACCGTGAACACCTCGCCCCTGCCACTGAGGACGGCACGCTTGCCGTCCGGCGACACGTTGGCGGTCTGGACGAACTCGGCGACCTCGACCACGTGTGGCATCCGGTGCGGACGATCGCCCGTCACGGTGATGGACAGCTTCCGGCTCTCGCCGGACGTGGGGTCGAAGCGATGGAGCCAGCCGCCGCTCTGGTAGACGATGGCGTCGGGTCCAGCGCTCGGCCAGAGGACGTCGAAGTCGTCGTGGTCCGTTACGGCAACCGGCGCGCCGTTGTCGATGTGGCGGAACAGATTCAGCGTGTAGTCGCGATCGGAGGTGTAGAAGATTGCGTCACCAACCCAGAGCGGCTGGTTGTCGGTCGCCGGGCTGGTCGTGAGCTGGCGCGAGTTATCGGCCTCGAGGTCATAGACCCAGACGTCCTGCGCCCGCCCACCGCGGTAGCGCTTCCAAGTCCGGAACTCCCGGTCGATGGGCGTGTAGACGACCTTTTTGCCATCGGGCGAGAACATGCCGCCACCGCCCTCGGGAATGGCGAGTGGCGTCTCCGTCCCACCGTCGGCCGGCACCAGGTAGAACTGGCCCATCCGCACCCCCCAGGGAAGGCGATTCGCTCGAACCAGCACGTTTTCGCCGTCCGGTGTCCAGTCGAGCACGCGGTAGTCGAAGCCCCCGCGCGGCGGCATGGGGCCAACGTCGTTGTACCAGGTGAGCTGCTTCGGCTCCCCGCCCGCGGTCGGCATGACGTAGACCTGGCGCGTGCCGTTGTACTCGGCCGAGAACGCGATCTGCGATCCGTCCGGGGAGAACTTCGGGAAGAGCTCGAGTCCCTCGTGCGAGGTCAGACGCCGCGCAACGCCCCCGTCGGAGCCGGCGACGTAGAGATCACCCGCATAGACGAACACCACGGTGTCGCCGTGGATGTCCGGATAGCGGAGGAGTCGGGTATCGGCCGTTGCGGTGCTGGCGAGCAGCAGAAGAGAGAGGGTCGAGAGAATGGCTCTGCGCATGGGAGGGGCCTGATCGGAACTGTAAGGCCCGCGATTCTAGCGCAGCGGAGATCTGCCCAGCTGTGCCTGATGGCATGAGCGGGCACCGACATGCCGTCGTGAGGCCTGCTCCGCATGCGCGAAGCAGCACGGCACCGGCAGCCCGGGCTAGCCTCCGCTCACGGTCGCGAGATCGACTCCCAGCTCATCCGCAAGCCGCAGTAGCTCGGCTTCGGCCGTTGCGAGTGGAACCTGTAGTGTCATCGGCATCGGGCGCTCGAGGCTCAGGCCAGTGCACGCGACGTGGCATGCCCGGAACCAGAGCATCATGGCGAGATGCATATGACGGTCCTCGGCGACGGCGCGCGCCCAGCGTTCCCCGCCGCTACCTTCTTCGGGGATCTCGACACAGAGTCGCTCGCTGATGGGCTGCCACTTCGGACCCCCAACGACATCGCGGTCGGCGAAGCGATTGGGCTTGATCGAATGGAAGTGGAGAATCGGCGTGCGTGATGTCCATGCCGGGTCCCTTTCCAGGAGATAGCTGCAGAAGTTGTAGTCGTAGTCGTCGACTACGCCGACCCAAGGTTCCTGGCGTATAACGAGGGCATTCAGCAGCAACTCGTCGCTCGTGTGGCAGGCGAGTCCCGCCCGGCGGTAGCGTGCGAGGAACGCGCGAACTTCCTGAAGGCACCGCGCCGCCCCGGT
>JBCCZC010000268.1:0-7766 GCA_039188505.1 Pseudomonadota bacterium | reverse complement strand
GCGAGATCCAGGGCGTTCGTATCGAGCGCACGGTCGACTACCGCGCGCTGGACGGATCGATCTACCGGGTGGCGCACGGGGACGAGTTCGACCGGACCGGGAGAGGCCACGCGCCCTGGATCGAGGCCCTGGGCGAATCGCTCTATGAAGTCATCACCTGGATGAACCGCGTCTACAACCAGGCCCGCTGCTCCTTCGACCTCGACTACCACCCGGTTTCGCTGGACATCAAGAAATGCGTTCGGCGCGCCATGGCTTTCATCGAAGCGTTCGAGAACCGCGTGATCGAGGGCACCAAGCCGTTGCCCGTCGACGGCTACATCGGCGGCCACATCCACTTCGCGAACATCCGCCGGGACGGCGGGGTGGCCTATCTCAACACCGGCAACTGGGTCGAGCACTGCTCGACAATCGTCGAGCCGCTCACCGGCGGCTTCGAGCTCTGGCACGTGGCCGGCCGCGCCCGGCATATGACGACGCTGGCCCCCGACTGGTGGCGCCAGGAGCACGTGCTTCCGAGCGCGGCCTGAGGACGGTGCCGGGCCATGGCAGATGCCTCGAACGAATCTGGTTCCGGCCAGCAGCCGAGCGAAGCCGAGGACTACTTGTCCGATCGCCAGCTGGCCTACTTCCGCCAGCGGCTACTCGATTGGCGCGAGGAGCTGATGGCGGAGTCACGCGCCACGATCAACGCCATGCGCAGCGCCGAGCGGGAAGTCGGTGACGAGGCCGACCACTCGTCCCAGCTGGAGATCCAGACGCTCGAGCTTCGAACGCGGGATCGCTACCGAAAGCTGATCGGCAAGATCGACGCGGCGCTGGCTCGCATCCGGGACGGCAGCTACGGCTACTGCGAGCTGACCGGCGAGCCCATCGGTCTCGGGCGCCTGGAGGCGCGCCCGATCGCGAACCTCTCTGTGTTTGCCCAGGAGAAGAAGGAGCAACGCGAGCGCCGCGAACGCTACGAGAAGGTCAACCTCAGCCTCAGCTGAGTTCGCCGCTCAGGGAGCCCGAAGCAGTCCGTACGCCTCGGGCATCTTCGCGACGGCCTCACGGATCTCGTCCCGAACGCGACGATAGTGGACCAACGCTTCGTCCTCCGGAAGACCGGCGGCGAGCTTCGGTGGGTCGTCGAACCCCTGGTGCACCACCCGCGCCTCCCCGGGAAACATCGCGCAGGTTTCATGCGCGTGGCCGCAGACGGTGATGACGAGATCGAAAGCCAGGTCAGGCAGGTCGTCCAGCGACTGACTTTTCTGGCTGTCGATCGAGTAGCCGGCTTCGGCCATGACCCGCATGGCGTTGGGGTTCAAACCGTGTTTCTCGATACCGGCGGAACTGACCTCCAGACCGTCCGGCCAGAGTCCCCGCGCGAATCCTTCGGCCATCTGGCTCCGGCAGGAGTTGCCGGTGCAGAGGAACAATACTTTCATGGATCGATCGCCTCGATAATGGCCAGCCCCAGGGGATGGGGCAGGCGCTGGGTCGCGTGGCCGGCGCGGCCTCCGAGCGGCCGCCCGATGCGCTGATGGACGCCTTCGGGCCGGACATGATGCAGCACGGCGTCGCCGTCGCGCTGCGAACGCACGAGACCGCAGACCTCGAACTGGCCGCGGTCGACGGCCGCGCAGAGGGGGCTCAGGGCGGGCGCGATGCGGCCGCCCCGTCCGGCTCGGTCCGGCGTCTCTCGCGGATCGGCGTGCGCCAGCGCCGCTAGCCGTGCCAGGGCACCGTTGGTCGAGAGAACATCGCCGTCGACGTCGCGTGCCACCATGTTTCGTCATCCTGGACCACGCAAAAAAAAACCCGCGGCCGATAGGGGTGAGAACCGCGGGATCAAACCTGGCGAACGCCAGGTGGCGTCTGGCGCGCGTGGAGCGACGCAGAGCCGCTCCCGGAGTGGACTGAGGGGTGGAACGCCACGCCCGAACGCCGTGATCGGAGCCTGACCTGCGATTATTGCAGTGGTGTTAAGTGCGTCTCAGGGGGCCGGATCGTCGGGCCGGAAGCACGGGATCGGGCGGCGATCCACGCCCGGATTCGACGCCACGATCCGCTCCCAGGGTGCCGGCACGTCCGGTAGGCCGGCGTAGTCGAGCCAGTAGGCCCGCGATTCCTCGGTGCGCCGCGCCAGCTCTGCTCGGAAGCCCAGCGATCGCAGCGCTTCCTGGCGACGCCGGGCATTGTCCTCGAGCCGGAAAAGACCCAGGGAAATCGTGTTCTCCTCCGGGCCCGCGGTGACCACGTAGTAATCGCGAAGGCCGGCTCCCGACAGGTCCCGCGCAACGCCGAGCGCTTCCTCCCGGGAAGCCACCGCCGGCAGGAAAACCCAGAAGCCGCGATCCTGCGTTTCAACCGTCTGGCGCTGCCGGCTCCGCGCCACCTGGGGCGCGAGCGCGTTGAAGGCCCGGCGCAGATCCGCCTGGTTCGAGAAGGGTCCCAGAGCGAAGCAGGCGGACGTCTCGGCCGTCGGATCCGTGGACGAGGTGGTCAGGCCGGCCAGAAGGTCTGCCTCACGCTCACGGAGCAGTACCAGTTCGGGCACCTCCAGGGGCAGCGGCGCGGCGCGGGGCGCGGCGGGCGATGCCGGCGGGCGCGTTACCTGCAGCGCGTACAGACCGATATTCACGGCCAGCAGCAGAAAGACGGTGATCCGGATCAGCATAGTGGGCGCAGGCTCATCGGCATCAGGGGGTTCCCCCCGCGGCATCGAGCTGGCCGAGCCGCCAGCACCGCTCGAGTCCCCGCAGCACGAGGACCGGGTCGATCGTAACCGAATCGTCGCCGGCGTGAACAGCGCCGTGAAGCAGTCCGCGATCACCGCCGGTCAGAAAGACGCGACCGTCCTGGAAGTCGGCGCGGAAGCCGGCCACCGCCTCGCGAACGGCGCCACGGATCGCCGCGACCGAACCCGCCTCTACGCAGGCACCGGTGGACCGTCCCCAGCGGGGAACCGCGTCCGTGGCAGCGTGCGCGCCGACCCGGGCCGTAGACCGTGCCAGGGACCCCATCATGAGAGCCTGACCGGGAATGATGAGCCCGCCCAGCTGCTGTCCCGCTCCGTCGACAGCGTCGACCGTGACGGCGGTGCCCGCATCCACCACGCAAACCGGCAAGCGCACGGTCGACCACGCCTCCACCATGGCAAGCCAGCGATCGACGCCCATGGTGGCGGGGTCCTGGTAGGCGTTGACGAGGCCGGCGCATCGGGCCCGCGTTCGCGCGACGAAGCGGGGCACGCCCGGCCAGCGTTCGCCGGCGCCCGAGAGCAGCGCCTGCGCGTGTTCCGGCGAGCCGGTCGGCGCGAGGGCGACGGCGGAGGGGGCATCGGCCTCCGCAGCCAGCGCCTCCAGGCAGTCCGCCACGGTCGTCACGGCCCCCGCTCCACGTAGAGCGGTACCGTCGAAGAGCGCCCACTTCAGGCGCGAATTGCCAATGTCGATGGCAGCCAGCATCAGGGCTCGGCCGCCGCGGATCGTACGCTGATCTCCCCGCCGTGCACGCCCTCGATACCCGCACCGGTATCGACGAGGAGCTGCCCCTCCGGTCCGATCCCGACGGCCATACCCCGGAGGCCGGTCGCCAGGCCGGTCACCCGGACGTGCCGACCACGAAGCGCGTCGCGCCGGTCCCAGGTCGCGAGGAAGGGGACAAGCCCCGCGTCCTCGAAGCGAGCGAGCCCGGTCAGCGTGGCCGCGGCGATCGCGGCGGTCACGGCGTTGCGGTCGACCGGGGCGCCGGTCAGGCCGGCAAGGTCTGTCCAAGCCTGATCGATGCGGCTGTCGCCGGGCTGATCGAGATTCACGCCGATGCCCACGATCACGTCCGCAGGACCGTCCATTTCGCCATCGGCCTCGATGAGAATCCCGCCGAGCTTGCCGTCCGGTGTAATGAGGTCGTTGGGCCATTTGAGCGAAATCTCCGCCCCACCCGGCTCCAGCGCCTCCGCAATGGCGGCCCCGATCGCGACGCTGAGCCCGCCGAGTGCTCCGAGCCCGCTCGCGAAGCGCCAGTAGACGCTCAGCGCAACGTTGCGCGCCGCCGCTGCGGCCCACGCGCGGCCTCTGCGGCCGCGTCCGGCGTGCTGGGATTCGGCGACGCAGACCGTCCCGTTTGCGATTCCACCGGCCTTGACGGCGGTCCGGAGCCAGCTGTTCGTGGATGCGGTCTCGGCCAGGACACGAACGGGATACGGTCCGCAGCTGGCCGCGATCGCCGCCCCGAGGGCACCTGCATCAAGGAGCTGCACCGGGGCCGTCAGGCGATAGCCGCGTCCGCGGGACCGGTCAATGGGAATGCCTCGCTCCTCCAGCGCGCCGACCTGCTTCCAGATCGCTGCCCGCGTGACCCCAGCGCGCGCGGCAAGCTCCTCGCCGCTGGTCCAACCGTCGGCCGACAACGCCCGCAGCACCGCCAGCCAGGCGGGCTCAGCGTCGCCAGTTCTGGACCCGAACCCGGTCAAAGCGATTCTCCGTGCCCTCGAACAGGCGTCTGATGTTGGATCGGTGAGCATAGATGACGAGCAAGGCGCCGAGCGCCGCGTAGGGCAGCAGCCAGGACCACTGCGCCGGGTCGGCCAGCCATAGCGCCACGAAGAAGAAGCTGGTTGCCGCACAGATTGTCGCCAGACCAACGTAACCCGTGAGGACGATCATGAGCGCCCAGATGAGCAGGACCGGACCCAGGGCGGATGGCAGCATGACGCCCGCGCCGCCGACAAATGCCGCGGCACCCTTGCCGCCGCGGAAACCGAAGAAGACGGGGTACATGTGGCCCAGGATCACGCCAAGCCCGCAGGCTGCCGTCACCAGGCCCGGATCGACTGTCGTTTCCGCGGGCCAGCCCGGCACGACCGCGACCGCCAGCACACCCTTGCCGATGTCGATCACCATCACGCCCAGGGCGAAGCGCAGGCCGCGCGTCCGGAGCGCATTGGTGCCGCCCGCATTGCCGCTGCCATGCCGCCGGACGTCGAAGCCGCCGAGCCGGCCCAGCAGCAGGCTGCCCGAAAGGGACCCGATGAGATAGGCGACGAGGACCTTCGCGGTCAGCGCTAGCAACGGGTTTCTCCCGTCGCGTTGCCGTTGGCGAGCCGATCCTCCGGCGGGACGTAGCGCTGGATCGACACGATGAGCGTGCCCGGCCCGGCATGAGCCCCGAGGGCTGTCCCGGCCTCGGTCAGGTAGACCGAATGCACCCTCGGAACGAGTCGCACCAGTTGGTCGCGGAGTGCGCGGGCGCCCTCGTTGTTGTTGCAATGGGCGATCATGACGCGAACGCCGTCGCCGTGCGGGGCGCGCTTCGCCATCCAGCGCGCGAACCGCCGCGGCCGATCGTCGCGACCGAAGATCACACCACGCGGCTTGATCCGACCCTTGCCGTCCGTACCGATCACGGGCATGAGCCGCAGGAAATTGGCGACCCGCTCCACCCACCCGGGCAGGCGACCGCCGCGAACTGGGTAGGCGAGATCGGGAAGGATCGCGAAGGTCTCGAGGCGGCCGCGCTCCTCGGCCAGCAGGTCCACGATCTGCTGCCGGGTCGCGCCGGCCAGGGCCGCCTCGGCCGCATACATCGTGAGGAGCCCCTGTCCCGCGGAGGCATTCATGCTGTCGATCGCCGACAGGTGGTCGAAGCGGGAGCGCCGAGCGACATTTTCGGCGGCCTGCCACGTGCCGCTGAGCGCGGCGGAAATCGTCACGCAGACCACGCCGTCGTAGTGCGAACCGAGAAAATCGAACTGGCGGCGGAAATCGCCAGGCGGCGGCTGCGAGGTCCGCGGGATCCGGTCGCCGTTCTCCAGCCGCTCGTAGAACTCACCGGGCGTCAGGCTCACCTTGTCCAGGTGCTGCCGGTCGCCGAAGTGAACGCGCAGCGGAACGAGGTGGATCTGCAGCCGCTCCAGCTCAGCATCGGGAATATCTGCGCCCGTGTCAGTGACGATCGCGACCCGCTGGCGCACGCCATGCGCGGACCGCTGCCGCTCCATATCGTCGGCCTTCTGACTGCTGACGACGCCGAAGTCCTCGCAGAGGAGAAAGAGCGCGCCCGGATTGTCGACATGGACGTGGACGCGGACCTTACGCTTGGTGCCCGCGATGACGAGGCTGCTGGCGCCGAATTCCTGGATGGCCTCCCGCAGCTTCATGCGATCGATCGCGTCGCCGGTCAACATGCACTCGGTACAGAATCGATGGTCCGACTCGTTGGCCTCGATCGCCGGAGCGATAGCGTCATCCGGCAGTTCGAGCTCCTCCGGCACCAGGCCCTCGACGGTACCGCTCTCGACGAACGCCTGCATCCCCTCGAGAACGTCGACGAAGCCCTGGCCGCCGGCGTCGACGACGTCATGCTGGCGCAGTACCTCGAGCTGCTCCGGTGTCCTGGCCAGCGCCTCCCGCGCTGCCGCAAGTCCGATCGCCAGCCCGCTCGCAAGACTGGTCTCCGGGGGCTCGGCGAGGAGCGCGTCGGCGTAGGCCCGGATCACGGAGAGCATCGTGCCCTCGCGCGGCTCGGCGATTGCGCCGCGCGCGCTGGTTGCCCCGACGTCGGCACCCACAGCGTAGCGGGGGAAGGTCAGAGTCTGGGCATCATCGACGCCCTCGGAGAAGCCCTGCAGGTACTGGGCGAAGATGGCCCCGGAGTTTCCCCGCGAACTGTCGAGCGCCACGTCGGCTGCCCGGCGCGCCAGTTCGCCGACGTCCGGGCCCAGATCACCACGGATGGCGTGCATGACCGCGTGCAGCGTGAACGCGAGATTGGTCCCCGTATCGCCGTCAGCGACAGGAAACACGTTGATTTGATTGATGTAATCACGCTGGGAGAGGACACGCTGGATGCCCGCGAGCAGCGCGTCTCGGAGCCAGGCGGCTTCTTTTTCTTCGACAGCGGGCGCCGAGGCTTCTGCCTCCACCGCTTCAGCGACCGCGTCGGTCTGCGCCGATTCCTCGTTCATTTGCCTCTTCGATGAGACTGCTCCGGACCCGGCATGTTAGCAGCCTGCCCCCTGGATTCCCCGCTGGTGGAATCCGCCAACTCTTGGCCACCCGCGCCGATGCGCCGCGCCCAGGGCCCAGCATTACTGGGACTCCGCGCGCTGGCACGCTTCTTGTATCTATGCTGGCGAAAGGGAGGTCAACATGAAAATCATTGGTGGTAGAAGACCAGGAAACAACGTTCAGCTCCTGCTGGAGCTCATCCTCGCCCTGCTCCTGCTCTGGGGCGCGATCGAAGCCCAGGGTTTCGACGTGAGCGCATGCGAGGACGGACTTTCGGCAGTCGCGGCGGACGTCAGTCTCGATCCACAATCCATCATTCACCCGATCAGCGTGAGGAATTGCCAACGATGAGCACCAAGAGCTTCGACGAGGTCCGATCCGACCTCAAGCGACTGCTGGACGACCGCAGCGAGGAAGGCTGGGTGTTTGGCGTCTGCGCGACGCTCGCCCGGCGCTCGGAATGGGAACTCTGGGCCGTGCGCAGCGTTGCCGCGGTCCTGCTGCTGGTCTTCACCTTCTGGACGGCCCTGGCCTACTTCGTGCTGGCCATGCTGTTCCACGAGACCCGGCCCGGCGCCCAGGGCAAGCTCATGCGCTGGGCGCGGCGCGCCGACGACGGTCTGGAGGTGCTGCTCCGCGGCCTGAAGAAGATCTTCACCGACGGCCGGAACCGCCGTCCGCCGCCGGTCGACGAGTACCGCGGCGACGCCGACTACGACAGCCGCAAGGCCGCCTGAGCCAACGCTCGATTCACCCCTTCGGGCGCCG
>JBCCZC010000267.1:0-7797 GCA_039188505.1 Pseudomonadota bacterium | reverse complement strand
TGTGGAGGTCGTCGTTCTCTGGCGCGACCTTTTCTCGCCAGAGAACGACGACCTCCACAAGCTCGCTTTCAAGGGACTCATCCGCGTGGACGGCCCCACGCTGATCGCGACGTCCGAAGGCATCCTGGCGCTGCGCCAGATCGCCAAGACCTTCGACCGCTATCTCCGCAGCAAGGGCGACGGGGAGCGGTATTCGCAGGCGGTCTGAGTCCGCCCCGGCGGCCTGGGACAGGCCGGCTAACGGTGCCGGTGCGCCGTTGCCTGCGGCGCTGCGCTAGAATTGCGCGTTGTCGATAAACCTGAGATCGACGCGCGTATGTCCTGCTTCTTCGACCGGTATCCTGGCTCCGCATGATTCCTGCAGCCCACAGCCTTCGCTGGCTGCGTGGCGCCGCACTTGCGGTGGTCTGGCTTGCCGTGTGGGGCATCGGCCATGTCGCCGAGTTCACGGCGCACGCCAGCGTGTGGTATCCGCCGGCGGCACTCACCTTCGCGGCTCTGGTGATCCTGGGAAATCGGGCGATCGGACCTCTGTTTGCCGCGAACTTCGTCGCGACGCTCTGGTCCGTCTGGCTCTATGACCTGACCGTCGGCTGGCCGGCGATGATCGGCGCGGGACTGGCGAATGCAGGCGTGCATCTTGGCTGCTACGGCCTGGGTGCGGCCGTGCTTCGTCGTGTCGCCGAGCGGCAGCAACACAGCTTGCCACGCATCATCATGGCCTTTCTCGGCATTGCCACCGCGGCATCGATCGCAGCGACCGTCGGCACGATTGCCAGCCTGGTGCTCTTCGGCATGCTCGAAGCCGGAGCGGTCGGGGATACCTGGCTTGCCTTCTGGATCGGCGACTTCGTCGGCGTTCTGGTCCTGGCGCCGCTCTTCGGCGCGCTTTTCCTGAAGCTCGTGCGCTCCCCGGAATTCTGGATCGAACCGCTCGATCTCATTCGCCAGGATCAGCTGACCGGCACCTTCGGGCTCAAGCTGCTGGTGAACGGCCTGGTGGTAAGCGCGACGATGGCCGCTGCCGCCTATCTGCAGACCCTGGAAAGCGCATTCCTCGTCTTCTTCCTGCTGATTCCACAGCTCTGGATCACGCACTCGGAGTCGCCGCTACGAACGGCCGTGAGCCTTGCGGCCGCAAGCCTCGTGATCATCCTTTGGCTCAGCGTCCTCCCCCTGGACGAGTTTGTTTTCGTCTACCAGTTTGCGATCGCCATCGTCGCGACGAGCGCTTACTTCGGCCTGGCCATCCCGCTGCTGGCGTCGGACAACCGGCAGCTCCGGGAAAGGCTCATGTTCGATCCCCTGACGGGTGTGACGTCGCGGGATCTGTTGATGCACCATGCGGGGCGCGAACTCGAGCGCGTTCGACGCGGCACGACCAGCTGCCTCGCCGTGGTCGACCTCGATGACTTCAAGTCCATCAACGATCGCTACGGTCACGCGACCGGCGACCGGGCCCTCGTGACGTTCGCCGATATCCTCCGGAATGACACACGCGGCACGGACGTCGTCGCCCGCTACGGCGGGGATGAGTTCGTGCTCATCTTTCCCGATACGCCGCTGGCGGCGGCGGAGGGGAGGGTTCTGGCGCTTCTCGAAGGCGTGCGGACCACCGAGATCATCGACGGCAAGCACCTAACCGCGAGCGTTGGCCTCACGGAATCGGTGCCGGAGGACTCGTTCGAGAGCTGGTTCGAGCGTGCCGACGACGCCCTGCTGGACGCCAAACGCCGGGGTCGGGACAGGTGCGAGGTTCGCGGGTCGGTCTAGCCGCGGCGCTGCGCCAGGTTCGCGCTGCCAGAAACCGATGTCACTCGATCCAGCGTGCCGGCGCTACCTTCGAAGGCCGGGCGCCGTCGCCGGATGCTCGCGGCCGCCGACGCGGCGCACCGCGGATCGCGCTCTCCCCACGGCCGGGCCGGAGAGATCGGACAATCCTGCGATTTTTCGGTCATCGGAGAAGCCAAGGAATCCGGCTAGCTGAAGCAGCACGGCGGCCGGTGGTCAGGGTACGACGACGACCGGGACCTCGGAGATCTGGATGATCTTGTTGGCGATGCTGCCGTACATCATTCGCTCGAGCCTGCTGCGCCCGGTGCGTCCGATGATGATGGCGCTGGCCGCCTTCGCCTCGGCCTGCTTGACGATTTCCTCGGCCGGGGCGCCGAAGAGGATTTCCTGCTGAGCGGTCACGCCGGCCGCGGCGGCGCGCTCCTCGGCTGGAGCGACGACCTCGGTGGTTGCGCGTTCGACCTGGTTCTTGCGGATGGCACCGCGGTGCTCGTTTTCCTCGAAGGTTTCGATGACGAACGGCGACCAGTCGATCACGTGAACGAGGACCAGGGTCTTGGCCAGCGGCGCGGCCAGCTCGATGGCGGTGTCCAGAGCACGGAGGCTGGATTCGCTCCCGTCCAGGGCGACTATGATCAGATCAGACATCAACTCGTCCTCATGCGCAAAAGGGCCCGCTCTTGCGGCGGATCGGCAAGCCCCAAGGATAACCGATGTCGCCAGGACGATGGGACCGCCTAGCCCCCGGAATCGCCGGCGGAACCGGCGTCGCCGGCCGTAAGGTCTTCACTCGTCGCCGGTTCCGCCGACTTCTTCAGGAAGATCCACGCGAACCAGACTCCGATGAAGATCGTAAAACTGATCACGAAGACGGTCAGGATCCCCGCAGACGTACCGAAAAGCAGTTCCATCAGCATCATTCAGTCCTCCGATGGTCAGGGTGGAAGCCATCTCGGCATGGTCGTGATGGCCGGCCGAGCCACCGTGGCCAAAGAGCCAGGGGCTGGCGGCCATCAAGGCGCCGAAGGCGATCATGGTGACGCCGGCCGCACGCCGCACCGCAGGCCGACGGAGGGCGGCGCGTACGCCGCCGCCGCCGAGACCTACGCCGATCATGGCAGGCGCTGTGCCGAGCCCGAACATGGCCATCACCAGCGCACCGGTTTCGGCGCTGCCGGTCGACCAGGCCAGCGGCAGGGTGACGTAGAAGAGGCCGCAGGGCAGCCAGCCCCAGAGTCCGCCGAGCGCCAGTGCTTGGACCGGGTGGCGGATGGGGAGCAGCTTGCTGACCAGCGGCGACAGCCGAGTCCAGAAACGAGCCCCCAGCGATTCGAGGGCGCTAAAGAGCCGCAGGCCGAAGGCGAAATACAGCCCGATGGCCGCGAGCACGCCGCCGGTCAGAAACGCCACGCCGATCCGCGCGGTGCGCGACGGGGCGAATTCGAAACCCACGGAGACGAGCCAGGCACCGACGCCGCCCGCGAGCATGTAGGAGAGGATGCGTCCGGCGTTGAACAGGGACACATGGGAGAGGGGGCGTTGGCTGCCCATGCCGCCAAGGGCCGCGATGCCGCCGCACATGCTCACGCAGTGCATCGAGCCCGCCAGACCGGCATAAAGCGCGGCGAGAATGGGAAGGGCTTCGTTCACCGGTCTTCTCCGCCATCGATCGTCTGCGGCGGACGGGAATCGTCATCGAGCACGACTCTCCAGGCGGGTGTTTCCAGATCGTCGAATTGACCGCGGCGAACGGCCCAGAAGAAGATGCCGACCGCCGTTGCCAGGAGCGCGATCGAGAGGGGAATCATGACAAGCAGGATGCTCACGTCGCCTCCGCGAAGCGTGTGGAGGTTGATGCGGTGGCGTCCTCTTGCGAGCGCCGACTGAGGCGGAGGCTGTTGAGAACGACGAACAGTGAACTCAGCGACATGCCGATCGCGGCGGCCCACGGTGGGATCAGGCCGGCGGCGGCAGCGGGTACGGCGAGCAGGTTGTAGCCGAGCGCCCAGGTCAGATTCTGGCGCACGACGCGGCGCGTCTGCCGGGCTGTGTCGATGGCCTCGGCGACGGCGCCCAGGCGCTCGCCGAGCAGCAGCACGTCGGCTTGACGCCCGGCCATTGCGCTGCCCTTGCCGAGCGCGATCGAGACGTCGGCGCCTGCGAGCACGGGCGCGTCGTTCGAGCCGTCGCCAACCATGGCGACGGTGCCGCCTTCGTCCTGCGCCTTGCGCACGCGCAGGAGCTTGTCCGCCGGTGATTGCCGGTCGAACGCCTCGTCGATGCCCAGCTGACGGGCCAGAGCGTTCACGGGCTCCGGCGCGTCACCACTGAGCAGCGTTACGGGCACATCCAGGGCGCGCAGCGTCTGGTCGGCGTCCGCGCGCGGGGTTTCCGTGAACTCGAAACGCGCCACGGGACCTTGCTCGTTGGCGAGCACCACGATCCCCTGGGCGTCGTCGATCATCGATTGGGAGGCCTGCCAGCAGGCAAAGCCGGCGCGTCCGAGGCGCCACTTCGTGCCGTCGACCGTGCCCTCGATACCCTGACCCGGCTCGTTTCTGACGCGCCCCGTTTCACGCTGGTCGTCGAAGGGACGGAAGGCAGCGGCGATGGGATGGCTGAAGCCGCGCTCGAGGGCTGCGGCGATCGCGTGCGCTTCGGTCTCGTCGATGTCGGTGCCCGGCTCGAGGTCGCACCGAAAGACGGACATCTCCCCGGTGGTCAGCGTGCCGGTCTTGTCGAGAAAGACCCGGGAAACCCGCGCCAGCGTTTCCAGCGCAGACGTGTTCACCACGAGGATGCCGCGGCGCAGGAGGGCAGTCGTTGCCGCGGACAGCGCGGACGGCGTGGCGAGGCTCAGGGCACAGGGGCAGGTGATGACCAGGACAGCCAGCGCGATCTCGAAGGCGCGTTCCGGCGCGACCTGAGACCAGAAGACGGCCGTCGCGCCGGCCACGACGAGGATTCCGATGACGAGGAATCCGGCGAGACGATCGGCTGCAGCCAGCTGCCTTGGTCGGGTCGCCCGGGCACGCTCGAGGAGACGTCGGATCGACGACAGCAGGGTGTCCCGCCCGGTTCTGACGAGTTCGAGCTCGATGGTTTCGTCGAGCAGCAGACTGCCCGCGATCAGTTCATCGCCATGGTGTTTCGGCACGGGGCGCGACTCACCCGTCAGCAGGGACTCGTCGACCTGGGCCGCCGCGGCGAGCAGGACGCCGTCAGCCGGCACGGTTTCGCCGGCAGCGACGCGAATCCGGTCACCGGGGGTGAGCTCTGCCAAGGCCACGGGCTCCCATCGCTCGCCGGTCCAACGGAGCGCATGCTGCGGCAGCTCCTCGCCGGCAGCGTAGCCAAGCTCAAAGGCCTGATGGCGCAAGCGCATCTCGACCCAGCGAGCGAGGGATAGGAAGAAGATGAACATGACGGCGGAGTCGAAGTAGACCTCGCGCCCGCCGGTGAAAGTGTTCCAGGCGCTGGCGAGGTAGGCGCCGCCGATGGCCAGAGACACCGGCAGATCCATGCCTGGACGCAGCGTGCGAAGGCCACGCCAGGCGCCGGCGAAGAACGGCCATCCGGCGTACCAGACGACCGGTGTGGCCACGATAGCCGAGAAGAGTCGGAAGAAGTCCCGGGTGGCGTTGTCCATGCCTTCGAAGTAGCCGGCATAGAGGGCGATGGCGTACATCATCACCTGCATCATGCCGAGGCCCGCGACCACGATGCGGCGCAGGGCGCTCGAACGCTCGGCCCGCTGGGCGGAGAGCACGGCGTCGGGCGTCAGCGGTTGCGGGCGATAGCCCAGCGAGTCGAGCCGGGCCAGAAATTCCGATAGCGCAAGCGGATCCCGGTAGACCGCTCGCAGACGGGCCGTGGCCGGGTTGACGCTCAGCTCGACGACACCGGGCAGGTCGCCGAGGACCGACTCGATCAACCAGCTGCAGGCGGCGCACTTGACGTTCGGTACGGCGCAGAGGAGCTCGCGACTGCCGTCCGGTAGCGGATCGGTGACGGCGTCCCGGATCTGCTCCCGGTCGAAGACGTCCCAGCGCCGGCTGTTCTCGTCCGGCTTGTCGGCCGGTTCCGTGCGCAGCTTGTAGAACTGCGCGAGGCCGCTGGTGCTGATGAGCCCGGCGACCGCCGCGCACCCCTGGCAGCACATGGCCCGCGGCTCGCCTGCGATCTCCACGGTGATGTCGATTCCCTCGGGAACCGGTTCGTGGCAATGGAAACAGCGCGTCATCGGCGAGACGCCCGGAAGACGAGCGGCGCATCCTGCCGCAGCGGAGCCACGAGCCGCCAGGCGCGGTCATCGGGGAAGACATGCAGCTCGCCGCGGTCGGGCAGGGCGGGCGGCAACGCGGCCTCGAACCCATCGCCGGTCCAGGCCAGCGACACCTCGACATCCCGTTCGGGCAGGGTGCTGTGCACGAGCCGAGCCGCAAGCGCCGTGGGCAGATCGCTGCTGTCGATCGTGAGCCGCAGCTCCCCGGCGACCGTATCGATCGTGCCCGTAGCTCGGGGGGCGAGGGCCTGCGAGCGCTCGAGCGCGGCGGCGTCCAGGGCGATGACCTTGCCCGTTTTCTCGTATTCCCCCGGCAGAGCGTCGACGCCGCCGATATCGATGGTCCGCGCAACGAGCCAGACGCAGGCGATCACCACCACGATCAGCGGTGAGAGCACCGCCCACACGAGCGGCTGGGCGAACCAGGGCCGGGCGTCGTTGGTCATCGGCCGGTGCCCAGTGGACCGAAGAAGCGGCTCTCCCGGGAGATGGTCAGCTCCGGGTCGCTCTCGGCGGTCAGGGTGATCACGATGTCCGTTGGACCGCGCATGGCGCTCGAGGGCACCTCGATGGTCGTCGGCAGGGAACCGACCTCGCCGGGCCCGACATCGACGCTGCCGGCTCCAACCACGGCCGCCCCGTCGACGCCCTCGACCGAGACGAGGAAGGTCTGATCCGCCTCGGTCCGGTTGGAGATGCGCAGGGTGTAGCTGTTCTCGATCGTCGTCGGCGAGGCGACCCGGTAGAGCGTGTTGCGATCGCGCAGCACGTCCATGATGAGCTCGGGGCGGTTGAAGACGGTGATGCCCCAGATGACGACCAGGACCGTCAGAAGTCCGGCATACCAGAACATGCGCGGGCGGACGACGTGCGTCTCCTCCTGGTCCACCGCATTCTGTGAGGTGTAGCGCACCAGGCCGCGCGGATACTCCATCTTGTCCATGATCGAGTCGCACGCGTCGATGCACGCGCCGCACGCAATGCACTCGTACTGAAGCCCGTCGCGGATATCGATGCCCGTCGGGCAGACCTGTACGCAGAGCTTGCAGTCGATGCAGTCGCCCTTGTCGGTGTCCTCGCGAGCCACCTTCCGCGAGCGCGCGCCCCGCGGCTCGCCGCGATTGTTGTCATAGGCGATGATCAGCGTGTCGCGGTCGAACATGGCGCCCTGGAAGCGGGCATACGGGCACATGTACTTGCACACCTGCTCGCGCAGATAGCCCGCGTTGCCGTAAGTCGCCAGGCCGTAGAAGAGAATCCAGAAGGTTTCCCAGCCGCCCAGCTGGAAGCTGAAGGCGGTGGGGACCAGCTCGCGCATGGGCGAGAAGAAGCCGACGAAGGTGAGGCCCGTCCAGAGCGCGAAGGTGATGAACAGGAACTGCTTGGTGGCCTTGCGGCGAACCTTCTCGGCGCTCCAGGGCGCCGCTGCGAGCTTCTTGCGCTTGCGCGCATCGCCCTCGGCCCAGCGCTCCAGCACGAAGAACACCTCGGTCCAGACCGTCTGCGGGCACGCATAGCCGCACCAGAGCCGCCCGGCGAGCGCCGTGAAGAAGAACAGCGACAGGGCCGCGATGATGAGCAGACCCGTGAGCAGGATGAAATCCTGGGGCCAGAAGGTGAATCCGAAGACGTAGAACTTCCGTGCCGGCAGGTCGAAAAGGACCATCTGGCGACCGCCCCAGTTCAGCCAGGGCAGCGCGTAGAAGATGCCCAGCAGG
>JBCCZC010000266.1:0-7833 GCA_039188505.1 Pseudomonadota bacterium | reverse complement strand
GCCATGATCTCGACGCCGGCGTTGGCCGCGAGCTCAAGCTCGATCTCACGATCGTCGAGCTCGCCTTCCCGCAGTCGACGCCGGAGCTTGCGTCGCGTGTCATCGTCCGCCTGGCCCGGCTCCTGGTCCGCCTCGGTAAAGCCGAACTGCGTCTCGCGCCGGGGCAGCAGGGCGTCGAGGACGCGGTCCTCGGCGGCATCTTCCGCTCGCGTCCGGACCTTCTGCATCTCCCGCTCGCGCGTGAGCTTGAAGGCAACGTCGACGAGATCCCGGATGAGCGACTCGACATCCTTGCCGACGTAACCGACCTCGGTGAACTTGGTCGCCTCGACCTTCACGAAGGGTGCGTTGGCGAGCGCGGCGAGCCGTCGCGCGATCTCGGTCTTGCCGACACCGGTTGGACCGATCATGAGGATGTTCTTGGGCGTGATCTCGTTGCGCATCGCCTCATCGATCTGCATCCGCCGCCAGCGGTTGCGCAGGGCAATCGCCACGGCGCGCTTGGCGTCATCCTGGCCGATGATGTGCTTGTCCAGCTCCTGGACGATTTCTCTCGGGGTAAACGACAAGTTGGTGTCCTCTTTCCGCCGAGCCTGTCAGCCCGCGGCTTCCAGCGACTCGATGGTCACGTTCGAATTGGTGTAAATGCAGATATCCGCGGCAATCCCGAGGGCGCTGCGGACGATGGCTTCCGCGTCGAGCTCCGTGTGATCGAGAAGCGCCCGGGCGGCGGCCTGGGCGAAGGGGCCACCGGAGCCCATGGCAATCAGGCCGTCCTCGGGTTCGAGAACGTCACCGTTGCCCGTGATGATCAGCGAGGACTCCTTGTCCGCGACGGCAAGTAGCGCCTCGAGGCGACGCAGCATGCGGTCGGTTCGCCAGTCCTTGGCCATCTCGACAGCCGCCCGGACGAGATGTCCGCTGTGCTTCTCGAGCTTGCCTTCGAAGCGCTCGAACAGCGTGAACGCATCCGCGGTCGCTCCCGCAAAGCCCGCAAGCACGGTGTCGCGATAGAGCCGGCGCACCTTGCGGGCGTTGGCCTTCATGACCGTATTGCCGAGCGTGACCTGGCCGTCGCCGCCGAGTACGACGCGGTCGCCGCGGCGCACGGACACGATCGTCGTTCCGTGGAAGCTCTCCAAGATAGGTACCTCGAGCGTGCTTTCGTCAGGTTCCAGAACTGTGGGCGCGCAGGCGGGCTTGCAAGCGGGAGCGATGCGGGCCTGCCGGCGTTCCGGGCTAGTCCTTGCGCCGCCGACGGGCGCGGGGATGGGCTCGATCGTAGGTCTCGGCGAGGTGCTGGAAGTCCAGATGCGTGTAGATCTGTGTGGTCCCCAGATCGGCGTGCCCGAGCAGCTCCTGCACCGCCCGAAGCTGGCCGCTGGACTCGAGCAGATGCGTTGCGAATGAGTGACGCAGCAGGTGCGGATGAACGCGCTTCCAGAGCCCCTGCTGCCGCGCCCAGTGCTCGACCCGTGACTGGATCGATCGCACGCTCAGACGCTTGCCGGTGCGGGACGTGAAGATCGCCGGGCCTTCCTGTCGCGAGCACCACGCCTGCTGGGTGTCGCGCCAGGACTCCAGCGCCGCCATCGCGGGCCGTCCGATCGGGAGCACACGGGTCTTGCTGCCCTTGCCCGCCACGCGGACGAGGCGCTCGCCACGATCGATGTCGTCCCAGTCGAGCGCATCCAGCTCCGCGAGGCGGAGACCGGAGGAGTAGAAGAGCTCGAGCATCGCCCGGTCCCGGACGGCGATCGGGGTATCAGCGGGGATCGCCAGCAACCGCTCGATCTCATCCGGATCGAGGGCCGAGGGAAGCTTGCGCCGGGTCTTCGGCGCGCGCACACCATCGGCCGGGTTGGCGCTCACGATTTCCTCCCGCAGGAGAAAGCGGTACAGGCCCCGAACGGCCGCAAGCCAGCGCTGCAGCGACCGCCCGCCGAGGCCCTGGCGGTGCAGCCGCGAGACCATCGCCCGGATGGCATCGCGGGGCAGATCGAGTTCGTCCGCCGCAAAACCGAACTCATCCGCCAGCTCGTCCCAGCGGCGCAGATCACGGCCGTAGCCCGAGCGCGTGTGGTCCGAGCAGCGGCGCTCGCCGGCGAGGTGCGCGTCGAAACGCGCGATCCAGTCAGCCCGCGTCGTGCTCATCGGCGGTCAATGCCGCAAGACGCTGCCCGAGCATCTGCCCGAGAAGCTCCAGGAAAAGGGTGCCCATGCCCGGATAGAATTTGCGCTCATCGCGGCTCCCGAGAACGAGGAGGCCAGCGGTCGGCACCCCCCAGGGGATGACCGCCGCGGACCGGATTTCGGCCACGTCGTCCGGCGCGAAGACGGCTTCCAGTCGCTGCGTAGCCAGGCGGCCACAGATCGGGCTGCCGGCCTTGACGACCTCGTCGAACAGGGGACCCGCCGCCGCCAGGCCGCGGACGCCGGCAACGGTGGCGCCCGGTGCCAGCTGGCCGATGGAGGCCGCGTCGCAGCCGAAATCCGCGGTTAGCCGTCGCGTGACCAGCGCCACCAGCTCCTCGCCAGTACCCACGCGGAGCATGTCCAGATAGAGGTCATGGACCCGCCGGAACAGAACCTCGTTGGCCTCGGCCGATTCGTGATAGTCCCGCAGCTTGTCCTTCAGCCCGGCAATCTGGTCCCGCAGCACGGCGACCTGATGCTCGATCAGGGAGGTGCCGGCGCCGGCTTCGTGGCGCAGTTCGAGTTCGGCAAGCACGTCCGGGTGTCGTTGAAGCGCGCCCGGATTCTCGCGTAGCCATTCGATGACGTTCGCTTCGTCGATCGCCTCCACGCTCATCGTTCGAACTCGCCTCGGAACGAATATTCTGCTGGCCCCGCCATGCGCATCGAGCCGATGTCGTCCGAGAAGATTCTCAGCGTACCGCCCGGCAGAGTGACGTTGACCGCGTCGTCGACCCGGTCATCGCGCCGGGCAACCGCGACGGCCGCGCACGCACCGCTGCCGCAAGCGAGCGTCTCGCCCGCGCCCCGTTCGTAGACGATCAGGCGCATGTGCCCCCGGTCCACCACCTGGGCGAAGCCGACGTTGACGCTTTCGGCGAAACGCTCGTCCTCCTGCAGGGCCCTGCCGACGGCGCCGACCGGCGCCGACCCGATGTCGTCGACCGCGATCACCGCATGGGGATTGCCGAAGGAGACGATGTCGAAGGTCCAGGTCGTGCCGTCGATCTCGATGACATCCCGCGCGGCGCCGCTGAAGCCTGCGGCGGCGGACTCGAAACTCGGATGACCCATGTCGATGCTGACGAGCCCCGCCTCGAAGTCCACGACCACCGAACCGCCGGGCGATTGCAGCGTGTCTCCGGGCTTGATGGCGCCGAGGTCGGCGAGATAGCGGGCAACGCAGCGGGCGCCGTTGCCGCACTGGGCAGCCGTCGAGCCATCGCTGTTGTAGATGTGGTAGGCGGTACCGCCGCCGGCGAACTCGATGACGAGGAGCTGATCGCATCCGATACCGTAGCGCCGGTCGGCGATCCAGCGGACCAGATCGGGGTCGGGCCGGAAGGGCTTCTCGCGGGCATCGATCAGGACGAAGTCGTTCCCGGCGCCCTGCATCTTCACGAAGGCTTGCTTCATGCCTCGTCCTCCTCGCCCTGCTCCTCGCCCTGCTCTCCGTTGGCGGGCGGCGGGTCGGGGAGGTACAGGGGCCCCTTCTGACCGCATGCCGCGAGCACGAGCAGCAGCGGCAGAAGCACCGCCAATCGTCCGATTCGGACCGTTTGCTCGTTGCGTCTCTCCATCTCGACTTTTCTCCGCAGTCTGATGCCTTCAATTCTAGTCCGAATACGTCGTCGGTTGCCGAATTCTCGGTGCCCGTGTCCTGCAAGGAGCATCGGTGTCGCAATTTGACGAGTGGGTGTCTTCTGCTCATGCCCTCTCTTGTGGCCGCGCAGCAGATCCGGCCAGGTCCGACAGATTGCTGGCTTAAGCCAACCACCGTCTGCGCGGCCATCGGAGGTTCGCACCGAGGCTGCGCCAACCGTTACCATGCGCGCGGAAACCGACCCGGAGTCTCACGCAAGATGAAAGCAGTCCTCGCAGTCCTCACGTTGCTGTCCGCCGCGGCGGTGGCTGCCGAAAGCCGTGTGCTGGACGACGCCACGGTTCTCGATGCGGTCATCAGGAATATCGACGACTTCGACTACGCCGCTCAGGCCATGGCGATGGTGCAGCGCGAACCCGGGTCTGCAGCGCTCGACGAGGACACGCGGGCAGCCCGCGTCGCCGTGGTCGCCGGCGAGCTGCAGGGCCGCGTGGAGGCTCTCGATGATGACACCGTCTGGACCTTCGGCGATTGGGTACGACTCAACGGCTACGACGAAGGCACCGGTCGCGGCCGCGTGGTGCCGTCCCTTATCGAGATCCATTCCATCGGCTTCGTCGCCGCCCGCGATCCAGCGCAGCTCAAGGAGGGCTATTTCCTGGTGATCAATAACCAGGACGCCCAGCGCGCCTTCGAAGTGCCCGCCGAGGACCGGGAGCGGGTCGGCGCTGCGCTCGCCGATCAACGCCGCCTGTTCGCGCGAATCGACATGAACCTCGGCGACCTGCTGCAGGACCGCCACCTCGTCGCCAACATCACCCGGATCCGCTACTTCCGTAATCCGGATGACGAAGCCCCTGTCGCGACCTTCGTCGAGCCGCGCACCCGGGCGGAGGTGATCGCCGCCAGCCTCCTCCGGGAAGGGCTGAGCCTCGATGTCGTCCCCAACCACCATCTGGACCTCGACGGCGGGCGGCTGCTCGACCCGCTCGAGTCCGGCGTTCCCGGGCGAAGCTGCCTCGAGGCCGGCCGCTTCGAGGCTCACCTCGTCGTCCGTTGCACCCTGCCGATCTCGCTCCAGGGTATCCGTGGCCGCGTCGCTCAGATCTTCGTCGGCGGACGCCTCGTGCAGAGCGCCTTCACCGCCGAGGCGGCACCGCGGGAACGCCTGATGAGGCGCTTCGAGGGCTTTCTGACGGCCGAACTCGACCGCCGCGGCAGCGCGACGTCCTGGACCTCTCGCAGCGGCTGGACTGCGCGTTACGACGGCACCCGCTGGGGTGACCCGGAGCGGCTTGGCGACGCGCCTTACCTCGTGATCACCGCGACTGCGCCTGGTTTCCGTTTCGACGAGCAGCGAATCGTCACCGACGGCGCGGACGACCGATGAGCCTGCTGCCCTGCGTTGAGATCGAGACCGGCCCGGCGCCGACCGCGGCCGTCGTCTGGCTGCACGGGCTGGGGGCCGACGGCCACGACTTCGAGCCGATCGTGCCGGCCCTCGCCTGGCCGGGACAGCCGGCCATCCGCTACGTGTTCCCCCATGCGCCGCGGCGCGCGGTCACCATCAACGGCGGCACGGTCATGCCCGCCTGGTACGACATCCGCGGCCTCGATCTGAAGGCGCGCGTCGACGCCGAGGGCATCGAGGATTCGGGCCAGGCGGTCGCGGACCTCGTGGCCCGGGAGCAGTCGCGGGGCGTCGCCCCCGCCTCGATCGTTATCGCGGGCTTCTCCCAGGGCGGCGCCGTCGCTCTGTTCCACGCGCTCCGCGCGCCCGAGGCCTATGCCGGCATCGTGGCCCTGTCGACCTACTTGCCGCTGGCCGAGCGCCTCGCGGATGAACGCAGCACCGCCAACGCGAAGACACCGATCTTCATGGGCCACGGCACCCAGGACCCGGTCGTGCCGATGGCTCTCGGCGAAGCCAGTGCGCAGACGCTGACGTCCTGGGGCTACGACGTGGGATGGAAGACCTACCCAATGCCGCACGCCGTCAGTCCCCAGGAGATCGACGATCTGCGCACGTTCCTGAGCCAGCGTCTGCGTGCCTGAGCAGGCGCCGAGCTTTCCGAACTTCTGCCGTCCCGGCAACCTCTTTGCCGTCTTCTTGATCGCCGAACTCATCGTGCTCGTCCTGACGCTATCGCCGGACCGTATCGAGGGCTTCGACTGGCGTCGGCTCGCGCTCCTGAGCCTGTTTGCCCAACTGCTGGCCCTCTGGGTGGCGGGGCTGCTTTGCATCCTGGGCCCGCGCCTTGCCGAGCTCCATCGCGCGCTTGGCGTATCCCTGGCCTACGCGATCATCCTGGCCGTGGTCTTCTGCGGTACCTGGGCCGCCGTATGGCTGGACTCCAGCGTCGCGCTCGGGGTCTTGCCTCCCGGAACGCCGCCACACAGCGTGGTCCTCGGCAACGTTCTCGTCGGTGGCCTCGTCGGCGCGGCCGCCCTGCGCTATTTCTTTGTCCAGCTGGCCTGGCGGCGGCAGGTCGAGCGGGCGGCCGACGCCAGGCTCCAGGCGCTGCAGGCCCGGATCCGGCCGCACTTCCTGTTCAATGCACTCAACACCATCGCCAGCGTGATCCGACGCGATCCTGCGGCGGCGGAGCGCGCCGTCGAGGACCTGTCGGACCTGTTCCGCGCCTCCCTGGCGAAGGGCGAGGGAACGTGGTCGTTCGGCGAGGAGGTCGCGATCTGCAAGCGCTATGCGGCCATCGAGCGCCTGCGCCTCGGCGACCGGCTCGCGATCGACTGGGACGTGGACGCCATTCCGTCCGCGACGACGCTGCCGGCCCTGGTCGTGCAGCCGCTGCTGGAGAACGCGATCCAGCACGGGATCCAGGCGCTGCGCGAGGGTGGCACGGTGACGGTCCGAGGTACGTTCGACGACAAGACGCGCACGGCGGTGCTCGTGATCATCAATCCGGTGGCCGCCCAGGCACCGCCGAATCGATCGGGGACTGGCCTCGCGCTCGAGAACATCCGCCAGCGCCTCATGCTTCGCTACGCGAGCCGCGCTACACTGGACGCCAGGCGGGAATCCGGGCAATTCGTCGCCATGCTGCGGTGGCCGACGCAGGCGCCCCCGGGGAGTGCAGGGAATGAAAGCTCTCATCGTTGACGATGAGCCGCTGGCGCTGGAGCGCCTCGAGCGGCTAATCGAAGAAACGGGTTGCTGTGAGTTGGCGGGACGGGCGATGACCGGGCGCGAGGCGGTCGAGGTCTGCGACCGGCTGCGACCCGATGTCGTCCTCCTGGACATCCAGATGCCGGAGATGGACGGCATCGAGGCCGCCCATCACATCAAGCGCATGGATCCCGCGCCGGCCGTCATCTTCTGCACGGCCTACGACGAGTATGCGTTGAACGCCTTCGAGGCGAGCGCGGTCGACTATCTGGTCAAGCCGGTCCGCGCCGAGCGCCTGGTCGAAGCCATCGACCGGGCCCGCCGCTTCCGCGGCGTCGAGGGCAGCCCGGCCGCGCTGCCAGATCCGGACCAGCGCTCCCACCTGTGCGCCCGCATGCGCGGCGAGCTGAGGCTCGTGCCGATCGAGGACGTGCTTTGCCTCCTCGCGGAACACAAATACGTGACGGTCGTGACGGCCGATGACGAGGTGCTGATCGAGGAGCCGCTGGTCGCGCTCGAGCGCGAATTTGCCGACCGCTTCCTGCGGGTCCATCGCAACGCGCTGGTGGCGCTCGATCGGATCCGCGGACTCGAGAAGTCCGTCGACGGCGGAACCGTCGTCGTCCTGCGTGACACGGAGCGCCGGCTGGACGTCAGTCGCCGCAATCTTCCCCAGGTCCGAAAAGTAGTGAAAAACCTTTGACCCAAACACTCAGAATTGCCACCCGCAAGAGCCCGCTCGCCCTCTGGCAGTCCGAATTCGTTGCCGCCGAGCTTCGCCGCCTCCACCCCGACCTCACCGTGACGCTCGTGCCCATGACCACGCGTGGCGATCAGGTCCTCGACCGGTCGCTTGGCGCGATCGGCGGCAAGGGGCTGTTCCTGAAGGAGCGCGAGGAAGCGATGG
>JBCCZC010000265.1:0-7837 GCA_039188505.1 Pseudomonadota bacterium | reverse complement strand
CGCTGACGGATTACGCAGGCGGGTCAGCGCAGCTGACGGTTGATCTCTACGGCGTGACGGATTTCCCCTCGCCGGGTGATGATCATCACCTCTTCGTGAACGTCAACGGCGTCGAGCACGCGGAGCTGCGCTTCGACGGGACGTCGGTCGCATCGACCACGATCGAGGTGCCGGAGGGCGTCTTGGCCGCAGGGACCAACTTCCTCGAACTGGTCGCGCCGGGCGACACCGGCAATCCGTTCGACATCATGGCCTTCGAGAGCATGGCGGTTTCCTTCGATCGCGAGTCCCAGGCAGCAAATGGCACCTGGAGCGGCACGATCGACGAGCGCGGGAAGTTCCTGATCACCGGCTTCGACGGTGAGGTCGTGGCGTGGAAGGGCAACCGCCGGCGCACCGGCGTCGACGATCTCGTCCTGAAAGGCGAGGGGACCTGGGCAGCGGCGGACGCCAGTGCCATTCGGACGCCGTCGATCCAGGTCGACGTGCCGTTCGCGTCCGGTGAGCCGCGGTCCGGGCTGGTGGACTACATGATCATCTCCCATGATCTGTTCATCGACAGCGTCGCGCTCGGCCAGATCGAGTCACTGCAGCACACCCGCGGCTACACGACGAGGGTCGTGGATGTCGAGGCGATCTACGCGCAGTATTCGGACTACGAACGGTCGGCTGATGCGATCAGCGCGTTCATCAAGGAAGCTCGGCCGCGCTTCGTGCTCTTGGTCGGCGGCGATTCGACCGACTACGGCGACTATCTGGGTCTCGCCAGCCAGAGCTTCGTGCCGACGCACTACGTGCAGACCGACGATCTGGTGACTTACGCGCCGGCCGACAGCCGCTACGTCGACTACAACGGCGACAATCGCCCGTCGGCGGCCATCGGCCGACTCCCGGTTCGTACGATTACCGAACTCGATCAGGTGGCGGCCAAGATCCTGGCCTACAATCCGCCGGTGGACTCGGTCCAGGCGTCGGGCCCGTCGGACAATTTCCGCGAGTTCGCGGTCATCAACGAGCAGTACGCGGCGCTGCTGTCGCCGTTCCTCAACACGCGGAGCATCTTCGCGGATGACCTGGGTCTGAATCTCGCGAAGGCCGAGCTGACGAACGAGCTGAACGGTGGCGGCAAGCTGGTGAGCTACGTCGGCCACTCGAGCTTCTCCATCTGGGGCCTCAACCCGGCGCACGGCATCGTGTTCTACGCCAACGACGCGCGAGCCCTGACCAACACCACACCGCACCTCATCACGCAGTGGGGCTGCTGGAACACCTACTTCGCCGACCCGAGACAGGACACGATGGGCAGCGGGTTCCTGTTCCAGTCCAACGGCGCTGCGGCAATCATCGGTGCGACGGCCCTGACGGATCTGACGCTGCTGCAGAGCCTTGGTGAGGTGTTCTTCGGCGAATTTGGCGGGAATACCACGCTTGGTGAAGCGCTCATGGACGCCCAGCGCGACTTCGGGCGCGTCAACCCCGAGGCGGCACCGCTGCTTCGCGGCATGGCGCTCCTTGGCGATCCGGCCACGGAGCTGCGCTGACAAGACCTTGGCCCCGGCGTGCAGCACGCCGGGGCCGGAAGTGGTTGCCCTACTGCAGGTACTTCGCCAGCCAGGCGTGCACTTCCTCCCAGAAGTACTTCGCTTCCTTGCCGTTCATGATCCAGTGGTTCGCGTCGTGGAAGACCAGCAGGCGCGAGGGCACCTGCATCCGCCGGAGATAGGTCCACGCGGCAACGGTCTGATTCACGGGCACCCGAAAGTCCTTCTCGCCGATCGTGAGCATCGTCGGGGTCCTGAAGTTGTCGACGTAGCTCGACGGGCTCTGGACCTTCCAGACCTCGCTTTCGCCCCAGGCAGGGCCGCCGTTCATCCGCTCGCGATGATAGACAACGTCGCTGGTCGAGTACTGCCCCTCGAGATCGATGAGTCCCGCGTGGCCCACCAGAGCGTCGAAGCGGTCCGTCGTGGCCAGCAGCCAGTTCACGAGGTGGCCGCCGTAGCTGGCGCCGGTTGCGGCCTGGTGGTCCGCGTCGATGAAGTCGAAGCGTCGGATCGCCTCGTCGGCAGCCTCGATCAGCTCCTCGCCCGGCGTCGCCAGCGGGTCGCCCTCGATATTTCTGGAGAATTCGGCGCCGTAGCCGACAGAACCCGTGTAGTCGGTCAGCAGCACGATATAGCCCGCCGAGGCGAGCAGGTGCGGACTCCAGCGAACATGGTCGGTGTCGCGCGATGAACTGAACGGGCCACCGTGGATGAACAGCACGAGCGGGTACTTCTTGCGCTCGTCGAAGCCGGGCGGCAGGGCAAGCCAGCTGTGGATCCGTCGGCCCTTCGAGCTCTCGAACCAGAAGCCCCGGAACGGCGGGCGATCGAGTCCTGCGGCACGCTCCGTGTTGTACGCGCTGAGCGGGACGTGTTCGCCGCTGGCCGGATCGACGCGCACGACCTCGACCGGCACCGCCGAGCTCTGCCAGGTCGTCAGCAGTCGATCGCCGGCGGGGGCCGGCGTGCCGTAGACGCCATTGGACTCAGGGTCCAGTGGCCGGACGGTCCCGCCTTGTGCTGGCAGGGAGAACAGCCTCGTACGGCCGTGGTCGTGGGCGTTGAGGTAGATCGTGCTGCCGTCCGCGGTCACGTTGAAGCCACCCACGGAGCGATCGAAGTCGCCGGTCAGGACACTGAGATCGCCGCCAAGGCCGGTTCCGTCCCAGGATGCCCGGGCGATCTCGCTGTGGTTGTACACGTGTTCGTTGATCGGGCTCCAGCTGCAGTAAAGAGACTCGCCGTCGCGCGAGAATTTCGCGCCGGTGCAGCTGAAATCGTCACCTGGGGTGATCAGGGCCGGCTCGCCGCCCTCCACCGCGACTCGATACAGGCCATAGCGCACGGTGGCGTGCGCGGCGACGTCGAGATTCTCCGTGGCGGAGATCACGAGCGCATCGCCCGCGGGCGACCAGGCGGCGCGCAATCCCAGGCCTGATAGCGACGGGACGCCTGCGTAGCCCGGCCGCGCGACGAGGTCCGTGCCGACGAGCAGGTCCTTGGGTTTCGCGCCCGCCTCGGCGTCCTGGACGAACAGCCGCGTCTGGAGGTCATCGCGCCAGCGATCCCACTGGCGGATCGGGAAGATCTCGTAGCGCGACACGTTGATGCCGCGCTCATCTCGCGCCTTCTTCGCTTCCTTGTTCGCATCGTCATCGGCGGCGTCGCGATAGACGCGGCTCTCGAAGGCGATCCGCGTACCGTCCGGGCTCCATTTCGGATTCGACGCGCCCGTCGACAGGGTGGTAATGGCAATGGCTTCGCCGGGACCGTTCATCGGCAACACGTGGATCTGAGCCTTCGCGCCGTCCTCCTTGTCACGCTTGGCGGAGAAAGCGATCCGCGTCCCGTCCGGCGACCAGGCGACGCCGCTCTCGGAGCCGGGGGTGGCGGTCAATCGACGGGGTGCGGACTCACCCGCGACGTCGATCAGCCACAGGTCCGAGACGGTCCCGTCCTTCTCGTAGGACGGCTCGGTGACAGAAACCACCGCGCGGGTACCGTCCGGCGAGACCACCGGTCCGCCGACGCGCTGCATGAGCCAGACCTCCTCGTGCGTGACCGGCCGCAGCGCGTCGTCCTGGGCCAGCAGAGGCGCTGCAACGAGCAGCAGGATAAGCGAAGGCAGGGCAGGGAATCGGCGCATGACGGTGTCCTTGAAGCGGCCAGAGACGGGCGATGATCGTACCAGTCACGTTTCCAGCCTGGCGAGCAGAAGGCGACGGTGCCGCGAAACACGCTGATCGTTCGCAATGACTGGATCGAGAAAGCCAAGAAATCGTAAAAAACGATGCGAATGGATCAATATATCAGTTTTTCCGATGGGCGTGTCGCGGCCTATAGTGTTTGTCCGAGCCGCCACGAGGGCGGCCAATCTTCCAGGATGGAAACGGAGGTACCCATGACAGTCCAACGCATACTCGATTCCCGCGACGAGCCTCGACCCGCCCACGTGTGCCCGGACGCGCCGAT
Source organism: Pseudomonadota bacterium (assembly GCA_039188505.1). GTDB lineage: Bacteria > Pseudomonadota > Gammaproteobacteria > Xanthomonadales > SZUA-38 > JBCCZC01. Next base: position 3,821 of record JBCCZC010000265.1, on the reverse strand, counting down.
CTCGGACGTTCTGAGTCTGCTGGCATTCAGAAACGTCGGTGCCCTCATCGTCAGCGGCGATGGCTGGGGCGTCGATGGCATCATTTCTGAACGGGACGTTGTGCGGGCACTGCAGACGACGGGCCCGGAGATCCTGAAGCGGGACGTCCGAGATCTGATGACCCGCAACGTCATCACCTGTGTGGCTGAGGACCGCGTGGCAGGTCTCATGGCGCTGATGGTCGAGAAGCACGTTCGCCACGTCCCGGTCGTCAAGAATGGTCGGTTCATCAGTATGGTCAGCATCCGCGATATGCTGCAGCTCCGGCTCACCGAGGTTCAGTCTGAGGCCGACGCCATGCGCAATTACATCGCCGGCGGCATCGCGGCAGGAAGACCGACGCAGCCCGCAGTTGCCTCGGCCCGGAACGCCACCGTCTAGCCTTGGCCGGCAGCTGCCGGCCTTGTTCTGGATTCAGCCGGTCGCAAGGCCGAAAGCCGCCACGGCCTCGGCTGCGACGAGGTCACCGAACTCCTGCACGAAGTGCCCCGCATCGGGGACCTCCATGGGCTTCGGGCAGTTGTTGATCAGTCCGGCCATGAAACCCATGACCGGAGGGCCGAGCATGCGGTCCTTCATCCCGATCGCCATGAAAGTCTCGCCTTCCCACCGGCTCTTCCAGAAGCCGGCTGCCTGTAGGGATGTCTCGATGCAGTGCGGGTCGGGATTCGCCACGATCTTCGGGAATTTTCTCACTCCCGCCTGGAGTCGCTGATCGGGGAAGGGAGCGGCGTAGGCTTGCGCTTCGGCCTCGGTCAGCGACGGCGCGTACTGGCGCATGAAGCTGGCGAGGTCCAGGCGATCCGGGGTCAGAAGATCGTCCTTCCATTCGAGGAAGGCAGGCTGCGTGGTCGGCTCCGTGAGCAGTCCGGTGTTCATGATGAGCAGGCGCTTGAAGCGCGCGGACATCGCCTGGGGCAGGGTCAGCCCGAGCAGGCCACCCCAGTCCTGGCAGACGAGCGTGATGTTCTCGAGGTCGAGTCGTTCGATGAGCGCCAGGAGGAAGTTACGGTGGAAGCCGAAGCTGTACGTGTCCTCGCTGACCGGCTTGTCGGACTTGCCGAAGCCGAGAAGATCCGGGGCCACGACCCGTGCGCCTGTTCCCGCAAAGATCGGAATCATCTTGCGGTAGAGAAAGCTCCAGGTGGGCTCGCCGTGGAGGCAGAGAAAGACCTCGTCGGCATCGCCGCGGCCCTCGTCGATGTAGTGGGCGCGGAGACCTTCGTAGCCGGGAAGGTCGTCGACGTAGTTCGGGGCGAACGGGTAGTCGGGCAGGGCGTCGAATCGATCCGCCGGTGTTCTCAGTGCTTCGATCATGGGTGCGCGTTCTCTCGTGTCGACATTTAGGTCAGTTGACCTATTGCGATAATAGGTCAGTCGACCTAATCTTTCAACGAACGAATGCGACGGAGCAGAACGGGGCCTCGGGAAGGCCCGCTGAGACGCCCATGACGCGAACATCCCGATCGGAAGAGATCGTCGAATGCGCCCTCGCGCTGCTGCGGGAGCACGGTGACCACGGGCTCACGATGCGGCAGGTGGCAAAGCGTTGCGGCATGACGCTGAGCAACGTGCAGTACTACTTTGGCAACCGGAACGACCTGCTCACCGCGATGGCGGATCGGTACTTCGGCCGGTGCCTCGAGGACATCCGACAACTGCCACCGCTCCCGCCTGACGCCGCCGAATCGGGGGGGCTGCGCAATATGCTCGAGGGCTTTCTCGCCCACGGGCTGGAGGTCTCGGAGATGTGCCGTGTCTTCCGCGAGTACTGGGCGATCGCCACACGAGAGGACGCCGTGGCCGACTATCTGGTTCGCTACTACCGGGAGCTGGCGACCATCCTGTCGGAGAAGCTCCAGCCGCTGGCCGCTTCGCCCGAGGCGCTGGCCCGGGCTGTTGCCGTGATCATCCCTTACGTCGAGGGCTATTCGATCACGGCGCCTGCTCATCCCATTGGTTTCAAGCCGACCTGCGACCTCTTCGCGGACATCGTGGCCCGAGCCCTGCGGGAGGCTGGTATCGACTGAGTGGGCGCTTTGACCGAACGTTCGGTCAGTGTATAGTCGGCGGGATGGCAAGCGAGCATCTCGAAGCGACGGCGCTGCGACTCTTCGGCCTCCGGGGCGTCGACGGCGTGTCCATTGCCGAGATCGCAACCGCAGCCGGCATGTCGAAGGCCAACGTCATGCACCACTACGGCAGCAAGGGCGCGCTGTACGGCGCCTGCCTCCAGCAGGTCGGCCATCGCATCAAGGCCGCGGCCCAGGCCGCCACGAACGACGCGACGCCCGATCCCGTCAGCGCCGTCGGCCGTGAGCTCGACCGCTGGGCGGCGGATTATCCGGACGACGTCTACCTCATGGCCTTCGGCCTGCTGCGCCTTCGCGACCGGCCAGGCCCCTGGCTGCTCGACGAGGCGATCGCTTCGGTGATGGTTGCGCTGGACGTGCCGCACGAGCGCGGCGCCGAGCTGATCTTTGAGCAGTTCGGGCGGCTGACCTACGCCGCCATGCTCGAGCCCCTCCAGAGCCACCTCGACGCGGCCGCGCGGGCCCACGAGATGCCGGCAACGACGAGCCCGGACCCATGAACAACACTCGCCACGGGCGCCCGCCCGTATTCGATTTCATTCAGCACAGGCACACAGGAGCACCTGCATGAAGGACCTCCCCTTTGATGTCCGCGACGGGGTCGCGGTCATCACCCTGGAAAATCCACCGGTCAACGGGCTGAGCCACGCCCTGCGGTCCGGCATCGTCGCCGGCCTCGACCGGGCGAACGCCGATCCCGAGATCCGAGCCGTTGTTCTCATCGGCACCGGCAAGGGCTTCTCCGGCGGCGCGGACATCACGGAGTTCGGCAAGCCGAGCGCCATGGCCGCGCCCAATCTCCGGACCGTCATCGACATCATCGAGGCCAACGGCAAGCCCGTCGTGGCGGCCGTCCACGGCCTGGCCCTCGGCGGCGGCCTCGAGCTCGCGCTCGGCTGCCACTACCGCGTCGCAAGCCCTGACGCGTCGATCGGCCTCCCCGAGGTGAAGCTCGGCCTGCTGCCCGGTGCCGGCGGCACCCAGCGGTTCCCGCGGGCCGTTGGCCTCGAGACGGCGCTCAACATGATCGTCTCCGGCGAGCCGGTGAAGTCGCAGTACCTGAAGGGGCTGTTCGACGAGATCATCGAGGGTGACCTGGTCGATGGCGCCGTGGCTTACGCGAACTCGATCGCGGATGCCCGGCCGCTGCCGCAGCTGCGCACGAAGCGCGTTCAGCACCCGAATCCCGAGGGTTTCCTGCACGTGGCCGCCATGACGGTGCAGGCCGTCGCAAAGGGCTACCCCGCGCCGATGAAGTGCGTCGAGGCCGTCAAGGCCGCGGTGTCCGAGAAGTTCGACCGCGGCATGCAGGTCGAGCTCGACGCCTTCGCCCAGCTGCTGCAGAGCAGCGAGTCGGCTTCCCTGCGTCACATCTTCTTCTCCGAGCGCGCCACCGCGCACATCCCCGATGTGCCTCGGGACACGCCGACCCGCCCCATCGAGAAGGCGGCCGTCCTCGGTGCCGGCACGATGGGCTCCGGGATCGCGATGTGCTTCGCCGCCGCCGGCATTCCGGTCGCCCTCTACGAGCGCGAGCAGGCGCCGCTGGAGCGCGGTATGGGTGCCATCCAGGGCTACTTCGCCAGCCGCGCGAAGAAAGGGAAGATGACCCCCGAAGCCGCCGAGCAGAAGGCGTCGCTCGTCACGCCAACCCTCGAGCTCTCGGACATCGGCGATGCCGATCTCGT
>JBCCZC010000264.1:0-7851 GCA_039188505.1 Pseudomonadota bacterium | reverse complement strand
GTGTCGCAGATCATCCTGGCCCATCGAGACGAGGCCAGCGGCGAGATCGCGTATTTCTCGACGATCATCCGCGATCTCACCGACATCGTGTCGATGATGGATTCGCTGAAGCAGGCCGACGTCCGCAAGGACGAGTTCATTGCGATGCTGGCGCACGAGCTTCGCAACCCGCTGCAGGCGATCCAGGTGGCCCTCGACCTCGTCGAGAGCACGGGCACCGATCACCTGGAGCGCGCCACGGGCATCATCGGCCACCAGCTCGGCCAGCTCCGGCGTCTGGTGGACGACCTGATGGACGTGTCCCGCATCACGCGTGGCAAGATCGCACTGAAGCGACGCCTCACCGATCTCAACGCCCTCGTCAAGGAGCAGTTCCTCGATACGGATCGTTTCGTCGACGGCGAGCATACGCTGCTGGTCGAGGCACTCGAGGCGCCGGCCTGGATCAACGCTGATCCTGCCCGCGTCGAGCAGATCATCGGCAACCTCCTGACCAACGCCTGCCGGTACAGCGACGCGGGCACCGAAGTACGGCTCGTCCTGACGGCTGACGACAGCGAGGTCCGACTGAACGTCATCGACCAGGGCGTTGGACTGAGCCAGACGGACATCGACGAGATCTTCGAACCCTTCGTTCAGAAGGCCGGCATGCAGCACTCTGGGCTCGGCCTTGGGCTGACGCTCATCCGCAAGCTGATGCTCCTGCACGGTGGCAGCGTTGCCGCCTTCAGCGACGGTCACGGCAAGGGCAGTCGCTTCGAGGTCCGCTTCCCGCTGGCCGCCGAGGCGGGCGCGACCCCGGAACAGCCGGTCGAGGCGGGGACTGAAGAGGTCGCCGGTGCGCTGAAGCTCGACGTGCTGGTCGTGGACGACAACGTCCAGGCGCTGGAAACGTTGAAGAGCCTGCTGGAGCTGCGGGGCTGCAGCGTCCGGTCGGCGACCTGCGGCGCCGATGCGCTCGCGCTGGCCTCCGAGGCGGCGCCGGATGCGGCGATCATCGACATCGGTCTGCCGGACATGAGCGGCAACGAGGTCGCGAACGCGATCCGGTCGCTGGTCGACGGCAGCCCCGTTCGCCTCGTGGCGGTCACGGGATTCGCGCAGTCGGAGGTGCGTCATGAGGCCATGGCGGCCGGCTTCGATACGTTCCTGGTGAAACCGGTCGGCCTGAAGGCGCTCGAGCGCGCGCTGACCGGCTGACCTGGGGGAATCACCGGGCGAGGCAACCGAGGGAACTAGGGCGTCACAAACACCGTCCGGCCGTTACGATCGAGCACCCGGAGCATGAGATTCTGAACGCCGCTGCCGCCGAAGGCCGCGCCCGTGGGCCCGTTTGCGCCGGCGGTCTGGAAGCTGACGGTCTGCTCGTCGGCGATACAGAAAGCCGCGAACCCGATCGACGGCGCCGCGTCTCGCATGACGCCGCCCACCACTGCGCCGCCCTGGAACGCCCCGCCCGGCCGGTTGAGGTAGGCGGTGCCGAGAGTCATCGTGAAATCGCCGAGGGCGCCCTCCAGGCCATGCAGGTCCATCGTGTAGAAACCGGGATCGAGACGCTCGTCGAAGGCAAGGCTGTCGCTGCCTTCGAGCACGAGCACCGTGCTTGCGGGTTCCGGATGGCGCCGCTGCAGGGTCAAACGGTAGGCTGAGCCCGTCGCGAGATCGACGTTCAAGGTCCCCGTGACCCGCTGCGTCTCGCCGAGCGGATTGGCGATGTTGAAGGCTGCAAATGCGGGTTCCGCAGCCGTTGGACCAAAGCGGCCACCAAAGTTGAGGCCACCCTGGAGTTGCTGGTCGCCCTCAGCATCGAGGAGGATCTCGAGGCTCCAGCGGCCCGCCTAGCCCGGGGCGGAGACCTCGCCGATGTAGTAGCCAGGGCAGGGGTCCGAAGGGTCGACGACCAGGGTCTCCTCGATGCGACGATCAGCCGAACAGGTGAGCCAGGGCTCTGCCCTGGCGCTGGTCAGGGCCAGCGCGCTGCCCCGGTCGTTCGCCGTCTGCGGCGCGCCACCGACCTTGAAGTTTTCAGTCAGTGCTACCGACGCACCCACGCCCGCCAATTCAGCGGAAAAGTCGAGGCTGATGGGGAGATCGGCGTCGGCGTCGGGGGCTTCGTCGAAGGCGTATTCGAAGAGGGCGCCCGCGCCTTCCGCCGCCATGGGCGCGCCCACCAGCAGCCGCTTCTGGGAAAGCGCGATCGACGCCCCGAAGCCGGACCCTGGAGCGGTCCCGACCGGCTCGAACTCGATGGGCGGGAACGGTTCCAGGGTGCCCGGAATGGCGCCAAGGCGGAACAGGTGGACACGCTCATCGGCCATCGATCCGGCGGCAATAGCGGTCTCGCCGAAGCTCAAGGAGTTCAGCGGACGATCCAGGAAGTAGGAGCCGATCACATTGTCGAAGCCAAGAAAACCGAAGACGAGCTGAAGCCTGCCCGTGTCCTCGTCAGAAAGGACGAGGCCCCCTTCAGGGGAGAGGGCGACCAGGCGGCCGTAGCGTGGGCGATCCGGTGGCAAGGCGAGGATGCCGCGGAATTCGGTTCGCTCCGGTGAATGCACGAACCCATAGACAGCGCCGGATCCACGGCCGTTGTGCGGGGCGCCGACGACGATCATGTTTCGGGCCACCGCGACATCCGATCCGAAATGGCGATCGTCGTTGCCGTAGATCTGGACAGGCGAAGCCGGCTTCGAGAGCGTTCTCAGGTAGCGCCAGGTGTCGTCGGTGAGCTGGAAGACGTGAACCTTCTCGTCGTCCGATGTCGCGACCAGGGTCTCCGCCGTCATCGCGATTCGCGCACCGAAGCGAATGGCGCCGAGCGAGTCGGGTGGGGCCAGATCGGCTTGGACGAGTTCAGGTCCGCAGGGGGTGACGCGATAAACGGCGATCGTGCCGGAGCTGCGCGGGCGTTCGGCCTCCGGCGAGGAGATTGCAAACCATTCACCGGCGCTTGCCACCGCTGCGCCGAAGCGATCACCGGCGGCCGCGGAGCTCGGGATCACGACGCGACCGTCAGCCGAGTCGCTACTCGCCCCAGCGGGCAGCGCAGCAACGCAGAGCGCAAGTAGAAGGATCCCTCGATACATCGATCACGCCGGCGTTGAAGACGGACCGATGATAACAAGGCGCAACCCGGTATCGTTTGACCACGGCACGGGTCAACCGCCCCCGCGAAACGAAAGACGCCCGCAGGGCGCGGGCGTCGAAGAAAGACTCGGTTGGCCGGTCGAGTCGCCCCGACCGGCCCTTGGACGTCAGGCGGCGCGAACGCGCTCCTTCGTCGCGTCGTCCGTTCCCGAGCGCTTGCCCGCGGCCAGCGCATCGCCTTCGAACTCGTCGACGGCGATGATCTCGGCGACGGCCTCCCGCGTCCGTAGCAGCAGATCCCGGTCGGCGTCGTTGATGATGCCGGCCTTGACCGCGGCCTCGAGGTCCCGCTCGCTCTCGAGGTCGCCCGCGCGGACCGCCTTGACCAGCTTGCGTTCGATCGGCTCGGCCTTGATCACGTCCCCGAGCATGGCATTCACGAAGCCGATCGGGTTGTTCGGCACGTTGGCCTTGTAGACGCCCCAGGTCAGGCGATCACGCGACTCCGAGGGAGACAGCAGCAGCGCTGCGACCTTGTGGCCCTGGCGATCGACGGGACCGATGTCCCACTTGCCGGTCGGGAAGACCAGCGCGCGGAGCATCCAGGCCACCGGCTTGATCGGGAAGTTGCGGATGAATTCGTCCAGGGCCACCTGCATCTTGTTGCTGGCGTCCTCGCAGGCCCACACCAGGAAGGGTAGATCGGCTGCCGGTCGGCCCTGGTCCTCGAACTTCTTCAGCATCGACGACATGATGTAGAGCTGGCTCAGGACGTCGCCGAGACGAGCAGACAGGCGCTCCTTGAACTTGAGCTTGCCGCCGAGCGTCAGCATGGCAATGTCCGCCGTCAGGCCCAGTGCAGCGCTGTAGCGGGCAATCGAGCGGTAGTAGCGCTTGGTCTCGCGTCCCCCCGGCACCTGTGCCAGGCGGCCGCCAGTGACGGCGAGCAGGACCGAACGGCAGGCGTTGGAGATGCCAAGGCCGACGTGCCCCCAGAGCGCCTTGTCGAAGGCCTTGAGCTGTTTCTTCGGGTCCTCTTCGCGCAGGGCGAAGAGCTCCGGCAGCACGAACGGGTGGCAGCGGATCGCGCCCTGACCGAAGATCATGAGCGAGCGCGTCATGATGTTCGCGCCCTCCACCGTGATCGCGATCGGCGACGCCTGCCAGCCTCGCCCGGCCATGTTCTTCGGACCGAGGATGACCGCCTTGCCGGCCTGGACATCCATGACGTCGCGGGCGACTTCCCGCGCCAGCTCGGTGGCGTGGTACTTCGCGATCGCCGACGGCACCGCCGGCTTCTCGCCCCGGTCAACGGCCGCGGCCGTGGCCCTCGCCAGCGCCGTGGCAGCGTAGGTGTAGCCGCCGATGCGTGCCAGCGCCTCTTCGATGCCCTCGAAGCGGCCGATCGGCATGCCGAACTGCTTTCGCATGCGAGCATATGCACCGGTGCCCAGGGCACCGGCCTTCATGCCGCCCACGCCCGAGGAGGGGAGCGAGATGGCACGCCCGACCGACAGGCACTCGACGAGCATGCGCCAGCCCTGGCCGGCGTATTCGGTCCCACCGATGAGGTAGTCGATCGGGACGAAGACGCTCTCACCGCGGATCGGCCCGTTCATGAACGGGATGTTGAGCGGGAAGTGGCGCTTGCCGATTTCCATGCCCTTCGTGTCGCGCGGGACCAGGGCCAGGCTGATGCCGATGTCTTCCTTCTCGCCCAGCAGGCCGTCCGGATCCTTCAGCTGGAAGGCCAGGCCGACGACGGTCGCCACCGGGGCAAGGGTGATGTAGCGCTTGTCGAAGGTCAGGCTGATGCCCAGGACCTCCTTGCCCTTGACCTTCTTCTTCGTGACGATGCCGACGTCGGGAATGGACGTGGCGTCGGAGCCGGCGGTCGGGCCGGTCAGACCGAAGCAGGGGATCTCCTCCCCCTTGGCGAGCCGCGGGAGGTAGTGATTTTTCTGCTCGTCCGTGCCGTAGTGGAGGATGAGCTCGGCGGGGCCGAGGGAATTCGGGACCGCGACGGTGGAGGACAGCGTCGCGCTCTTGCCGGAGAGTTTCTGCAGCACTGCGGAATGGGCGCGGGCCGAGAAGCCCAGGCCCCCGTATTCCCGCGGGATGATCATGCCGAAGAAGCGCTCGTCCTTCAGGTACCGCCAAGTCTCCGGGTTCAGGTCGGCCAGCTCGTGGGTCACTTCCCAGTCATCGACCATCCCGCAGACGGTCTCGCAGGGGCCGTCGAGGAACGCGCGCTCCTCCGCCGTAAGCTCAGGCTCCGGCTGCGCCAGCAGGCGCTTGAAGTCTGGCTTGCCCGCGAACAGCTCGCCTTCCCAGCCAACCGTGCCGGCATGGAGCGCAACCTCTTCGGTCTCGGAGAGCTTTGGCACCATCTTGCGATACATGCCGAGCACCGGTTTCGTCAGGTACTGCTGGCGCCAGGGCACGTAGTTGAGCGGTGCTGCGACGACGGCGAAAACCAGCCAGGTCGCTGCGAGCGTCAGGAGGCCGACGTTACCGAAAAAGGTGAAGAGCGCGAGCGTCACGCCGGTCGCGATCGACCAGCGCCGCCAGGTCACGCGAAGAAAACCGGCGGCGAGACCGACGCCGAGCAGTGCGAGAAACATGAAAAGGGTGTCCATCGAGCGCTCCTCCTGGATGCCGTGTTCAGCTATAGAGACCCGCGGGAGAGGCCGTGGCTTTCGTTCCGCGAGCGGTCCGCTCACCCGCTTCCGGCAACACGAAACACCGAACCCGGGGAGGTTCCATACGCATCAGTATGGAGACTTCCGTGGCATTGTCAATACGCCTGCGTATGGTTATGCTTGGCGCTGCGTTTGAAACGTCGAGAGATCAAGTAGATGGCGAATGCGGCTGCGCGCGAAGAAAAGGCCAAGCTGAGCGCGGATGACTGGTGCGACGCCGCCCTGGACGTGATTTTCGAGTCCGGCGTCACCGCCGTGGCCGTCGAGAGTCTCGCCCGGCGCCTCGGCGTGACGAAAGGAAGCTTCTACTGGCATTTCGCCAACCGCGACGCCCTGCTGACGGCGACGCTGGAGCGCTGGGAGGCCGAGGACTGGCGGATCTTCGAGCGCAGCCTGAGCCTTTACCGCAATCCGCACGACAAGATGCGCGCCATGATCAAGCGCACCCGCAAGGAGGTGCGATCACACGTGCTTTTCTGTGCGCTGTTCATGGCCGTCGATCAACCCCTGGTGGCCGCGGTCATGGCGCGGGTCAGTCAGCGGCGCATCGACTTCCTGCGAGCGGGGTTCGAGGAGCTGGGGCTGGAGCCGGCAGAAGCCCATCACCGCGCGCGGCTGACGTTCATGGCTTACGTGGGCTTCCTCCAGTACTACCAGAACTTCAAGGATGCCCGGATGCCCCTCGAGGAGCTTGACGAGTACGTCGACCATGTCGTCCGTACCCTCGTCCCGACCGCCTGAACCGCTAACCGCACCGACGCCGAGTCGGCTTTTCCATACGACGTTCCTGTCACAAAAGCGCCATTTGCGCTTCATTGGCCGTTAATGGCGTCTTCCCAGACTGCCGCTGCATGGAACGGAGGGTTCGCAGCGGATGAGAATCGCGATCGTCACGGAGACGTACGCTCCTGAGATCAACGGCGTTGCGCTGACGATCGAGCGCATCGTGCGTTGCCTTTGCGACCTGGGGCACGAGCTGACGGTCGTGCACCCACGGCGGGCCGAGTCGGCACCGATCATCCACGGCGCGATCGACTACGCGGTGCCGGGCCTGCCGGTGCCGAACTATCCGGACATGCGCTTCGGTCTGCCGATGCGCCGGCGCCTACGACGAATTTTCTCGGAGCGCCGGCCCGAGGCCGTCTACATCGCCACGGAGGGGCCCCTGGGCGGCGCGGCTCTCAAGGAGGCGCGGCGGTTCGGGGTACCGGTGCTTACGGGCTTTCACACGCGTTTCGATCAATACGCCTCGTATTACGGCCTCTCGTTCCTGCAGCGCTTCGTGGAGAACTACCTGCGCCGGTTCCACAACGCGTCCGACGGCACCGTGGTGCCGACGCCGGACCTCAGGCGCCAGCTGGAGGAAGAGGGCTACGACAACGTGTTCCTCCTCGAACGCGCCGTGGACGTGAATCGCTTTCATCCGAGTCGCCGCAGCGAGGCCCGGCGCGAAGCCTGGGGCATTGGCGAATCGGATCTGGCGGTTCTCTACGTCGGTCGCATCGCCGCCGAGAAGAACCTCGAACTCGCCGCGGAAGCCTTCCGGGCAATCCAGCGTAAGCATCCTCGGGCCCGCTTTGTCCTGGTGGGTGAAGGTCCGGCGATGCAGCGCTTCGAGGAGCAGTTCCCCGACTTCCTGTTCTGCGGCCTCCAGGTCGGTACAGACCTCGCCGAGTGCTACGCGTCGGCCGACCTGTTCCTGTTTCCGAGCCTCACCGAGACCTTCGGCAACGTCGTCTGCGAAGCGCTCGCGAGTGGCGTTCCCGTCGTCGCCTTCGACTATGCGGCAGCATCGCACTTCGTGCGCGCCGGTCGGAACGGGTACGTGGCGGAGTTCGGCGACCATGATGCTTTCGTGCAGCACGCCAGCGTGCTCGCCAACATCGCACTGGACCTCCCGGATCTTCGGCGTAACGCTCGGGCGGCTGTCGCACATCTGGAGCCGTCCTGAGTGGCGCGCCGGTTCAGCGATCTGTTTCTCACCTCGAAGAGTTCATTCCGTACGCAGCCGACGGAGGCGCCCGCATGAGAACGTTCAGTGCCCAGCAGCTCGCAGCCGGTG
>JBCCZC010000263.1:0-7890 GCA_039188505.1 Pseudomonadota bacterium | reverse complement strand
TTCGTCGACGTTCCTGGCGACGTTGGCGATGCCATCGGCTTCATTGAGTGAGGGGATACCGACGACGATGTCGGCGCTCGAGATCTTCCGGGGATTGACGAGTATGGCGTCCATGGGAGGCGAGTCTAGCGGCGGTTGGGCGGACCGATTTGTTCGAGAACAAGCCGCAGGAAAGGCCAAAAAAGAGGCCGCCCGAAAGGCGGCCGACGGGGAGGAATCCGGTGGGGAACCACCCGCCGCCCGGGGGCGACGGGTGGGATCGTTGGTCTTAGTCGAAGAAGGCCGTGGCCGTGATGCCCCAGTAGGTATCCCGGCGTGGGCTCACGGCGAAGTTTCGCGTGAAGGCCGTCGGCTCGGCGTAGCGCAGCACCGCCGGCGCCGTGTCCTCACCGGTGAGATTGCGCCCCCAGAGCTGGATCGAGTAGTTCGGGTTCTCCCAGCCGATCCGCGCGTTGACCAGCGTCGTGCTGCCCGTTTCCGCGAGGTTGTGCACCTGGGCGAACTTGCTCGACTCATACGACGCGTTCAGGCCGACATACCAGTCCCAGCCGTTGAAGCTCTGCATGGCCGTCCGATACTCGGCGTCGGCGAAGAACTGGTGCTCCGCCGTCCGCGGAATCTCGTTGCCGACGATCGAGCCGAAGAGCGACGTGCAGCCGTCGACGTCCGGGAACTGGTCGCCAATGGAGCAGTTGACCAGCCCGTCGTCCGCCACGTCGTTCAGGACGCCCTGGTTCTGGTCGACGCCGCGCTGGAACTCCGTGTCGACCCAGGCGTAGTTGAAGGACAGGGAGATCTCATCCGTCGGCCGGCCCGCGAGCTCGGCCTCGAAACCCGTGATGTCGACGTCGCCGGCGTTGACCGTGGCCGAAGTGGCGTTTGCGCCGGCCTGGACGTTCTGCGTGAGCTGGTAGCCCTCGACCTCGTTGAAGAAGAGCGAGAAGTTCGCGGTCCACGAGTTGTTGGCGAAGACATTCTTCGAGCCGATCTCGAAGGACTGGACGTCCTCCTCGTCGAAGGTAGGCAGTCCGGCTTCGACAGCGACCGTCGAGTTGAAGCCGCCAGGCTTCGTGCCCTCGGCGTACAGCGCGTAGAACATGTTGTTCTCGGTCGCCTGCCAGTCGACGGTGACGCGTGGCGAGAAGCTGTCGAAGCTCGCGCTGCTCACGGTCTCCACGGCCATGTCGTCGCCGAGGTCCATGACCCGGGCCACCCGGTCGATGTCCTCCTCCTGGTAGCGCGCCTCGATGGTCAGGGTCCAGGCGTCGTCCAGGTCGAAGCCGACGAGACCGTAGATCGCCGTATTCGTGATGTCGAGATTGTTCTGGTCGCGCGGCACGGTGATGCCGGGACCGAAGAACGGCACGATCGACTCGCAGACCGGGTTGAAGCTGCAGATCTGCTGCTGGGCCGACAATTCGGCCGAGAAGTTGGCAATGGCGATGGCCTCGGCGCCCGGCGGAAGAACCCGCGTATCCCGCGTGTCGTCGTCCTGATCGAAGTAGTAGACGCCGAACAGGGCGCGGATTCCGTCACCCTCGTAGTTGAAGCGAAACTCCTGCGAGAAGTCGTCGATCTCGGAGGCGTTGGCGAAGGTGAAGTCCGAGATCGAGCCGACGTAGCCGTACAGGAACGGAGGTCCGTCTTCGAAGCCCGCGAAGGGGAAGCCGCCCGGCGTGAAGTTCGCGACCTGGAACGACGTCGGCTGGTAGTCGCCGTCGGTCAGCGTGTCCTCATCGCGACTGTTGATGCCCGTCACGGAGGTGAAGGACCACGCGTCATTGATGTCGTAGTCGATGTTCAGGCTGAAATTCAGGGTCTCGGCGTCGAAGCCGGCGCCCGGGGCCTGCACCGGGTAGTCGGTGTTGATCGGGCCCGGCTCGACGGTGCCGCAGAAATAGCGGCCGCGGCCGCCGTACAGAGCGCCGTTGTCGATGAAGCAGTTGTTGTCGGCGGTGCGGCTGGCAAAGATCGCCGGCTGGCCGTCTTCGGTCTCGGCGTAGTAGGCACGCGCGCGGACCGTGAGGTTGTCGCTCGGCTCATAGACGAGCACGCCGGACAGGCTCTTCGATTCCTGGTCGCCGATGTCGGATCCGTCGAAGGTATTCGTGAACGGACCATCGAGGTTGAAATAGCGCGCCGTGAGGCCGCCGCTGAGCGTGTCGGTCATGGGCCCCTTCACGTTGCCCGTCACCTCGTACTGACCATCCTCCGCGACCTCGATCTGGCCCCGGGCGGAGAACTCGTCGCCCGGCGACTTGGTGATGATGTTGATCGCGCCCGAATAGGTGTTCCGGCCATAGAGCGCGCTCTGGGGGCCCTTGACCACCTCGATCCGCTCGACGTCGTTGATGTCGTAATCATCGATCGATCCTGTGATGTACACGCCGTCGATGAAGTAGGACACGCCGGAGTCGCCAAGGATGTTGGCCTGACCACGGATGACCGGGCGGTTGGCGCCGCGGCCGAATTCCGAGTCGAAGACGAGGCCGGCGGTGACCTTGGAGATGTCCTCCAGGCTCTGGATATTCAGGTTGCGGATCATCTCCGAACTGACGGCCGTGACGTTGACCGGAACGGTCTGCAGACTTTCCGTCGTCTTCCGGGCGGTCACGGTCACTTCCTCGATCATCCCACCGTCCTGGGCGATCGCGGTGCCGGCAGTCAGCGGCACGCAGAGCAGGGCGAGGCGAATGGCCTGCCCCAGATGGATTGGCTTGCGGTTCATGCGGTGAATCCTCCTTCTCCCAACGTTTTGGGCACTTCTGTCGTGCCCTTATTCCCCGATCGAAATCCCCACCCGCGGGCTCCCCGCCCGCGGCACATTTGCTCAGTCTACGGTCGCCGGCGCCTCCGCGGTTCGGAACCACCAGGGCGCCCGGCGCTCGTCGATGCATTCGAGAAACAGCTGGCGGCGCGTGAACCGTCGGAGCGCCGCCGGTCCCATGCGCGAACCGCCGAGGCCGGAGTCCCCGAAGGCCTCCTTCTCGCCCTCGTGGACGAGCGCGGTGAGCGCCGCGTCGTTGACCGAGACGCCGCCGCAGCGGAGGCGCTCGGCCAGCGCGTGGGCCCGCGTCCGGTCGCGGCAGAAGACCGCACCCGAAAGTCCGTAGGCCGTGTCATTGGCCGCGGCAACCGCGGCCTCGTCGTCGCTGACCCGCGCGAGCGCCAGAATCGGGGCGAAGGTCTCCTCGCGGACGATGAGCATCTCGGGCGTCGTGTCGGCGACGATGGTGGGCTGGCACCACAGGCCGCCGTGCTCCTCGATCCTGCCGCCACAGAGAAAGCGCGCACCGCGCGCCCGCGCATCGTCGAAATGGGTCTGAATCAGGTCCGCCTGTTCGGCGCGGATCACCGGGCCGATCTGACCCAGCGTCGGATCTTCGACGTTCAACTGCAGCGCCTCGGCGCGTTCCGCCAGCGCCGCTTCGAGCTCGTCTGCAACGGCATCGAACAGATAGGCGCGCTCGAGCGACAGGCACGATTGTCCCGCGTTGACCATGCTGCCCCAGACGAGGGCATCGGCCGTCCGCTCGATGTCGATGTCCTCCGTCACGATGGCCGCGTCCTTCCCGCCGAGTTCGAGAAAGGCGGGAATGAGCCGCTGGGCCGCGGCGACGGCGACACTCCGGCCCGTGTGCGTGCTGCCGGTGAAGCAGACCGCGTCGACGGTCTCCACGAGTCCGATGCCGGTCTCGGCGCCGCCGGGACTGATGGCAAGCACCGCGGCCAGGTCCGAAGCAGCCAGCGCTTCGCGCGCGGGCTCGGTCCAGCGCGGCGTTACCTCGCTGGGCTTGAGGGCAACCGTGCAGCCGGCCAGCAGCGCGGGAATCGCGTCGACGAACGCCAGCAGCAGCGGAAAGTTCCAGGGGCTGATCACGCCGACGACCGGGTAGGCGTGGAGGCGCTGGCCGAGATGAATCGAAGGCATGGCCGCGGCGCGCTCCGGCGCCGGCTCCAGCAGCTGCGGCGCGAGGTTGCACCAGCGCTCGATGGCGCCGAGGGTCGAGTCGAACTCCAGCGCCGATTCGCTGGCGCGGCCCGTGTCGATCGTGAGCGCTGCGACGATCCGATCACGCCGCGCCTGCAGGGCGGCCGCAAAGGATCGGAGTGCGTCGACGCGGCCCGTGACACCGCGCTCGGCCCAGCCCGGTTCCGCGGTCCTCAGCCCGGCGATGCGGGCCTTCAGGGTCGTGCGGTCGGGCGCGTCGAAGTGCCAGTCGACCTCGCCGGAGCGCGGATTGCGAACGGCATAGGCGGTCACGGTCGTGCCTCCTGCCAGCGCTCGGCCAGGCGAACGAGGGCCTGCCGCTGTTGCTCGGCGAAGTGCGAGCGCTCCGGCGCGATGATGTTGCCGTCGCCGTCGAGGAGGGAGTTGGCGGCGTGGATCGGCGCGCCGCCGTAGATCGGTGCGAACAGTTCGAGCCGCTGCCGTGACAGGAGGTTGCCCATGCCGGGACGCGTTCGCGCGCGCCTCAGCGCGGTGATGTCCAGCTCTTCGACGGTCACCATCGATTCACCGGTATCCGCCTCGGCGAGGATTCGGCCCTGGTGGTCCAGGATCTGCGAGTGCCCGTCGGTGGAGCACTCCGGGATCGCGATGCGTCGGATCCCCGCGCTGTTGGCCGAGACCAAATAGCACTGGTTCTCGACCGCTCGCGCCCGCCGCGCGATGCCCTTCACCGTATCGGCCGGGCTGCCCACCTCGCTCGAGGAGTGGAGCAGAACTTCCGCGCCACGCAGGGCAAAGGCCCGGCTGATCTCCGGGTAGAGGATCTCCTCGGAGGCCACGCAGGCGAGGCGGCCGAGCTCGCAGTCGAGCACCGGGAACACCGCGTCGAAGCCGTGGACCTCGAGGTAACGATCCCAGACGTCGTGCGGCGTCGGCGCGAACATCGATACCAGTCGGCGGTAGCGCAGCGCGACCTCTCCGCCGGGCTCGATGATGAACGAGGTCTGGAAGTAGAGATCCGGGAATGCGGGGTCGATCTCATAAGCGTTGCCGGACAGGTAGACGTCGTTGGCCGTGGCGATGGCGCCGAGTTCGCCATAGAGCGGGTCGTCGAGGGTCAGGCAGGCCTTGTAGTGCCACTGCTGCGGCGTCTCGCCCATCGGAAAACCGGTCAGGAAGTACTCCGGCAGCACGACGAGGCGAAGGTCCGGCCCGACGAAACGCTTGCTCGCCGCGAGCTGGCGACCGATCCGATCGATGCTCTCGCGCATCAGCGCTCGCGCGGCCTCACGATCGCGGCAGCCGTTGACGGCGTCGCACGCGAGCTGCAGGGCCATGGCGCGGTAGGCCGTCATTCAGGCATCTCGTCCACGCCGCGAGCCAGGGCGATGTGAGCGACGCAGCAGTCCGTGCGGAGCTGGCGCAGCTCGGTGTACTCCGGCGATTCGTAGAAGGCCTTCGCCGCTTCCCTGCTGGGCCACCGCGAAATGACGGTGAGACCGCCCGGCCAGTCGCCCTCGAGCACCTCGGGCTGGTCGCCGAGAACGATGTACTCGCCCCCCAGCTTGGCCACCAGCGCCGCGGTACCTTGCGCGTAGGGGCCGAATTTCGCCGGATCCGTGACCGTCGCCTGGACAATCAGGTACGCGCTCATGCGGCAGCACTCCCATCCAAAGCCTTGAGGACACCCAGCGCCGCAATCTCGCCGGACGCCACGGCCGACTCCATGCCGGGTGCATCGAAGAAACAGTGTTCGCCGGCGAAGCGGATCCGGTCGGTGCCGGTGGTGAGCAGACCCATGAACCGCGCGGGCTGGCCGACAGCCATCGTCGAGTAGGCGCCGCCGGTCGACGCATCGCGGGTCCAATCAACGACCTGCAGGGCCTTCACCGCTCCCCTGGAGGCTGGCCGCAGCGCGGCGAGCCGGTCGGTTGCCCAGCGGGCGATGTCGTCGGCGGGTAGCGCCAGGGACGCCGGGCCGTTGATCCATGCGGTCAGGCTGATCACGTTGCCCTCCGCATCGGTATTGGCGAAGACCCGGCCGAGGGGATCATCGCACCAGAGGTTCGGGGGAAGCCCATCGTCTTCCCAGAAGGCTCGCTCGAGGCCGAAGTGCACCTGGGTAATCGGGGTGTAGGGCAGCGCATCGATCGCGCCGCGGATCGGGGCCGGCAGGGGCGCTTCGATCGCGACCCGCCTCAATGCCGGCAGGGGCGTCGCCAGAACGACCTGGTCGCAGACGATCCGAGTTCCGTCCTCACAGCGAAGCTCGACGCCGTTGCCCGCCTCGGTCACGGCCACGACCTTGCGGTTCAGTTCCGGAGTGGCCGCGAGCGTGTCAGCCATCGCCTCGGGCAATCGCTGGCTGCCCCCGACGATGCGGTCGGAGCCCGG
The DNA here is from genome assembly GCA_039188505.1 of Pseudomonadota bacterium. Lineage (GTDB taxonomy): Bacteria > Pseudomonadota > Gammaproteobacteria > Xanthomonadales > SZUA-38 > JBCCZC01. The sequence continues at coordinate 1,544 of JBCCZC010000263.1, read as the reverse complement.
CGGCGAGCCCATCCGCACCGCCATGGCGTGCAGCAGGAAGCCGGTCGACGCGCTGGCGACATCGATGCCGTTGTAGTTCCGGTCGATGAGGCCGACGGCCGCTGCGCTGGCGCCACGCCGCTCGAGCCAGGCGCCAACGCTCAGATCCTCGAAGGCGGCCGCGCCGGGCCAGTCCTTCAGTTCGGGAGCGCCGCGCAGGTAATGGAACAGGAGGGCGGGCGGCGTGATGGCGCGCTCGGCCTCGGTCAGCGGATTGCCCGGGGCCTCGGCCCAGCCGGCGGCGTCGAGGAGCAGATCCTCGCCGGCAATGGTCCAGCCCGAGCTGCGCGGCGGCGGCGGCGTGAAGCCGACACCGACGGCGGCGCCGATGGAACGGAGCCGGCCATAGGATTTCCCGACCTCGAGACCGCCCGCCTCGGGGCGGCCCGGGACATCTTCCAGCGTGTACATCCGTCCGCCCACGCGGTCCGCCGCTTCGAGCACGCGCACGTGGAAGCCGTAGCTCTCGAGAAGCATCGCGGTTCGCAGGCCAGCAAGTCCCGCGCCGACGACGACGACCTGGCTGCGCTCGGCCGCACGCATCGGTCCGGCGAGGGTCGCGCCGCAGGCGAGGGCTACGGCGCCGAGAAAGCGTCTACGTGATGGCAGGTGGCGGCTTGGCATGGGTTCGTCAGCGCCGTCGGGAGGGGGTGTGCGCCGGTCCCCCAACAGACGCCATGGATGGATTACACCTTTTGATATATCTTTATGTCTTTTTAGCACCCAAGCTCCGGTCGCGCAAGGCCCGAGGCGGCGCATTCACGCCTGCTTCCTTAGCCTCCTGCGGCTGCAGCCCGCCAGGAGAAAATATCGATGAGTGCAATCCGGGAAGCCATGCCCCTCCTCGCCCGCCACGAAGGCGTCTGGGACGGCTGGTATCGCTATTTCGATCGCGACGGCAACAAGATCGACGAGCACCGTTCGCGCCTGATCTGCCGCTTTCCCGATGGCGGCGAGTGGCCATATCACCAGACCAACCACTACACCTGGGAAAACGGCGAGACCGAGGACCGGGAATTTCCGGCCGAGTACCGCGATGGCCGCGTCTGGTTCGACAATGAGCTCATCACCGGCTGGGCCGCCGAGGTGGGGCTCGACAGCTTCAATCGCTCGGTGATGCTCTTCTGGGAGCGGAAGGGCGAGCCGGGGCTCGTGCTCTACGAGATGATTCAGCTCAGCGACTGCGGCCGCTATCGCCAGCGCGTCTGGCAGTGGATCCGGGATGGTCGTATCGCCCAGCGCACCCTGATCGACGAGGAGAAGGTCTCCGAGCAATGGGAAGGGGCGACGCGAGACACCTTGCCTTAAAGCAGGGCGCCCGTCGGATTTACGGGGCGCTCGATCGCCCCGACGCGCTACGATCGGCATCCGCATCAGGCTCGCGCTGTGGCAAAGTAGCGCGAGTCCCCAGCAATGGATCAGCCCATGCGATCGATCGTCACCGGAGCCCTCGCCCTTCTGCTCGTCGCCTGCGCCGGCGCCCCCGAGGCGCCGCCCACCTTCGA
>JBCCZC010000262.1:0-7936 GCA_039188505.1 Pseudomonadota bacterium | reverse complement strand
GGCCGGGCCGCCGCAGCGAAGCCGGTTCAGGCCAACGTTATCGAGCTCGTATCGTAGCTGCCGCAATGATGCACAGGAATGGCTGATTTCGCCGTTTCCATGTCTCCAGGTCGCATGGTCGCCGGTCAGAGCCCGAGCGGAATCCCCAGCGTGAAAAAGCCGACCAGGAGGGTGGTCCAGACGAGCAGGAAGGCGATCGAGTAGGGCAGCATGATCAGCAGCATGTCGCCGAAGCCCATGTCCGGCCTGAACTTGCGCATGAAGGCCAGGATGACGCCGGCGTAGGCCATCATCGGCGTGATGATGTTGGTCGACGAGTCTGCAACGCGGAACGCGGCGGCGACGAAATCCGGGGTCATCGCCGGATTCACAAAGAAGAGCATCGGCACGAAGATCGGACCAAGGAGCATCCACTTGGACGTCAGGCCGCCGATGAAGATATTGATCACCGCGGTGGTCAGGACGAAACCGATCAGGAGCAGGACGGGGAACTTCTGCAGGCCGAGCAGCTGCAGGAACTCCGCGCCGAGGAAGGTGATCCAGGTCCCGAGGCCGCTGTAGCTGAGCAGGCCGAGGAAGTTGTAGGTGAAGAAGGTGAGCACCAGGATGTAGCCCATGGTGTTCATCTGGGCCACCATCGCCTGGACGATATCCCAGAGCTTCTTGAAGCGGCCGGCCGCGACGCCGAAGAAGATACCGGTCACTGCGAAGAACAGGGAGATCAGCAGGATGATGTTGTTCATCCAGGGCCGAACGACGGCGCCCGAGTCGTTCGTGAAGGCGGCCAGCGGGCCCATCGCCAGCCCGACGATTATCAGCAGGGCAACGAGCGTTCCCAGCGCGCTGGCACGGAGGCCGCGGCCCTCGTCTTCGGAGAGCTGAAATTCGCCGGGGTTGATGTCCTCGGGGACCACGAATTCCCCACCCTCGAGCCGGGGCTCGGCGAACTTTCGGGTGACCCAGAAGCCGGTGAGGCTGAGCACGATCGTGGACGTCACGATGAAATACCAGTGCATCGTCACCGGGTTCAGCGCGGCGCCCGCGGCGTTGGTGAAGGGCACCCCCTGGGATTCCGCGAAGATCTTCGCGTTCAGCCCGATGATGGCATCGACCGGGCCCGGAATGACGTTGGCGCTGAAGCCGGCCGAGACGCCGGCGAAGGCGGCGGCCATGCCGATCAACGGATTGCGGCCGAGTCCGGCATAGAGCAGGCCCGCCAGGGGAATGAGCACCAGGTAGCCCGCGTCGGTGGCAACGGAGCTCAGGATGCCGATTAGCACCAGTAGCAGGGGCAGCAGGCTCTGGGGAATGTGCGCGCCGGCACGCTTGATCAGCGCGCCGAAGAGGCCCGAATGCTCGGCGATGCCGACCGCGAGCATGACGACGAGGATCACGCCCAGCACGCCGTTACCGAAGGCCAGCCAGTTGGCGACCAGGGCGTTGTCGAAGATCCATCTCATGTGCTCGGCCTGGTGCATGCCGAGGATCTGATGCTGCACCGGATCGCCGCCGGCACCGACGGTCTCGAACGTGTAGCCCGACATCAGCATCGTCAGCAGGTAGGCCGCGGGGTAGAAGCCCATGAAGATGATGACCGGATCGGGGATACGCTTGCCGGCGTTTTCGACGAACTGCGAGATGGACTGACCGAGGGTGGGCATGGTTGGACCAGGTTGGAGAGAGGCCCGGAGTATAGCGCCTGTCCGCAGCGCAGCAGCCCGGAGCGATGGACGCGAAACGCGAGTTACCATGGGCGCTAGCGATTCGCAGAAGGGGAGCGTGAGCGATGGGACTGTCGGTGAAGGCCAGGGAGATCGTTGCGGCAATCGACCGTGAGGACTTCCGCATGGGGGAGCTCAAGAAGATCGCGAAGGAGATCAAGAGAGATCACGATCTGGCGCTGGAGCTCTGGGGAACGGGCGCCTACGGCCCGCGGATGCTGGCAACCCTCATTTTCGACAAGAAGCAGCTGACCCAGACGGTCATCGACGATCTCGTCGCCGACCTGTCGGACCATGACGACGCGGAGCGCGACCGGCTCTCCGAGTGGCTCCTCGCCAACCAGCTGACCAAGGATCGGAAGACGCGCGAGCTGCTCGCGAGCTGGGCGGACGCGCCTTCTCCAACGGTGCGCCGACTCTACTGGTATCACGAAGCCCGGCTGCGCTGGACGGGCAAGGCGCCCCCAGAGGACAACAGCGCGGCACTGCTCAACGCCCTCGAAGCAAACATGGCGGGCGAGGCCCCGGAGGTCCAGTGGGCCATGAACTTCTGCGCCGGCTGGATCGGCGTGCACGAGCCCGGTTACCGGGAACGCTGCATTGCCCTCGGCGAACGGCTGGGGCTGTATCGGGACGATCCGGTCCCCCGGAACTGCACCCCCGGCTATCTGCCCGAGTTCATCCGTGTCGAAGTCGCGAAGCGAGTCTAGCTCTTGCGTTCGACTGTCAGGGCCGACGCCGGAATTCGTCGGACGCTGGCGACACGTCCCCGACGGATTCGCCCGTGCTGATCACCGATACAAGGAGGACCGGCCATGTGGTTAATCGCCATCGCGCTGATCGCGGCGTCCCAGGTCAGCACGCAGGAGCATGACGCTGAAGCCTATCATCGCGTCCTCCACTACCGGATCGAGATTCCGGCGGATGTCGAGGTCGTCTGGCCGCACGTCATGGACCTGGGCGCGTGGATGTTCGACTTTGATCTCGAGCTCGTGGCGGGCGAACCCGGCACGGTCGGTGAGGTAAGGCGCCTCTATGCAGGGCAGGATCATCTGCTCCAGGTCGTCGGGCTGATCACCAACCAGCTCCTGGTGCTGGCCAACCTGCCCGCGACAATGGCGGGCGAGGAGAGCACGGGCGTTGCGGTTCTCACACTGAACGAGGGTGGGGGAGCCACCGTCGTCGACCTGACGATGAGCTGGCGTCACGAGTGGCGCGGCACCGGTGAAAATCCGCTGCGCGCCCGGCGTGAGTCTGCCGAGTTCGTCGAGGCCACGGACGCGATGTGGTCACGATTCCACGAGCGCCTGCGGGCGCTGGCGCTGGATGGGTGAGGCCCAGGCGCACCCACCGCGCCGAACAGCGCAGCGGGTGACGTGGGGCTCGAGGAACCTATTGGGTTTCCCAGAGCAGGTTCGGGGTCAGCTGCATGCGTCCTGAATCCAGGATTGCTCGGCCGTCGAGGCGGTAGAGGAACCAGCGAACGTTATCGCTTCGACGCAGCAACGCATCGGTGCGGCCGTCGCGGTCGAAGTCTCCGAGCTGCTGCAGCGTCCAGACCTCGCGCGGCGTCATCCGGATCCGGGCGCTATCGATCGCCGCGCCGGTTCCGTCGAAGTCGTAGCTCCGCCACCTGCCGTTGTCCGTACGGCGCAGCAGCACTTCTTCAAAGCCATCACCGTCGAGATCGCCGATACCCTCAAAGCGCCAGGCGGTCTGCGGCGTCATGACGAGCGACTGGCTGCCAACGACGTCACCGGAGCCGGCGGCGAAGTCCACGCTCGTCCAGCTATTGTCCACCGAGTCGCGCAGCAGCAGCTCGTCCCCACCGTCGCCGTCCAGGTCGCCGAGGCCACGCGTCTGCGCCGTTGCCGGCGCGACGATCGCCAGCGGTTGGCTGAGCGCCAATGCGCCATCCTCCAGCAGGTACCAGGCGGTCCAGTCACCGGTGACGGCATGCCGGGTCAGCACGTCACCCAGACCATCGCCGTTCATGTCGCCGGCGGCCTGGAACACGTCGGCGAGGTCCAGGCTCAGCGCGATGTCCTGCCGGTCGAGGATCTCGCCAGTGGGACCGTCGAGATAGTAGACCTGCCATTCGCCCGTCGAGTCGTTTCGCAGCAGGAGATCCCGGACGCCATCCTCGTTGAGGTCTGTGACCGCACGGGTGGTCCATGCCGGATCCTGGGTGAACGCGCGATTGCCGTCCTCGATAGGCGTGAAGCCGTCAAACAGGTAGAGGCGCCAGCGCGAGGTGTCGCTCCTGCGCACGATGACCTGGGCGAGGTCCGGCATCGGGGGCGGTGGCAACATGTCGTCGTCGACGATCGTGACGACCTGGCTCGCGCGCGTGAAGGTGACGTCTGAAGCCGTGGTCGAGAAGGCGAAGGTGAAATCCTCGTCCGCCTCGATGATGTCATCGTTGATGGTCGCGAAGTCGATCCGCTTCACGAAATCGCCTCCGGCGGCGAAGGACACGGTCGTGCCGTCGACGCTCACGAAGTCCTCGCCGGGGACGGCGGTGCCGCCCACCTCGGTGATCAGGACAGTGACATCCGCCGTGTTGTTGTCGCGTGCGACAACGATCTCCTGGTTCGAAACGCCTTCGGCCTCTCCGATCACCTCCGGCAGACTCACGCCGATGTTGGTGAAAACCGACTCGTCACAGTCCTCACCGGGCGTGCGGATACAGATCTCGGCCACCAGCATCGACGTGCCTTCGATCGCTGTCACCCGGAAGCGCCAGGCGCCGGGGGCGTCGTAATCGAAGTTGCCGTTCGGGTTGGCGTCGGCGTCCGCAGCGGGGTCAAACCAGCCGAACTCGGGGTTCTGCGAAAGCTGGAGCAGATCGGAAAAGCTGACCGTCGCGTTCGGTGGGCTGTTGCGCGCGTCGACGAGGCCGCGAATGGCCAGGAGGTCGAAGCTCGGCGCCGAGGGTTCGTTGGGGCCGACGTCGGTCCGGATCTCGAGGGTGAGGGCGTCGAGGTCCGCAAGCGTTCCATCTCGGGCAATGGAGATATTGAAGTTCCACCACGCCCGGTCCGTGGCGATCGGTGCCGTGGTATCCGGTCCGGTCTGGACGGTGTAGTCGCCGTCACCTTCGCGGGAAACCTGGCCGCGGCGCCGCTCCTCGGCCCTCAGCCCGATCTCCAGCGCGCCTCCCGGGAAGGCGGCGTCGAAGGCGACCGTGAAGTCGCCGTTGCATTGGCCGCCGCCCACGTCCCAACCCAGACTGTTCGGCGGACCCACGGGGCCCGGAGAGACACCGGCGGCACCGCCGCCGACCGAGTCCGCCTCATCGCAGGTTGGTCCCCCGCCTTTGGCTTGTGCGATCAGCCCATCGCCGAACGCTGTGCCCGCATGGGCGGAGAGCAGAAGGAGTGAGGCGATTAGCGCGGTGCGGTTCATGAGATGGCCCCTGAAGAATCAACAAACCTGAGCCTAGCAGTTCCACGCCAAGCGACCGTCAAGAAACCGCAGGTGTTCTCGATGATGGGCCCAGTCCTGGACGCCCCCCAGATCCTGTTCGACTAGTGGCCCGCCGACAGGTGCTGGCCTCGCAATCGTTCCGAGACGCCAACGTTGACGGCCCGCCAGACCTCCGGTGGAACACCATCGGTCCAGACCACGACGAGAGCCTTGCCGGCCCGGTGCACCTGTGCGCGATCGAGGCTTGCGTTGTGCGCCCAGATCCCGCGTAGCGCGGTCTCCAGGCGGTCCGCGTCGGCCAGGCTCGAGGCCTCCAGCCCGTAGAACCCCAGTTCCTTCTCGACCGCATAGATCGCGTACAGGGCAGCGGCGATCCCTTCCGGCCCCAGCTGGCCCTGGGACCCGCTGGCGGCGATCGCCCGGATGAATGCGGCGTCCGCCGAGAGCTGCGGATTCCACTGGATGAGGCCTGCGGGAACGTGGCGAGGGGGCGACTCCGTAAGTGATCGAGTCTCCGGTGACGCGTGGAGCTCCGGGCCTTCGATGAGCAGTTGATTCAGGCCCGCCGACAAGCTCGGGCCAGCGAGCAGGGCGACGGCGGTTGCGACGATTCCGAGCACGGGTGTCATCACAGGCTTTTCCTCAGGTCCGACTGACCGTTCGATCCTAACCTCGGCAGCCTCCACGGCTGCTATACCTCTTTGCGGGCTAGACTCGCGCCATCCCGTGTGCATGGACTTTCGATGAACCACCATCCGCTACGAGCCGCGCTGGGCAACGCCGTGGCTTTCACCCTCGTTATCGTCATGAACGCGCTCGCCAACGCGCTACCGCTCAACGGCCAGACGACGGGCCAGGTTTCGGCGAGCTATCGATCGCTGTTCACGCCAGCCGGCTTCACCTTCGGGATCTGGGGAATCATTTACCTCGCGCTGCTGGCGTTCATCGTCTATCAGTTCCTGCCACGGCAGCGAACGAGCGGCCTCCTGCGGCGGATCACTCCTTGGTTTCTCCTGAGCTGCGTGGCCAACGCGCTCTGGATCGTCGCCTGGCACTGGGAGCAGATCGCGCTGTCGCTGGCGTTGATGCTGGTCCTGCTCTTCGCCCTGCTGGCCATCCTGCGGCAGTTCGAGGCTCCCGATGCGAAGACGCCTGGCGCCCGGGTTTTCGTCGTGCTGCCGTTTTCGATCTATGGCGGCTGGATCACCTTGGCGACCATCGCCAACTTCAGTGCCCTCCAGACTGCCTGGGGCTGGAACGACCTCGGGATGACCGCTGTGACCTGGACCCAGCTCAAGCTTGCGGCCGCTGCACTCGTCGCGGCATGGGTGGCGCTAGGCGTGAGAAACGTACCGTTCGTGCTCGTCGTGGCCTGGGCCGCCCATGGGATCGCGAGCGGTCAGGCGGCCACGCCGGAGGTCGCTGGCGCGGCTCGCATGCTCATGTTCTTCGCCATCGCGCTCTGCGCCCTGAGTGTGGGGCAATCCGGTTACCGGCTCATTGCTGGGCGACGCCACGCAGCGGCGCCGTGACCTGGTGTCGAAGCTCGCCTTCGATATACCCGCGCGTGGAGACATCCGCTACGATCCCGGGCTCACCGGCGAACGATGGTCAGTCTGCAGCAATGGGTGTCAGCTCATACCCGGATCAGCCCCGTGGCTTCGCTCGATTCCAGCCGTGGCTGCAGGCGGCCCGTCCCCTGGCGCATCCCATGATCTTCGTCCCGCTGGTGCTCGGGCAGGCCTTCGCCTTCCGGGTGCATGGACAGTTCCAGTGGACGCTTTTCATCTACGCGCACCTGTTCGGCGTGCTCTACCAGGTCTATCTCCTCTACCTGAACGACTACGCTGACGACGCGATCGATCGGACCAATGAGCGCTACTGGCTCTCCGGTGGGTCGCGCGTGCTGCCCGAGGGCAAGCTTCGGGGGAGCGACCTTCGCGCCGGGGCGAGGGTGATGCTTGCGGTCATGGTGGCTCTCACCGTCTACCTCGGCGTCCTGGCCGATCGCCCCCTGATGCCGGTCTGGTTGCTGCTGGCCGTGATCCTGTGCTGGGTCTACAACTCCCCTCCGCTGCAGCTTTCCTACCGGGGGCACGGCGAGATCCCGCAGGGCCTGGGCTGTGGCGTACTGCTTCCCGTCATCGGCTTCTATCTGCAGCACGGCGCCATCGAGGGGTTTCCGTGGGCCGCACTCATACCGCTGTATCTGATCTTCCACGCCGGCAACATCATCACCGCGCTCCCCGACTATCCCTCCGATCGGCAAGGTGGCAAGCGCACCTTCCCGGTCCGTCACGGTGAGCCGACGGCTCGGCTCACGGCGCTCCTGGTTCTGGCCCTGGCTTACATCACGATCGTTCCCACGAGTCCGCCGCTCGCGCCGCGATCGCTGGCCATCATCGTGATTCCAGCCGCGCTACTGCTCGCTCTGGTTGTCATCTCCGGCACGCTCCGGAAGGCCGATGCTGCGGCGTGGTCGGCCTGCAAGCGCTTCGTCAACTGGACATCCGCGAGTCAGGCGTGGCTCCTGGGCGCCTGGCTCGCCGCCCTGCTGCTCGGGGGCCGCGCATGAGAATCGCGATCATCGGCAGTGGTATCGCGGGGCTCAGCGCCGCCTGGCGGCTGAGCCAGGACCATGAGGTCACGATCTTCGAGAAGTTCGGCCACCTCGGCATGGATGCCCATTCGTTGGACGTGCGCGGGGAGGGCGGCAACGCCCGGGTCGATGTGCCCATGCGGGTCTTCTTCGATGGGTTCTATCCGACGCTGACCGCGCTTTACCG
>JBCCZC010000261.1:0-7945 GCA_039188505.1 Pseudomonadota bacterium | reverse complement strand
GCCAGCCCTTTGCGAGGGAGATGGCGCCAGGTGGTGGCCGCGCTCGCCGTGCTCACGTCCGGCGCCGCCTACGTGCCGATCGACCCCGAGCTTCCCCGGGCACGCCGCCTCGAACTGCTGGAAGATACGCGAGCCGTGCTCATCATCGACGACCGCGACGCGGCGCCCGACGCATGGCCGGACGATACGGTGCGGGTTGTTGTTCCCGCGAAGGAGGACCCGACGGTCGGCACCGCCGCGCCGCCCGCGGTACAGCGCAGTCAGGACCTCGCGTACCTGATCTACACGTCGGGCTCCACCGGCAAGCCCAAAGGCGTGATGATCGACCATCGCGGCGCGCTCAACACCATCGCGGACCTCGAGAAGCGCATCGACCTGCGATCGCAGGACCGCGTATTCGGCCTGTCTTCGCTGAGCTTCGATCTGTCCGTGTGGGATCTCTTCGGAACGCTCGCCAGCGGTGCCGCGCTGGTCCTGCCCGATGCTGCCCGGCGCCAGTATCCCTCGCACTGGCTCGATTGCATCCGACGCCACGGCATCAGCGTCTGGAACTCGGTGCCGGCCCTCATGCAGCTGCTGCTGAGCGAACTGGAGGAGCAGGACGCCACAAGGGAATCGGGGGCAAGCGCCGATGCGCTTCCCCTGCGCCTGGCGATGCTCAGTGGCGACTGGATTCCCCTGGCCCTGCCACCGCAGCTGGGCCGCCTGTTGCCCGAGGTCAAGCTGCTGAGCCTCGGCGGGGCCACGGAAGCGTCGATCTGGTCCATCTCCCATGCCTTGCCGCATCCGCTCACGCTTCCCCTGGCGGTGTCGGATCCTTCCTGGCGAAGCGTGCCTTACGGTCGGCCGATGGACGGTCAGAGCTGGTATGTGCTGGACGAGTCGCAGCAGCCGTGTCCGCCCTGGGTCACCGGAGAACTCCATATCGGCGGCGCTGGCGTAGCCCTGGGCTACTGGCGACGGCCGGGTCTGAGCGCCGAGCGTTTCATTCCGAACCCGCTCCCCGGCAAGGCGAACGCTGCGGATCCCGTGCTGTACCGCACGGGTGACCTGGGCCGCTTCAGGCCCGATGGCGGTATCGAATTCCTCGGCCGAGAGGACCAGCAGGTGAAGATTCGCGGTCACCGTATCGAGCTCGTCGAGATCGAACACGTGCTGACCGAGCAGGACGGCATCGGGGCGGCCGTGGTGAACACGTACGGTGAAGCGCCCGAACTCGTGGCCTATGTGGTTCCCGAACTCGGCGCCGACGATCGTTCCCCAGCGAGCCCCCTCGAGAAGCTGATGCTAAAGGCGCAACGTACCGCGACCGGGACTTCGGAGACCGCCGGCATCGCGCTGCCGGCAGTCCCCGAGCTGTCGTTCGAGCGCCAGAGCCATCGCCGTTTTCTGCCGGAACCGATCGCCCTCGAAGAGTTCGCCGATCTCCTCGGGACCATGAGCGCGCAGGCCATAGCGGGGGCGCCCGCTCCCAAGTACCGCTACCCGTCGGCCGGCAGTCTCTATCCGGTCGCGCTGTACCTTTCCGTCAAGGCCGATCGCGTGGCCGGTCTGCCGGCAGGCTGGTATCGCTACGAGCCGCTGGCGCACCGCCTCGTCGACGTGTCCTGCACCCTGAGTCCAGCGGCGACAGCGCTGTTCAGCGCCAGCCCGGACGCCGCCGAAGCGAGTGCGTTCAGCCTTTTCCTGGTCGGCGACCTTGCGGCTATCGAGCCCGTCTACGGCGACCGCGCGCGCGACTTCTGCCTGCTCGAGGCGGGCTACATGGGGCAGCTCCTGATGGGGCACGCGCCGGCGAGGGAGCTGGGGCTGTGTCCCCTCAGCGATCCCGGCATGGGCCAGCTCCACGAGGCTTTGGCCCTGGAAGAGAAGCAGGTCGTGCTCCACGCGCTCGTCGGTGGAGCGATCGACGGCAGCTGGTCGCAGCGCTGGATGGCTCTCGAGCCGGAGGATCAGGTCTCGTTCGAGGAGCGCCTGCAGAACCAGCTTCGATCACGACTGCCGGCCTACCTGGTGCCGACGCGCTTCGTTCTCCTGGAACAGCTGCCGCTCACCGCGAACGGCAAGGTGGATCGCAGTCGCTTGCCTGCGCCCGATGCGGGCGCCAGTGCGGCCTACCGGGCGCCGGAAACGGCGCTGGACCGGCGGATCGTCGAGCTTTGGGAGCAGGTGCTGAACCTGCCGCAGGTCGGCATGGACGACAACTTCTTCCAGCTGGGTGGCAACTCCCTGCTGGCCATGCAGCTGCTTTCCGGTCTGCGCAGGCTCGGTGCGGCGGACGTCTCGATCGGAGAGCTGTTCGCGGCGTTGACGCCGGCGTCGCAGGCGGCGCTCCTCGACGGCCGTGCGGTGGATGCGGGCGCGGCGGAAGCGGAGACGGTCGAGGCCCCGGCGGCGATCCCTCGCGTGTCGCGTTCGGCGGAGGGGGGCATCGAGGCTGACGTCACGGCCGGCCTGTCCGACGCCGACGTCGATCAGATGCTGTCGCAGCTGCTGGACGAGCCGCGAGCGCCGATCGATGACGCCGCGGATCCGCCGGACTCGAGCGACACCTAGCGATGGCTGCCCAGGACACGTCGCTGCCGACGGGCGAGGCGCTCGCCGGGCTCAGTGCGGAGGAGAAGCGTGCACTGCTGAAGCGGCTGCTGGCCGACCGTCAGGCTACCGCGCGGACCCCCGCCACCTCCGAGGATCGCTACCCGCTGTCCTTCGCCCAGCAGCGCCTGTGGTTCATCGAGCAGCTGGCGCCGGCGCAGGGTGCCTACGCCATCCCGGCGGCGGTGGCCCTCGAAGGACCGCTGGACACGGGGCGCCTGGTCCGCAGCCTCGAAGCCGTGCTGGAGCGTCACGAGATCCTGCGTACCCGCTTCGTCGTCGATGCCCGGCAGACGCCCATGCAGGTGGTGGACCCGGCAGCGCCCATCGATCTGCCCGTGGAGCGGTTCGATGAGGCGGCCGGGTCGGATCCGGCGGAACCCGTCGCGGTCGCGCTGTCAGCCATGACGTCCGAGCCCTTCGATCTCGCGCGTGGCCCGCTCCTGCGCATGCGCTTGCTGCGGATGAATCGGCAGCGGTACGTGCTGCTCATCTGTATCCACCACGCGATCGCGGACTACTGGTCGCTGCGCGTGCTGATGCGCGAGATCGCCTCGCTGTATCGGGCCGGGCGGGAGGATGGGCCCGGACAGCTCGCGCCGCTGCCCATCCAGTATCTGGACTACGCCGTGTGGCAGCGCGGCGAACAGCCCCGCCTCGACGCGGAGCTCGAGCACTGGCGTGAGGCGCTGCGAGGGATGCCGGGGCTGCTGGCGCTGCCGACCGATTTCGCACGCCCGCCGCGTCTGAGCTTCCGCGGCGCGCGCCACGCCCTGGTCCTGCCGGCCGGCCTGTCCACGCGCTTGCGCGCACTGGCGAAAGCGCAACGGGCCAGCCTGTTCGCGGTGCTGCTCGCCGCGCTCCAGGTCCTTCTCTTCCGGTTGTCGGGCCAGGCGGACTTCGGTATCGGTACGACTGCCACGAATCGCAATCGCGACGAGCTGCGGGATCTGATCGGACTGTTCGCCAACAACCTCGTGCTGCGCGCCCGGCTGTCCCGGGACCAACCGTTCGAGCATGTGCTCCAGGAAGCGCAGCGAACCACGCTTTCGGCCCTGGCGCATCAGGACGTCCCCTTCGAGCGTGTCGTCGAGGCACTGCAGCCGGAGCGGGAACTCAGCCACAACGCCCTGTTTCAGGTGATGTTCGTGCTGCACAACACCGCGGCGCAGAGCATCGAGCTCCCCGATCTCAAGCTGACCGCGCTGCCGATCGATCACGAGAGCTCGCGCTTCGACCTCAGCCTCGATCTGGTCGACGACGGCGACGCCCTCCACGGGTTCATCGAATACCGCACGGACCTGTTCAAGGCGGCGAGCATCGAGCGGATCGCGGGCTACCTGGAGCGGATCCTGCACGCCGCCTGCGCGTCGCCGGAGATGAGCATCGGACAGTTCGATCTCGTGAGCGCCGAGGACAGGGAAGCGCTCGAGCGTCTCGACGTGACCGCCCTGCCGCTGCCCGCGACCACGGTGTCCGCCTTCCTCGAGGCGCAGGCGTGGCGAACCCCCGATGCCGAGGCGGTCGTTGCGGGCGGGCAACGCCTCAGCTATCGCGAACTCGACGCCAGCGCCAACGAGCTGGCGTGTCATCTCCTCCGAGAGGGGGCCCGGGCAGGGTCTGCCGTGGCGCTGGCGATGCCCCGCGGAGTGCCGATGCTGTGCAGCCTCCTGGCCGTCCTCAAGCTGGGCGGTCATTACGTGCCGCTCGATCCGACCCATCCGCCGTCGCGCCTGGGAGACCTGCTGGCCGACGCGGGTGCCTCGATCCTGCTGGGCCCGCCCGCCGTCACGGCTGCGCTGGCGGCCGCGGCACCGGGCTGCAGGCCTATCGACATCGATCAGGCGATGGGAAAGCCCACGGCGCTCGAGGCGGCGCCGCCGGCGACGACCGTGGACGAGCACGGGTTGGCCTATCTCATCCACACGAGCGGGAGCACGGGCGCCCCCAAGGGCGTGCCCGTGACCCACGGAAGCCTGGTGAACCTGCTGGCTTCCGTCATCCGTGTCCCCGGGATTGCGCCGGGCGATCGACTGCTTGCCGTCACGACGCTCGCCTTCGACATCGCGACGCTGGAACTCCTCGCACCGCTGGCGGCCGGCGCCAGCGTCGTGATCGCCGATGAGGCGACGGGGGCCGACGGCGCTGCGCTGGCAGCCTTGATCGCGGCCGAGCGCATCACGATCATGCAGGCAACACCTGCTACCTGGCGCCTGCTGCTGGAGGCGGGCTGGCGCGCCCCGTCCGGGTTCAAGAGCCTGTGCGGAGGCGAGGCGATCGACCTGCCGCTGGCCCGGGCACTGAAGGCCGCCGGCTGTGAGCTCTGGAACATGTACGGTCCGACCGAGGCGACGATATGGGCGGGCGCGCTGGAGCTCACCGACGAGCGCCTGGCCGACGGGATCGTGCCCATCGGCGGTCCCATCGCCAATACGGCGCTGCAGGTCTGCGAGGCGGACGGGCGCGCAGCACCGGTGGGTGTTCTCGGAGAGCTGACCATCAGCGGCGCAGGACTCAGCCCGGGCTATCACGGGCTGGATGCGCTGACCCGCGAGCGCTTCGTGGAAAGCACGGACGCGGACGGTCGGGTGACGCGCCGCTATCGCACCGGCGACCTTGCGTGTCGGCGTACGGACGGCACCTTCGTGTTCCACGGCCGCGCCGACCGACAGGTGAAGCTGCGCGGTTATCGCATCGAACTCGGGGAGATCGAGAGTGTCCTCAGTCTGCACCCGCAGGTCGGGGCCGCGGCCGTCATCCTCGACGGCACCGGAGGCGGGCGGCTCCAGGCCTGGTGCGAAACCCGGGCAGACCTATCGGCAGCAGCGCTGCGCGCGCACGTTGCCGAGCGGTTGCCGGCGTACATGGTGCCCGCCGAGTTCGTCACGCTGCCGCGCCTGCCCCTGACTCCGAACGGAAAACTGGACCGCAGTGTCCTGCCGCAGGGGGGCGGCGACTCGGCCCCGGCGCGGGCGCCGGACGGCCCCATCGAATGCCTGCTGGCGGAATTGTGGTCCGAGCTGCTGCAGAAGCCCGTTCGCGATGCGACGGTCAGCTTCTTTGCCATCGGGGGCCACTCGCTCCTGGCCGCCCGCATGGTCGCGCGACTCGCCGCGGAGACGGGTGTTGCGCTGGCGCTGCGTCAGATCTTCGAGAATCCGGTCCTGTGCGAGCTCGCCTCCGTGCTGGAGGCGGAGCGCGCGGAGCCGACCCGCGCCGCCGCCGAGCCCGACCTTCTCCCCAGGCCGGAGGACGCTCTGCCAGTACTGACGGCAGCACAGTACCGCCAGTGGGTGCTGGCACGCCTCGAGCCGGACAATCCGGTGTACAACATCCCGGGCGTGGTGCGCTTCGCGGCCGGCGTGGACGAAGACCGCCTTCGCGCCGCCGTCGCCGCCGTCTTCGAGCGCCATGCCGTGCTGCGGACGGCCTATCCCGAGGTCGATGGTGAGCCGCAGGTCGTCGTTCATCCCTCGATCCAACCGGTGATCGATGTCGTAGAACCATCGGAGGGCGTGCCGACGGATGACGCGCTGCTCTCGACGCTTGCTGCGCGGGCGCGCGATCCCTTCGATCTCGCCAGCGCGCCGCTCATGCGCGTTGCGCTGCTGCGCGGTGGAGACGCGGGCGACGTCGTGATGCTGGTGGTCCACCACATCGCCTGCGACGCCTGGTCGCTTCGCACCCTGTTCGGCGAGCTGCTGGCGCACTACACCGCGCTGGCGCGCGGAGGCCTTGCCACGCTGCCGCCCCTGAAGCTCGCCTATCTCGACCATGCGCATGCCGAGGTCCAGCGCGATTTCGGCCCCAGCCTCGACTACTGGCGCGCCCAGCTCGACGGCGCGCCCCCGCTGCTCGACCTCCCGACGGACTTGCCGCGCCCCGCCGAGCAGGGTTTTGCGGCCGGCGAGCTGCGCTTCGCGATCGACAACGCGCTGGCTTCCAGGCTCACCGCGCTGTCGGAGCAGCGCGGTGCGAGCCTGTTCATGACCGTGCTCGCGGCCTTCAATGCGCTCCTGCACCGCTTCTCTGCAGCGGATGACATCGTCGTCGGCTGCCCCGTGGGCCATCGACCCAGCACAGCGCTGGAAGGCGTCATCGGCCTGTTCGTGAACACGCTCGCGATCCGCAGCCGTCCGCAGGCCGGGCAGACCTTCGCAGCGTTTCTGGAGCAAGTGCGGGAAACCGTCCTGGACGGCTTCGCCCACCAGGACGCGCCCTTCGAGCAGGTGGTCAAGCATCTCGAGATTCCGCGTAGCTGGGCTCACGCGCCGCTCTTCCAGGTGATGTTTCTCTGGCAGAGCGATGCCGTTCAATCCAGCGAGGCTGAAGAACGGTCCGCTGAGTGGGAGCCGCTGGCGCTGCCAGTCACCAGCACCCGGGTGGATCTCACGCTGGCCATGGGTGCCGCCGTCGATGGCGGCCTTGCGGGACGCTTCGAATACCGTAGCGACCTCTTCGAACGCGGCAGCATCGAGGGGCTGGCCGACGCCTTCGAGGTGCTGCTGCGGGCGGTGGCACACGCACCGGATACGGCAATCGGTGAGCTGCGGCTGCTCAGCTCGGCGGGGCAAGCGCGGCTCGAGCGCTGGAATGACACGACCCGGGCTGGCGATGACGCGCAGCTGCTGCATGCCCGCTTCGAGACGCAGGCGGCGAGCCGGCCATCGGCGGTCGCACTCGTGACACGCGACGAGGAAGTGACCTACGGAGACCTGAATGCACAGGCCAATGCGCTCGCTGCCGCCCTCCGGGACCGCGGGATCGGCGCGGGAGGTCGCGTCGGCGTCTGCCTCGCCCGTGGCCCCAGGCTGCCGGCCTCGATCCTCGGCATCCTGAAAACGGGCGCGGCCTACGTGCCCATCGATCCCACCTATCCGGAGGAACGGATCCGCTTCATCATCGAGGACGCGATGCTGGCAGTGGTCCTGAGCGAAGCGGAGGCCATCCGGCGCCAGGGTCTGGGGGCCGGCGGGGTGTCCGTGCTTGATGTCGCAACGCTCGCAGCGGGCGTCTACGACGACCCGACGCCTGAAGCCACGCCGAAGGATACGGCCTACATCATCTACACCTCAGGGTCGACCGGTCGTCCGAAGGGCGTGGCGATCGAACATCGCAGCCCAGCAGCGCTGATCGACTGGGCCGACGCCGAGTTCGGCCGCGAACGACTCGATCGGGTCCTGGCGTCGACATCGGTTTGCTTCGATCTCTCGGTGTTCGAGCTCTTCGTGCCGCTCAGCATCGGCGGAACGGTGGTCCTCGTGGAAAATGCGCTCGCTGATCCGCAGCTGCTGGCGTCCTCGCAGGTAACGCTCATCAATACGGTGCCCACCGTGGCTTCGGAGCTGGT
>JBCCZC010000260.1:0-7978 GCA_039188505.1 Pseudomonadota bacterium | reverse complement strand
GCCCGGTGGACGCGCTGCTGCACGCGGCGGCGCACCTGGCGGTCCAGCCTGGGGACGAACGAAACCGGCTGATCTGGCTGCTCGACACTCACCTGCTGTGGGGAGCGCTGACCCCGGGGGCAGCAGCAGCGGGCGTGCGACGATGCCGGCCACCTGGGCATCGCCGGGCTCGTGTTCGAAGCCCTGCTGATGTCCCGGCGCGAATTCGGGACCGAACTGTCTGCACGATTCCGGCAGACGCTGGACGAAGCGGCGGTGGGCGAAGCAACGAGATTGCTGCTCTATCAGTCCGAGGGGCCGGCGCGTCTCTGGACCCAGGTCGCCGCGCTGCCGAGCTGGCGGGAGCGCGGCCGCTATCTCTTCGAAATGGCGTTTCCACCGCCGGACTATATGCGGCGGCGATTCCGGTCGGCGGGTCCGCTTGCCTATGCCAGACGCCTCGGCGGCGGTTTGCGGCGCCTCCTGGGGCCGTCGCGACCCTGAGCGCGTCGCGCGGCTATTCGTCGTCGGGCAGGAGCCCGATCTCGATCAGCCGTTGCTGCAGGTACTCGTGGGACCCCAGCGGCTCCGGGTAGCGGTTCGGATTGTCGTCCGAGATGCACGTTCCCAACGTTTCGATCATGAAATCTGCATTCGGGTGCAGGAAGAACGGGATCGAATATCGGGATTGCGTGGCCAGCGCCCCCGGGGGATTGACCACCCGATGGGTTGTCGACGGGAAGACGTGATTCGTCAGCCGCTGCATCATGTCGCCGATGTTGCAGACGATCGCCCCCGGAATCGTGGTCACCGGGAGCCAGGTACGATCGCGGCGCAGGATCTCCAGCCCGGGACCCTCGGCGCCGATAAGCAGGGTGATGAGGTTGATGTCCTCGTGCCTGCCGGAACGTACCGACTGGGTGCCGGTGTCCTCGATCGGCGGATAGTGGATCGGCCGCAGGATCGAGTTGCCCTCGTTGACCTTGTCGTCGAAGAAAACCTCGTCCTGGCCGAGGTAGAGAGCCATGGCGCGCAGCATGCGGCGCCCCAGGTCGTCGAGCGCTTCGTAGAGCCGATATCCGCGTTCCTCGAAGTCCGCGACCTCACCGGGCCAGCGGTTCGGCGGCATCCGGTCTCGGTGCGGATGGTCATCGGCGAGCTCGCGGCCGACCTGCCAAAATTCCTTCAGATCCGGGTGCTGACTGTCCTTGGCTGTCTCAATGCCGAAGCCGGTGTAGCCGCGGGCGCCACCGCCGCCGGAAACGCTGTAGCTGGCCTTGACCTCGTTGGGCAGCGCAAAGAAGCGATGGAACGCGTCGTAGGCGTCGCTGATGATCTCATCGGCCACGCCGTGGTTGCGCACGCCGCAGAAGCCGAAGCGTTCATAGGCCTCGCCGAGGGCGGCGACGAAGCCATCCCGGTCGCTGTCATACTGCGCCAGGTCGAGTGTGGGTACCTGTTCCTCACTCATGAAAATTCCTCCTTAACGACATCGGCGAGCGCGCGTGCCACGCGCTCGACCTGGGGTTCGTCCCGGCCCTCCACGGTCACCCGGACCACCGGCTCGGTGCCCGAGGGACGCAGGACCAGCCGACCGTTCCCGGCCAGGTCCTGCTCGGCTCGGGCAACGGCTTCCCCGAGTCCAGGCGAAGACTCGAGGTCGACGCGGCCGGAGACGGGCACGTTGATCATGATCTGGGGATACTTCTCTACGCCCTGGCGGAACTCGGCCAGGGGCAGCTGCCGCTCGACGAGGTGTTCGAGCACTGCCAACGCGCTGACGATCCCGTCGCCGGTGCTGGTCTTGTCGAGGCAGATGATGTGGCCGGAGCCTTCGCCGCCGAGTTCCCAGCCGCGCTCCTTCATGACCCGCATCACGAACCGGTCACCCACGGCTGCGCGGGCGAAGGGGATGCCCAGCGCGTCGAAGGCCTGCTCGACGCCGAAGTTGGTCATCAGGGTGCCGACGGCGCCGCCGCGGAGCGTGCCGTGCTCCTGCTTCGAGCGGGCGATGAGGAACAGCAGCTCGTCGCCGTCGAGCGGGTCGCCGTTGCCGTCCACCATCAGCGTACGGTCGCCGTCTCCGTCGAAGGCGACGCCGAGGTCGGCGTCGTGCTCGACGACGGCGCGGCGCAGGGCCTGCAGCGACGTCGAGCCGCAGTCCCGGTTGATGTTGAGGCCGTCAGGCTTCACGCCGATGGCCGTCACCCGGGCCCCGAGCTCCCGGAAGACGCTCGGGCCGACCTGGTAGGTGGCACCGTTCGCGCAGTCGACGACGATATGCAGGCCGTGGAGGCTGATCCGTTGCCCCACCGTGGCCTTGCAGAACTCGATATAGCGTCCGGCGGCGTCATCGACGCGCTCGGCCTTGCCGAGATGATCGGGCGCGACGGTGGCTAGGGGCGCTTCCAGCGCGGCCTCGATCGCAAGCTCCACGTCATCGGGGAGTTTCTGCCCCGATGCCGAGAAGAACTTGAAACCGTTGTCCTCGAAGGGATTGTGCGAGGCGCTGATGACGATGCCCGCGCCGGCGCGCAGGGTTCGCGTGAGATAGGCCACCGCCGGCGGCAGACAGGCCGGCCTCGAGCGCCGACTCGAACATGTAGCCCGAAATGCGGGTGTCCTTGCCGATCACGACAAGGTTGCCCCGGCCGTTGCCGAGCACCTGGCCGATAGCGGCGCCGAGGCGCAGCGCGAAGTCCGCGGTGATCGGTTCCTGACCCACGCGGCCGCGGATACCGTCGGTGCCGAAATATTTCTTCTTCACGGGCAGGAAAACCGGGCTTCGATGGCGCGGAAAATTACCACAGGGAGCGTGCCCGGGCCTATCGCCTGGGCCGGGCGAGCCGCGGGACCCGTCCGCCGAGGCCCGATGCGTGACGCGTGAACAGGCCCGTCAGACCCGGGATCGCGTTGACCGTAGCGGTGCCGAGTCGCCGCGCGCTGCCGGCCAGTCCGGGCAAGCGATACGCCGCGCCGATGCAGTGGATGCCGAAGGACATGAGCTCCGCGTCACTCCGCCGCCACCGCTCGTAGCGGCGAAGCGCCAGCACCGGATCGTTGGCCCCCTCGAGGCACTCGATCAGCGCCGCGGCGTCGAGGAGGCCGATGTTGGCCCCCTGGCCGGCCAGGGGGTGCACCTGGTGCGCAGCATCGCCGATCAGCACAGTCGACCCGCGGGCGTAGCGGACCGCGCTCTGGCGCCGCAGCGGGAAGGCCGCACGCTGACCGGGAGCCCGCAGCATCCCCAGGACATGCTGGGAGGCCGCCTGAAGTCGCTCGGTGAAGTCTTCGGCCTCGACGCCGACCAATCGTCGCGCCGTGGATGTCGGTTGCGACCAAACGATCGATACCTGACGGTCACCGAGGGGCAGCAAGGCCAGCGGGTACCCGTCGAGAAAGCGCTGCCGCGCCGTACCGCCGTGGGGGTGCTCGGTGTCGACGACCGTGACCACGCCGCTCTGGAAGTAGTCGTGCGCCTTGACCTCGATATGCGCGGCCGCACGCACGCGGGAGCGACCGCCGTCCGCACCGACCAGGACCTGGGTCTTGAGCCTCGAACCATCGTCGAGCGTAAGGCGGGCGGAGCGGTCTTCCAGCTCGATCGTGTCGACCGCTGCCGACACTAGGTCGCAGCACTCCGCGGCGCGATCCCAGAGCGCCGCCTGGGCCGTCTCGTTCTCTACCACGTGCCCGAGGGTGTCGCGGCCGGCGTCTCCGGCGTCGAAGAACAGCGCCCGCGCCGGATCGTCCTCCCAGACGCTCATGCGGGAGAAGCCGAAGCTGCGCGTGACCGGGACTCGACGCCAGGCGCCGAGGGCTTCGAGGAAGCTGCGGGATGCCGGACTGAAGGTTGACACCCGCAGGCTGATCGCAGCCGATGGCTCGGGCATGGTCGGTGGGCGGGGATCGACGACGACCACCTTGCGCCCCTGCTCGGCCAGGCCGATCGCGGCTGCGAGACCCGTTAGCCCGGCGCCGACGATCGCGACGTCGCAGCGATTCACGCGGCGCTCCGACCCGAGCCGCCGTAGCCCATCGTCCGGCGGGCAAGGGCGCGCTTCAGGGCCGGAATCCGATCGACGAGCATGATTCCGAGCGCCGGCAGATGCTCGAGCAGCGGCAGATCGACCGCGAAGGCGTCGATGAGAGTGTCGGTGAAGCTGACGATGCGGTCGGTATCCGGTGTCCGCGCGGCCTGGTAGGCGAGGAGGGCATCTGCCGGATCGCGATCCTCGTCCAGCGCCACGACCAGGCAATCGATGAGCGTGGCGACGTCTCGCAGCCCGAGGTTGAAGCCCTGTGCTGCAACGTTATGAATCGTATGCGCCGCGTTGCCGAGAACGACGGTCCGGCCGGACACCGTCTGCGCCGCATGGACGAGCCGGAGGGGGTAGCGCGAGCGCCTGCCGATCCGTTTGAGCCGGCCGAGGCGATAGCCGAAGCGCTCCTGGAGCTGCGCCTGGTAGGCGTCGTCGTCAAGCGCCATCAGAGCGTCGGCCTGCTCGTCGGTAGTCACCCAGACGGAGCCGCAACGCTGACCCTGGTGCGGCAGCATAGCCACGGGGCCGGTATCGGTGAACCGCTCGAAGGCACGACCGGCGTGAGCCCGTTCGGGGGTGACATTGGCGATGATCGCCGACTGGCCGTAGTCGCGGCGGCGGCACGCGAGCCCGAGCTGGCGCCGAATCGTCGATTCCGCGCCGTCAGCACCGGCCAGCACGCTGGCGTGGAGAGTCCTTGCGCCGTCCTCACCGTCGATGTCCACGACCACGCCGGCACGATCCTCGTGGAAGGTCGTGACGCGGGCGGGGTTGAAGACCGTCAGTCCAGGGACAGCCGGCAATGCGTCGATGACCGCCCGCCCGATCAGGCGCCCTTCGATCACGTGCCCGAGCGCGTCGACCTGCATGTCCTCAGCGGCGATGACGGCGGTGCCCAGCCGGCCACGAGCGCTTACACGCACCTCGCGTATCGGTGTCACGCCCTCTCCCAGTCCCGGCCAGATGCCGAGATCATCGAGGATCCTGCAGGACGCATGATTGAGCGCCAGCGTGCGATCGTCGTAGCTCGGCTGTTCGGCAGCCCGGTAGGGATGCGCCTCGACGAGTGCCGTGGTCAGACCGCGGCGGGCGAGCCCGATGGCCAGCGATGCGCCGACCAAGCCGCCGCCGGTGACGATGACGTCGTGGCGTCCGCTCATGCGGCCATCCACCGTTCGATATCGTCGACCGTTCTAGGAACGTCGCTGGACAGGTTCCGGCAGCCCTCCGCGGTCACCGCGATGTCGTCCTCGATCCGGACGCCGATGCCGCGCCAGCGCTCGTCGACGTCGGCGTCCGGCGGGATGTAGACGCCCGGCTCGACGGTGAAGACCATGCCTTTCTCGAGCTCACGGGAGTGGCCGTCCACCCGATAGTCGCCAACGTCATGGACGTCGAGGCCGAGCCAGTGACCGGTCTTATGCGGGAAGAACTCGCGGTAATCCTCTTCTGCGTAGCATTCATGCGGATCTCCATGCAGCAGCCCCAGGTCGCAAAGACCCTCGGTGATCGTCTGGGCCGCGGCCTCGTGGGGAGCATCCCACGCCGCCCCCGGCCGAATGATCTCGATGGCGGCCGTCTGGGCCGCAAGAACGATCTCGTAGATCGCTCGCTGCTCGCCGGTGAAACGCCCGCTCGCGGGAAATGTGCGGGTGATGTCGGACGCGTAGCCCTCGAGCTCGGCGCCCGCGTCGATCAGCACCAGATCGTCCGAGCCGATCCGATCGGCGTTGGTGATGTAATGCATGATGCAGGCGTTCGCGCCGCTGCCCACGATCGGTTCATAGGCTGGAAGGGCGTTCGCACGGTGAAACTCGTGGAGCAGTTCCGCCGCGAGCTCATACTCCATCATGCCCGGGCGGCAGGCGCGCATCGCCCGGAGGTGGGCCGTGGCAGCAAGCTTCGCCGACCTTGCGACAGCCTGAATCTCATCACGATTCTTGAATAGCCGCAGCTCGTGCAGATGATGGTCCAGGGAGATGAATTCGCCCGGATTCGTGCCGCTCCGGGGAACATGCGAACGAACCTGGTTGACCCATTGGATCAGCCGCTGGTCGAAGTCGGGGTCCTGCCCGAGCGTATGGAAGACCCGGGTACGGTCACCGAGAAGCGATGGCAGGATCTCGTCGATGTCGTCGATCGGGAACGCGTCGTCCATGCCGAACTGCTCCCGGGCCCCGTCGATGCCCGCGCGTGGACCGTCCCAACGCTCCTTCTCGGGGTCGCGGTCCCGGCAGAACAGCAGAATTTCGCCCTGGTCGCGCCCTGGTACCAGCACGAGCACGGCTTCGGGCTCGGTATAGCCGGTGAGATAGAAGAAATCGCTCGACTGGCGGAAGGGATAGGCCGTGTCTCGACTCCGTATCCGCAGCGGCGCCGAGGGCAGAATCACGATCGCGTCCTGCCCCGCCATGCTCATGACCTGGCGGCGCCGGTTGGCGTAGACCTCTGGTCGCATCAGTGGATGGCGTCCTCGTCCGCCGGCCCGCGCAGGGTCTCGAAGACCAGCATGGCGCCGACCCGCGCGTATTCGACCAGCTCGAAGAAGGCCACTTCGTCCTCCTCGGCATCCGCGTCTGCTTCGAGGCCGGCGCGCGCCATCTGGGAAAGGTCCGCGACGAACTCACCAACCTCGCCCTCGAGCGGCGTATCCTCGCTGACACCCACGGTGCCGAGCCCCGCCAGGTAACCCGTGCACCACTCGCCCAGGGCCTCCACGCGCTCCGGCAGGGGGTCCTCATCGTCGGGCAGCAGCAGGCGGAACTCGAGATCGGAGTCGTCGAGCGTGCCGCGCGTCCAGGCGTAGAGCTCGCCGAGCTGATCGCGTAGCCCATCCTCGAGCTCGCCGGGATCGATGGCTTCCCCGAAAGCCGCCGAGAGCCACGCATCCGGCGCGACGTCATTAGCGGCCGTGAGCGCGGCGACCAGTAGGCCGTGCAATTCGGCCGGTCGCAGGCCAGCGTCGTCGTCACGCAACGCGTGCTCGAGCGTGGTGTAGTTGGGGGCTTCGGTCATGACAGATGCTCAGCGCAGGGCCGCTATTCTAGCAGCCCCCGGGCGCTGCGGGGGCGCCGGCCGCGCAGTTCACGGCGTGGCGGGCAGCGGGCAGATGGAAAAGCTTGAAAAATCCGTATAATGCGGCAGTAATCACGAGTCGGGTTGAAGAGAGGTGCGGGGATGGCCGGAGAGTTCAACGCGCAGGAAGCCCTCGACGCGCTGGAGCAGCGCATCACGCGTCTGCTCGATCGCTGTGACCGGCTCGAGAAGGAAAACCGGAGCCTGCTGGTGAGCCAGGAACAGCTCGTTGCCGAACGCGCCAACCTGGTCGCCAAGAACGAGCAGGCCCGCTCCCGCGTCGAAGCCATGATCAGCCGCCTCAAGAGCCTGGAGCAGGGCGCGTGAGTGACAAGCAAGCCGTCACCGTCAAGATCCTCGATCGCGAATACCGCATCGCCTGCGAACCCGAGGAGAAGCGCCAGCTGCAGGACGCCGCTGACTACGTGGACAGCGAGATGCGTCAGATCCGCGACGGCTCCGGCATGGTCGGCGTCGAGAAGGTCGCCGTCCTGGTCGCCCTCAATATCGCCAACGAATTCCTCCAGGTCCGGGACCGCGAAGCCAGCTTCGGCACCGAGGTCGGCGACCGCATCCGCAAGCTGAACGCTCTTCTGGCACCTTTGGATTCCGACGAGCTGGAGGCCTCCGACTGATTCCCCGCCCGATCCGCCGGGTATGGCCAGGACATAGCGCTCCGGTCGTTCGTAGACCGCAACTGCGAGGTTCCTGGTCGACTCCGTCAATCACCGGTTCCCGCTGCTGGCACCCTACGCGCTCCGAAATAGACGCGAGCAGGGACGGGCATGGAGGGATTCCGGGGTAGCACGGGGTATGCCTCGAAAGAGGCGTCGAAGAGAGTCGCGGGGCAATGGCTGGCGGGTTGCCGCGATGAGTGATGC
>JBCCZC010000259.1:0-8015 GCA_039188505.1 Pseudomonadota bacterium | reverse complement strand
TTCCAGCGAGCCTTCGGATTCCTCCAGAAGATCGGCAAGGCCCTCATGCTGCCGGTGGCGGTGCTGCCAGCGGCGGGCATTCTGCTCGGCGTCGGGGCCTCGGAGGAGATTGCCTTCATCCCCGAGGTCGTGAAGAGCGTCATGGACCAGGCGGGTGGAGCGATCTTCTCCAACCTGCCCATCCTGTTCGCCATCGGCGTCGCCCTCGGTCTGACCAACAATGATGGCGTGGCGGCGCTCGCCGCAACGGTGGGCTACGCCGTCTTCCTCGGTGCGCTCGGAACGATCGCCGGGGCGATGGGTGTCGAGACCAAGGCGATCATGGGCATCCAGTCGCTGGACACGGGTGTCTTCGGGGGCATCCTGATCGGCGGCGTGGCGGCGGCGCTCTTCAATCGCTACTACCGGATCCAGCTGCCACCGTGGCTCGGGTTCTTCGCCGGCAAGCGTTTCGTGCCTATCGCGACGGCTTTTGCGGCCATTGCGTGTGCGGGCCTGATGGCCGTCATCTGGCCGCCGATCGAGGGCGTCATTCGCGACTTCTCCAACCAGGCCGCCTACGGTAACCAGCGCTTCGCCGTCACCGTGTATGGCTTTGTCGAGCGGCTCCTCATTCCGTTCGGCCTCCACCACATCTGGAACGTGCCCTTCTTCTTCGAGATCGGCGAGTTCGTTACGCCGGAAGGCGAGGTCGTCCGGGGTGATCTCTCTCGGTTCCTCAAGGGCGATCCCGAAGCGGGTATTCTCGGTGGGGCGTACCTGTTCAAGATGTGGGGTTTGCCCGCCGCGGCCATCGCGATCTGGCACTGTGCCAAGCCGGAGCGGCGTGCGCTCGTCGGGAGCATCATGATCTCCGCGGCCCTGACCTCCTTTATCACGGGCATCACGGAGCCGGTGGAATTCTCGTTCCTGTTCGTCGCCCCGATTCTGTTCGTCCTCCACGCGATCCTGGCCGGTGCGGCGCAGTTCATGTTTAACGTCCTCGATGTCCACATGGGGACTACCTTTTCGCACGGTCTGATCGATCTGGTCGTGCTCTGGGGCGATCACCAGAAACCCTGGATGGTCTTTGTGATCGGGCCGGTGTATGCGGTGATGTACTACCTGATCTTCCGCTTCGCGATCACGCGCTTCGACCTCAAGACCCCCGGCCGCGAAGACGAGGAGGTCAACCTGGTCGCTGCCCAGGCGGATGCCGCTGAGGGCATGTCCCGGCAGCTCGTCCTGGCCTTTGGCGGGCGCAGCAATATCGAGTCCATGGATGCCTGCATCACGCGGCTGCGCATCTCGGTGAAGGACATCGCGCTGGTGAACGAGACCGCGCTCAAGACCCTGGGCGCAGCAGGTCTCGTGGTCGTAGGGAACAACGCCCAGGCGATCTTCGGACCGTCGTCGGAAAACCTCAAGACAGACATGGAAGCCTACCTGGCGCACGCCGGGGATGAGGCCGACGACATCGGCTCCTTGGGCGTGCCCGTGGCAGCCGCTGCAGCGCCCGAGACCCCCGCCGCGGCGCGAGACCCGGCAGCTGGAGAAAAGGTACAGCGCTGGCTTGACGCGCTCGGCGGTGCTGCCAACGTCACCGCCGCGGCCGCCTGCGCACAAACGCGCGTCCGGGTGACCGTGGCCGATGTCGAGGCCATCGACGCCGAAGCCCTCGCCGCATCCGGTGTGGATGCGCTCATGACGCTGGCCGATGGCGTCCTCCACCTCGTCGTGGGCCTGAACGCGGATCAGTACGCAACGGAGATGCAGGCGCAGCTGGCCTGAGCCCCCCCGGCACCGCATGAATCGGCCCGCGGGATCTCGACGGTGAATAGGGGTGTCCGCACGGCTACCCAGGGGAACGCTTTCGCGCTATGTTGGCGGCTTGTTCTGCGCCGATAGGGAGCGGTGTACACATGAGTAAGCTGGCTGATCTTCTCAAGGACATGGCGAGCGATGCTGCGCTCGAAGCCGAGTGGAAGAAGGACCGGGAGGCGGTACTGGATCGCTACAAGCTCACGCCCGAGGAGCGGAAGGCGATGGTCGAGAAGGACGTGGACGCCATCAAGCGCCTCAGCGGCGTGGACAAGGTCAAGGTCAACAGCACGATCAAGGCCCACGACGGCTAGGCGGTAATGGCGCCGTTCTGCGAGCGCCTCTCCACCGCGGCGCTGGCCCTCGTCTTCATCGCGACAGCGGCACTCGGCGACGTTGATCTCGACGAACAGATCATCCTCGCCGAGCGGCTGAACGTCACGGCGCCCTGGGAGGAATCCCAGGCCGTCATTGACGCGCTTGCGCCGTTGCTGGCCGATGCGAGCACCGATCAGCGGGGGCGTGTGCGGTTTCTGGAGGCGCGAAATCTCGCGCTCGCGGGCGACTACGAGGCCGCCGCGCGAGTGTCGGCGGATCTCCACGATGCGCCCTTCGATGCCGAAATTCGCCTGAAGGCCCAGCGGCTTTCGGCCAACATCGAGCTCCAGCGGGACCGCTTCGAGGCGGCGTACGGCCACCTGCGGGAAGCCCTGAAGCTGCTCCCTGACGTCGAGGCAGCGGAGCCGCGAACGAATCTGCTGGCGCTCGCCGCCTACTTCTTCAGCGCCGCCGGCGACACGGATCGGGGCATCGCCTATGGCCGCCAGGCGCTCGACGCCGCGGCAACCGCCGACAGCGCCCGCGCCCTGTGCATCGCCACTCACGATCTTGCCGTCGCGTTTCAGGATGCCGGTCGCCCGGAAGCGCTCGACACCCGGCGCGAGGCGCTGGCGGCCTGTATCGACGCGGGTGACCCCGTCCACGTCGCCATGTCGAAGATCTCGCTCGGCTACCTGCTTCACGAGGAATCGGGCGCCGATGAGGCTTTAGCGCTGGTTCAGGTCGGACTACAGGAAGCCGAGGCGTCCGGCTATCGCGACGGCGTGGTGCTCGGTCGCATCCGGGTCGCGCAGCTGCTGGTCGCCAATGACCGCCATGAGGATGCCGAGGTGATCCTCCGTCCCATGCTCGACGAGCTTTCCCGGTTGGAGTTCTGGCTCAACCTGGAGCGCGCCCACAGCCTCCTGGCCGAGATCGAGGTCAATCGCGGTCAACATGCCGTGGCCATAGGACACATCCGCGGCGCGCAGGACGCGGACCGGCGTCGGCTGGATGGTGAGCGCGCCATACGGGTCGCCTATCTCCAGGCCGAGTTTGACATCCGCAACAAGGAGCAGCAGATCGCCCTGCTGCGCGAGCGCAATGCCGTGCTGCAGCTCCAGGACGAGGCAG
Organism: Pseudomonadota bacterium; assembly: GCA_039188505.1. Taxonomy (GTDB): domain Bacteria; phylum Pseudomonadota; class Gammaproteobacteria; order Xanthomonadales; family SZUA-38; genus JBCCZC01. Next base: position 4,763 of record JBCCZC010000259.1, on the reverse strand, counting down.
ATCGACAGGGTCAATTGCTCGCCCTCGGCGGCACCACGGCGATGGCGATCATCAGTGTCCTGCTGCTGTGGCTCCTGGTGCGCGGCCGAGCCGCGCGGAGGCGCCTGCTGTGGCTCTCCACGCACGACGGACTGACCGGTCTGCTGAACCACTCCGAATTCTTCCGCAAGGCGGAGGCGTCGCTCGCGCGGTGCACGGTCGGAGGCCAGCCGTTCACGCTGGTCCTCGCAGACATCGACCATTTCAAGGCGGTCAACGACCGGCACGGTCATCCGACGGGGGATGCGGTGCTGCGCAGCGTGGCCCGATGTCTCGAGCAGGAGCTGGCGGCCAGCGGCATCATCGGTCGGGTGGGTGGCGAGGAATTCGGTATCGCCTTTCCCGGGAGCCGGCGCGACGGCGCGGTTGCCCTGGTCGAGCGGGCGAAGGAACGGCTGCGCGGTGCCGCTGAATCGTCACCCGAGCCCACCGTCACCCTGAGCTTCGGCGTCGCTCCGGCAATGCCCGGAGAGACCCTGCAGCTGATGCGTGGCCGCGCCGATGCGGCGCTCTATGAGGCCAAGCGCCAGGGACGCGATCGCGTGATCGACGCGCCGGAGCGTCAGGAGTTCGACGACGGCCTGGCGCCGATGGAGTCGTGAGCGCAGACGCGCCACGGGGACAGCTGGTCGCCGTCGGGATCGGCATGCAGCTTGGCCGCCATGCCTCCGAGCGGACGCGGTCGGAGATTGCGATGGCGGATGTCGTCTTTACCCTGGTGGATGCCTTCGCCCTTGGCTGGCTGCGCGAGCTACGTTCCGACGTCATCTCGCTGCACGAGCACTATGCCGAAGGCAAGGACCGGCGGGTCAGCTATCGGGAGATGCAGGAGCGGATCCTGGCGCCGGTTCGCGCCGGAAAGCGCGTCTGTCTGGTGCTCTATGGACACCCCGGTGTGTTCGCCGACGTGCCCCATGGGGCGCTGTCAACGGCGCGAGCCGAGGGGCACGAGGCGCGCATGGAACCGGGCGTTTCGGCGGCGGCGTGCCTGTATGCCGATCTCGGCATCGATCCAGGGAAATTCGGTGTGCAATCCTTCGAGACCACCCAGTTCCTCGTCAACCAGCGGGTGATCGACCCGATGGCGCTGGTGATCCTGTGGCAGCCGGCCCACTGCGGCGACCTTGGCTGCAGCCGCTTCGCCACGACGCCAGAGCGCCTCGGGCTCCTCGCCGATAAGCTCGGCGGTTTCTACGAGTCGGAACCGGAAATCGTCCTCTATGAGGCGGCACGCTTGCCGATCGAGGATCCGCGGATGGACCGGATGCCGTTGTCGAAGCTGCCGTCGGCCCGCCTGGAAGAGCATACGACGCTGGTCATCCTGCCCGCGCAGGGTCTTACGCCGGACGTCTCGATGCGCGAAGCCCTCGCGGACACCCGCGATCCGTGACGCGCCAAAGGGCTCCTGATCGGCGTCGAGTACCCGGACCGCCGCGCGCCCAAGGTGGTCGATCGAAGACGATCATCGAGCCGGTTCAGGTCAGGATGGGCGAACTGATCAAGCACACAGCGTGAGATGAGCGCGAGACACCGATCCGCGCCACCCACCACAACGGGCAGCCGCGCGCCAAGACCGGCGCCACTTCACCGCGCGCTTCGTCTGCATCTCAGGAACGGTCGAGAAGTCCGGTATCTTGCCGGAACAGCACGTCAATTGACGCCCTGTGGCGGTCAGTCCTCGGCGATCTCCACGCGGTTGCGCCCGTTTTCCTTAGCGCGGTAGAGCGCGACGTCGGCCGCTTTGAGGAGCCGCGGCGCGCCGTCCGCCTCGACGCCTGCCGGCACGGACACAACGCCCGCGCTGAAGCTCAGGGCCGGTTGCCCGGTCCCCTGGGCGGCCTCTGCGAGGGTGCCCTGCAGCGCGACGAGGGTACGCTTCGCCTGCTCCGCGTCGAGGGTGTCGAAGACAAGGCCGAATTCCTCGCCGCCGATGCGCGCGGCGAGGTCCGCCTCGCCAAGCCCGTTCCGGAGCACGTACGCGGTCATCTGCAGCGCCCGGTCGCCGGCGTCGTGCCCGAACTCGTCGTTGATCAGCTTGAAATGATCAAGATCCACGATCGCGATGCTCATGGACTCCGCCCGCAGCTGCTGCTGGGGCAGGCGGCGTTTCAGCAGATCCATGAAAAAGCTGCGATTGCGCAGGCCGGTGAGACCGTCGCGCGTTGCGAGCTCGACCAGCTTCTGGTGGTACTCGCTCTCGAGCGAGGCGTTGGCGAAGAACTTCAGCGTCGCCGACCCGAGGCGCACGAGGTCTCCCGTTCGCAGTTCGGTTCGGTCGCCGATGCGCTTGCCGGCAACGCTCGTCCCGTTCGAGGAGCCAACGTCCTCGATGAAGACCTGGTCGCCCGCGCGGGTGATGCGCGCATGGCGGCGGGAAACAGAGCCGGATTCGAGCACCAGGTCCGAGTCGATATCCCGGCCGATGCTCAGCTTCGCGCCGTCCGGAATCAGCAGGGGCTCCTGCATTCTGGATCCGCTCATCATGACCAGGCGTGGATTGATTGCCTGATCCTCGAAGTGGTCTTCCCCCACTTCGAGCTGCCGCGTACCGCGAAGCCCACGAAAATCGTGCTCGCTCGTGTCCCGATGTCCCACTGGACTGCCACCCAAGCCCCTTGTTCGACCCCCGATTCTGCCATAGATCTGCAGAGCCTGCTTCGCGGCGCCGGCCGCGGCCGTGATCGAAGCGCGAAATGGGAGGCGGCGAGCCGTCGCGGAGCACGCCTTCGGTAACATAGATGCGACGCGCGACTGCCGGGAGGCTTCACGATGATCGAGCAACGTCCCAAGCTGCTGCCGCTGCTCGCGCCCCTGCTGGCAGCGTCGCTGGTGGCCTGCACCACGCAGCGCGATCCGGACGACGATGCGGAACGGCAGCAGGCGGCGGCAACGAGGGGCGCGACCATCGTCTACCCCGCGGAGAATCTCCCTGCCGATGCCTACGACCCGGGTCCGGGCTGGCGCATCGTCTGGGCTGACGAGTTCGACGGTCCGAAGCTCGACCCCGACAAATGGATCCGCCAGGTGGAGCCGGCCGAGCGCTTCAACGGTGAGTGGCAGCGCTACACCGATAGCACAGACAACGCCGATGTCGAGAACGGTGTGCTCGTGATCAGGGCGATCCACGAGGGGGGCGCCCACGCGCCGAACCGGTATACCTCGGCACGGCTCCATACGCCGCCGGCCGACGGCTGGCGCTACGGCCGCATTGCAGCCCGTATCCAGCTGCCCTGGGGGCAGGGCATCTGGCCGGCCTTCTGGATGCTCGGGGCGAACATCGACGAGAACGGTGGGGACACGCCGTGGCCCCGGACCGGAGAGATCGACATCCTGGAGCTCTACGGGTCGCGCGACAACGGCCGGGTCGAGGCGAACATCCACTACGCCGATGGCGACGATCGTCACGCGAGCATGGGCTCGGTCGGCTTCGACCTCGAGGACGGCTGGTTTGCCGATGCCTTCCACGTCTTCGAGATCGTCTGGGATGAGGATCGCATCGTGTGGTTCGTAGACGGTCAGCGCTACGCGGAGACGTCCCTGCGGGGCGAGGCGTTCGACGAGTTCCGGGAGCCGTTCTTCATCCTGCTGAACATCGCGGTTGGCGGGCGCGCCGCAGGCCCGCCCGGGGACGCCAGCGGCTTCCCGCAGCGGATGCTCGTCGACTGGGTGCGAATCTACCAGCGCTAGTGCGGGTCGGGCTCATCGTCGGCGCCTTGATCGAACTTCAACACGGCTCTGCTAACGTCAGGGGCTGTCGTCCCAGTCATCGTTCAGCTCATGTCCCGAATGCTCTGTCTTGCGCGACCTTATGCGCCATTGCTCGTGCTCTGCCTGTTCGCCCTCTCCGGCGCTCCGGGCCTGGCCCAGGAAACGGCCCAGGATACGACCCAGGACACGGCCCAGGATACGACCCAGGACACGGCCCAGGACACGGCCGAGGATACGGCCCAGGATAAAGCGTCCGCCTCCGAGCCGCGGACGGCCGTCGAGGAGGCCGAGGCCCTGATCGAGGAGATCGAGGCCGACTCCGTCGAGCTCGCCGAACTTCGGACCGAGCAGCAGGGTGGTGCTTCGGCGGAGGAGCGGCAGCTCGGCGCCCGTCGGGTTGCCCAGGAAGAGATTCGTATCGGCCGGCTCGTGCATGAACTCGCCCGGGTGGTCCTCGACGGTGCGGACGAGCCGGGGATGGCGCCGGTCCGCGAGCAGGTCGCGGGATGGCTGGAAATTTTGCCGTCGGGCCTCGACGACGTGATCGATCGGCGCCGGGCGACCCTCGAGGCGGCGCGCCTCGCGCGTGAGGATGCAGGACCGGAAGATCTGGTCACCACCGAGAACGACCTCAAGGAAGCTCGCCAGCAGGTGGCCGACGTGCTCCGCTACTACGCGCGCACCGTCGTGCTGCTCGGCGCTTTCGAGATCGACGACACGGCGGCGCGGCAGGAAGTCGTCGAGCTTCTGAGCACCAATGCCAACGAGCTGGTCGCGTTCATCGATGTGACCCGCGAGGAGCGAACTCAGCTCGCTCGCCTGCTGGCGTTATCGCCGGACGACGGCGATCTGAAGCGCGAGGCGCTGCAGCTCGATGACCGACGGGACGCAGCCGTCGACAGTTTGCGGGGCATGGCCGAGGACCTGCGAACGCTCGGCATCGACACCTCGGAATACCAGAAGCTCCTCGTGCAGGTCACCGGCAACGTCTCTGACGTGGGGCTGAATGTCTCCGT
>JBCCZC010000258.1:0-8034 GCA_039188505.1 Pseudomonadota bacterium | reverse complement strand
CTGCCTTAACGACCCTCGCGGCGGGATCCGTCGCCCGGCGGACCGCGCGGGATGGCGCACCGCCCTTGTTCGGCCTGAGGAAAACGAAGAGTGAAGATCAACAACCCACTGCTGGCCGGAGCCCTGGTACTGATCCTGGCGCTGCCGGTCGCAGCGCAGAAAAACGCCGAGGCCGGTGCCCACGGTGAGGCCATCGAGGCGGAGCTCGACAGCATCCGCGAGTCGGTGCTCGATGACGTCGAGGTGTCCACCGTCGACCTCGACCTCATCTCCCGGAGCCGAGTGCTGCGCGTGGCGACCTCGTTCAGCCAGACAGGCTTCTACCTCGACGGCGGCGAGCCGCGGGGAACGGTGCCGGACAGCATCAACCTCTTCGTGCAGCAGCTCAAGGAGGGTAAGGCGCGTCGCTATCACATCATCCCGCTCTACCTACCGCTCCCCCGCGACTCGCTGCTGGACGCCGTCGCCGACGGCAAGGCCGATATTGCCGCCGGCAACCTGACGATCACCCCCGCGCGGCTGGAAAAGGTCGCGTTCTCGGCGCCGTTCGCGTCCACCGTATCCGAGGTTGTGGTTACCGGCCCCGGCGCGCCCGAGCTGAGTTCGATCGAGGACCTCGCCGGCAAGACCGTTCACGTCCGGCAGTCGAGCAGCTACTACGAAACCCTCGACGCGTTGTCTCGCTCGTTCGAGACGAAGGGATTCGAGCCGATCGATCTCGTGCTCGTCAGCGAGCTGCTCGAGAGCGAGGACGTGCTCGACCTTGTCGCGTCCGGCGTGTTCCAGCTGACCGTGGTCGACGATCACATCGCCCAGCTCTGGGCGCGCGTCCAACCCGAACTCATGGTCCGGAATGACCTCGCGGTCGCCGAGGGGCAGAGCATCGGCTGGGCCTTCCGCAAGAACAGCCCGCAGCTCGAGGAGGCACTGGCCCGCTTCGTCCAGGGTCATCGCAAGGGCACGCTGATGGGGAACATCATCCTCAACCGCTACTACCGGGACAACAAGCGGGTCGGCAATCCGACCCTGGGCATCGACCAGGAACGCTTCGAGGCGCTGGGCGAGTACTTTCGACGCTACGGTGAGCAGTACGAGGTCGAGTGGCTGCTGCTCGTCGCCCAGGGATACCAGGAATCCCGCCTCGACCAGAGCGTTCGGAGTAGCGCTGGCGCCGTCGGCGTGATGCAGATCAAGCCATCAACCGCGGCCGACCCGAACGTGGATATTCCGAATATCGAGGAGAACGTCGAGAACAACATCCACGCCGGCACGCGCTACCTCGCGTTCATCCGTAATCGCTACTTCTCGAGCGACGACATCGATCCGATCGACCAGGTGCTGTTCTCGTTCGCCGCCTACAATGCCGGCCCCCGGCGGATCATGCAGTACCGACGCCAGGCCGCTGAACGAGGCCTCGACCCCGATCGCTGGCTCGAGAACGTCGAGGAAGTCGCCAATCGGGAGACCCTCCAGTACGTGAAGAAGATCATCAAATACTTCGTGAGCTATCGCGAATACCAGCGACTGGTCCTGTCCGCGAAGGCGCGCGAGCGGGCGAAGGCCGAAAGTGGTTAGGCCCGATGGTCGCGGCGAGGTAGGATCGAGTCTCGCGTTGGCCAGGGAGGGAAAACCGGTGCGCAAGCCTTGGGAAAGACTACTCGCATGCGTGCTGCTGGTGCTGCCGACGCTCGCCGACGCCACCTATTTTCCACGCGACTTCACGGCCGCTGACGGAACAGTCATCACGCTTTTCGAGCCCCAGCTCCAGGACCTGACCGGCAACGATCTGAGGGCTCTCGGCGCGGTGTCGGTCAAGCCGGCCGGCAGCGAGGAGCCGATCTTCGGCGCAATCCAGATCGAGGCCCGCCTCGACATTGACCGGGAAGAGCGGGTCGCCTACTTCGAGGAGGTACGGATCACACAGACCCGTTTTCCGACCATCGAGGACGAGAACCAGCAGAGGCTCGCCTGGGCTGTCGAGCGGGAGATCAACACCTGGGACCTCGACGCCTCGCTGGACGACCTCCTGGTGCAGCTTGATCGGAACGCCCTCGGCGACGGCAGTCCGGACTACGAGATGGCGCCCCCCAACGTCATCGTGAGGAACTGGCCGGCGCTTCTGGTCGTGCTCGACGGCGAGCCGGCGCTGCGCGAGATCGAGGGGACCTCGATGTTCGAGGTGATGAACACGCCCTACACGCTGCTCTTCGACCCCGGCTCCCGGGCCTACTATCTGAATGCGGGCGACGCGTGGTTTGCCGCCGCGGATCTCGCTGATGCGTGGACCGTCAGCAACCCGCTGCCCGATGCCGTCGCGGCTTTTGTCGGCGAGGACGCCCCGGACGAATCCTGGGAGGTGCCCGAGGATCTGCCCGAGATCATCGTGGCTACGGAGCCGACCGAGCTCATCGCCATCGACGGCGTGCCGACCTTCACGCCGACAGCCAATAACGCCCTGTTCTTTGTCTCGAATACCGAATCCGACGTTTTTCGCCATGTCGACTCGGGCACCTGGTTTGTCCTGCTGTCCGGCCGCTGGTACAGCGCGCCATCACTGGAGGGCGAGTGGACCTGGGTACCCGCCGAGGATCTGCTCGCCGCCTTCGCCGACATTCCGGCCGACTCGACCAAGGGTGACGTACGGACCTTCGTGGAGGGAACGAACGAAGCGGACGAGGCCGTCCTCGACGCGCAGATCCCGCAGACCGCGGCGGTCAAACGCGAGGGCACGACCATCGAGGTTGTCTACGACGGCGCACCCAAGTTCGAGAACATCCCGGGCACCACCATCGACCATGCGCTGAACACCCCGACGTCGGTGCTCCGGGTCAGCGGGCGCTACTACGCCGTCGAGGAAGGCGTCTGGTACCTCTCCGCCTCGCCCACCGGCCCCTGGCGCGTGGCGGACCATCGGCCACCGGAAGTGAGCTCGATCCCGCCCGAGAGTCCGGTCTACAACGTCAAGTACGTCTACGTGTACGACGTGACGCCGCAGTACGTGTATGTCGGCTACACGCCCGGTTATCTGGGCAGCTACGTCTACGGTCCCACGATCGTCTACGGCACCGGCTGGTACTACCGCCCCTGGGTCTCGCCCTACTACTTCTATCCCCGACCCGTGACCTGGGGTGTGCGGGTCAACTACAACCCCTGGACGGGCTGGTCCTTCGGCATCGGCTGGCGCAGCGGACCGTTCTACTTCGGCGTATCGCGCGGCGGCTACTACCGCGGATCCCATTGGGGCGTCGGTGGCTGGTGGGGGCCAGGCGGTTACCGAACGTCCTTCAACTACACGCGTGTCAACATCAACGGGAACAACAACCGGCCGCGACCGGTGCCCTACGGGGACCGACGCAACCTCTACGCACGCGGCGACAATCGCAACCGGGCGGTGACCCGCGACCGCCCCGTAGCGCGGGATCGTGCGGCTCGTCCGGCCACGCGGGACGTCAGCCAGCGCCCGGAAGTCTTCGCCGACCGCAGCGGCGATGTCTTCCGCCGTTCCAACGACGGGTGGCAACGCCACACCTCGTCAGGCTGGGTCAACAGTGACGTCCAGCGGCCGACCACCCGACCGACGACACCCGGCTCCCGCCCGGGCCAGGGCGAGACCCGACCAGGCCAGCCGGCAACCCGGCCAGCGCAGCGCCCGGCGCAGCCCGTGACGCGGCCATCGCAGCCGGCGACTCGTCCGACGTCGCGCCCGGCCCAGCCCGTCACGCGGCCATCGCAGCCAGCGACTCGTCCGACGACGCGCCCGGCCCAGCCGCGAACCATGGATGGCTGGCAGCGCAGCACGTCGCAGGGACGCACCCTTCAGGGGCACTCCTCGCTGCCACGCCAGGCGCAGGCCCGCCAGCGCGGCGCCCAGCGCAGCCAGCAGTTCAATCAGCACCGGGCGCAGACGCGGCCCGCCGGGAGACGCGGCGGCTAGGGCCGTTCGATAGCCGGAATCGCGCCGGTCGCCCGTTCGGTCTGCGCATCGATTCATCACTCAAACACGGAAGCCAGTTAGGGGACGAACAACCATGAAAGCCATCAGAACCGCCGCCGCTATCGCAGCCATGACCTTCGCGACCAGCATCGCCGTGGCGGATACGCTAGAACTCGCCGACGGCTCCCTGCTCGAAGGCGACTTCGTTGGCAGCAGCAACGGGATCATCATGTTCAACACCGGCGAGGGCATCGAGGCCTTTCCAGAGGCCGAAGTGGTCGGTCTGTTTCTGAGCGCGGGCGTCGAGACCAAGATGCAGCAGGCGGAGCAACAGCCGCAGGGCATGACCATCCCGGCCGGCACCCGCCTCGTCATCCGCATGTCCGACACGCTGGACTCCAGCCGCCACGGTTCGGGCCACCGATTCCGGGGTCAGCTGGAAAGCGCCCTGCAGGTCAATGGCCAGACGGTTGTCCCACGCGGCACCATGGTGCACGGGCGGATTACCAATGCCCAGCAGGCGGGCCGTGTCGTCGGCTCCTCGAATCTGTCGATGGAGTTCACCGATCTGATGATCGACGACGTCCTGGTACCCATCCGGACCGGCGAACTCCGATCCCAGGGCACCAGCCAGGGTGGCCGAACGGCCGGAACCACGGCCCGGGCAGCCGCCATCGGCGCATTGGTCAGCGGTAGCTCGGGAGCGAAGCGCGGTGCGCGCATCGGCGCTGGCGCCTCGATCCTAACCCGCGGAGCGAGCATCAACGTGCCGCGCGGCACCGTCCTCGAGACCAGCCTCGCGGCGCCGCTCACCGTCTTCTGATCCATGCGGCGGGCGCCTTTCGGAGTGGCCCGCTCGCCCAACCCAGTGTAGGAGAGCAACCCATGCATCCGTCGAAAGCACGTCTGACGATCACCACGCTGCTGACCATCGCGTTGGGAGCGATCACCATCACGGCGACGGCCGACGACCACGAGAACCGCACCTTTGACGACCTCGTCCCCGTCGAGAACGCGCGTGTGGGCGTGGCCTATGTCGATCCAGAAGCGGACTTCAGCGTCTTTGGGCAGGTCATGCTCCTGGAGCCGTATGTCGCCTTCAAGGCCAACTGGCAGCGCGATCAGAACCGCAGCCGGACGAACAACGTCACCGCCCGCGATATGGACCGGATCCGGGCGGACGTCGCCGCACTCTTCATGGACGTCTTCCGGGAGAAGCTCGCCGAGGACGGTGGCTTTCCGATCGTCGAGGAGGGCGGCATGGACGTCATCGCCATTCGACCCGCGATCATCGACCTCGATGTGACTGCCCCGGATACCCGCACTGGCGGGCGCTCACGAACCTTCTCCTCGTCGACGGGCAGCGCAACCCTGTACATCGAGCTCGTGGACACCATGACCGGTGCGACCCTCGGCCGGGCTCTGGATCGCACCGAAATTCGGAACTTCCCAGGCTCTGTCTCGTGGAGCAACCGGGTCACGAACTCGGCCGACGCCCGGCGCATGATGGGTCGCTGGGCCGACATCCTGCGCCAATTCATGGACACCCACTTCATGGTCAAGGCCGAGTGACCCGCTGAGTGCGAACCGTTCGAAAAAGGCCGCATCAAGCGGCCTTTTTTCGACTGACACGGTTCGATGCCGAACCCGGTAGCGTCTGGCGAGGATCGCCAGGACCGTTCGGCCCAGCGAGCACGCAGTGGCGAGCGGTTGGGGCCGAGCGCCACGCTTATGATGGGCTCGCCAAGGCAACGACCGGGTCTGCTTCCAGCAAGCAAGCGCGGCGGGGAGCCGCCCAGGAAAATCTGTCTAAGGAGATCGGGTCCTCACGATCCCCGATTCGGCGACCTCACGAGCAATGCGCGGGCTCGCCCGGTCGATCAGGTCGAAGGCCGAGCCCGGATTCGAGAAGCGCAGGATGATGTCCCAGGCCGCGCGCTGCGTTTCCTCGGGAAACAGCCGGACGCGGAGATAGACCTCCGTCTGCGTCTCGCGATAGACCGGTGGCACCCGGCCACCCTGGGACAGCAGGAAGCTGACCTCGGTCTCGAAATCGCGCATGCTGCCCCGCGCGCCGAGGACCGAGAAACGCCCGCGGGAATCCATGGTCTGTCCGACGAGGTCCACCAGCAGGACGCCGTCGATCTCGGTCTCGAACACGACCTCGAGGAGGGCCTCCTTCGTCATGCGTTCGGAGCCGCGGAAATAGTCGTCGCGGGTGTCCACGGTGATGCCGCGGCGCACGAGCTGGGCCTCCAGCTGATGGCGTCCGTACTCGGAGGCGTTGGGAAAGAGGCTCGGCATCAACAGCAGGACATTCGTGATCTCGCCGTCGAAATTCTCGTCCTGGAAGCTATCGACCTTCTCCACGCGGCTCACGCACCCAGCGAGCGAAGCGACCAGCACCAGCAGTAGGACCTTGCGCATGCATCTTCCCCGGTTGTGATGGCGCGAGTATACGCGCCGTGGCGCTGGGGCGCGCTGGGGAACTGGTCCTAGAACTCGATCCCGACACCGACCACGAGGCGGAAATCGTCCTTCTCCGGCACGATCCCGTCGGCGTCAGAAGTGGGTGACTGGGTCCGGTCCCAGATGAACGAGATGTCGAGATCGAGATCGCCGATGAGGTCGGTCGAGAGCGACGTGACCAGGTGGTGCTGGTACTCGCCGGAATCCTCGTCGAGGAAGGTCATCTGGAAGTTGAACACGTAGTCCATCCAGTCCGTCACCTCGGTCTCGAAATCCGTGCCGAAGGACAGCGCGGGCGACGTCGTATCGCGCGACTCCTCACCCTCGACGGAAACCCGCCGCAGCCAGTTCACCCCGACCGAGCTGTAGATGTCCCACTCGGTCCGCGAGGTGTCGACGAGGTGAAAGCCCGCTCCCGTTTCCATCGTGACCTGGTGGTCGATGTTCTGCAGTGGATCCTTGAAATACTGGGAGATCAGAGGACGCCAGAAGAACTGGCCACCGCTGAACTGGTCGATCGTGAGGTTGAGGCGGTGGTTGTTGGTGACCACCTCGCCCTCCGTGTCGTTATAGGTCCCGAGGTACTCGGAAACGGTCCGGGTCACGGGCGTCCGTCGAACGGCGCGGGCGCGGACAAAGGACTCGGAGAAGTTCGTGTTGCCCGAGCGGATGGTTGCTCCCAGGCTCGCTTCGATGTCCCAACGATCGAGCTCTCGCTCGGCTGCGACGGTGATGGCTACGAGGTCGGCCGGGGGAATATCGAGCGTCCCGTTGGCGGTGTTGATCTGGACACGGCCCTCGCCGACATAGACCACGCCCGACTTCGGTTCGCTGCCGTGCACGCTGATCGCGAAGGTACGTGAGCTGATGAACTGCGCGATGTCCTCGGCGTCGATGGAAACCTCCTCGAGGATGTCGCTATCGAAGGTCAGCTTGTCCTCGAACAGGGAGATCAGCTCACCGCGCAGCCACTCGCCCGAGGTGAGCTGGACCCAGTCGGCCCCGTCTTCCGGCGGCTGCGCGTCAAGAGGTACCGGGTAGGGCTCGTCGGCGCTGGCGGCGACAGCGAGGAGAAGGCCCAGCAAGGCCGCGGCGCGACCGCGAGCCGCCCTCGGAAGGCAGCGCCGTGGCTGACTCGAAAACAACGGTCCCAGCACCGCAATCATCCTCATCGCCAATGTCCTCGCCTCGCTCGGAAACCCCGGATTCAACCCGCTGCATCATAGGCCAATCCACTTCCCGTAGCCGCAACGACGAACGGACCTTGAACGGAATCGAAACGACCTTATGTCGAGAGTCGGTGGTGTTGGCCGGAGCAGGAATCATCTGGCCCGATGGGCGTGGTGCCTGGCCGGGATCGTCAAGCGGACGACGCGGCGGGCCGCCACACTGACCCTGGTGAATTCCATGGAGCAGGCATGAGTCAGAACGATCGAACAACGCGGGTACGGCTGCGTAGCCGTTTCGCTGCGCTGGGTTGGGGCGCCTGGGGCGCTCTGGCCGCGACCGTGGTCGGCGGCATCTGGCTCGCCGTGCTGCAGCCGCTGAGCCGTGCTCAGTCGATCGAGGAAACCGTGCTGGCCATTCCACCTGAGGAGCTCCGGGAGCTGTCCAGCCGTGGTCAGCTGCCG
>JBCCZC010000257.1:0-8038 GCA_039188505.1 Pseudomonadota bacterium | reverse complement strand
TGCTGCCCCAGTACCTGCGCTTCGTTCGAGGCGTGGTCGACTCGGACGACCTGCCGCTGAACGTCTCCCGGGAGCTGCTGCAGGAGAACCCGCTGGTCGGTAAGATCCGCAGCTCGGTCGTGAAGCGCGTGCTCGACATGGTCGGCAAGATCGCGGCCGACGAGGAGAAGTACCAGGCCTTCTGGAAGCAGTTCGGCGAGGTCCTCAAGGAAGGGCCGGTCGAGGACTTCGGCAACCAGGAAAAGCTGCTCAAGCTGATGCGCTTCGCCTCGACCGATGCGGAGCAGGGCAGCTTCACGTCTCTCGAGGCGTACGTCTCGCGCATGAAGGCGGAGCAGGACAAGATCTACTACGTCACGGCCGATAGCCTGCAGGCGGCGCAGAACAGCCCGCACCTCGAGGTATTCCGCAAGCGCGGCATCGAGGTCCTGCTGATGCACGATCGGGTGGACGAGTGGATGATGGGCCACGTCCGCGAATTCGATGGCAAGAGCTTCCAGTCGATCGCGAAGGGTGATCTGGATCTGTCGAAATTCGAGGGCGAGAAGGAGCGCGAGGCGCGCGAGAAGGCCGCCGACGAGGCCAAGCCGCTCATCGAGCGCCTCAAGACGGTGCTTGGCGAGCGCGTTGCCGACGTCATCATCAGTCATCGACTCACCGAGTCGCCGACGTGCCTGGTCCTCGACGAGCATGAGATGGCCGTCCACATGCAGTCGCTCCTGAAGCAGGCGGGACACGCCATGGGCGGCGGCAAGCCGAAGCTCGAAGTGAATCCCGAGCACGCGCTGATTCGCCGGGTCGAGGGCGTCGAGGACGAGGCCAGCTTCGAGGCCTGGGCGACGGTCCTGTTCGAGCAGGCGTGGCTTGCCGAGGGCGGTCAACTGGACGATCCCGCCGGTTTCGTGCGGCGCCTGAACGGACTGCTCGAAGGCACGGCCTGAGCCGTGACCGTGCTGCGCCTCGACAAGTGGCTCTGGGCCGCGCGTTTCTTCAAGACGCGCACGCTGGCCCGGGCCGCGGTCGAAGGTGGAAAGGTTCACCTCAATGACGCGCGGGTCAAGCCGGCGCGTCAGGTCCGCGTCGGCGATCTGCTGAGCATCACCCGCGGTCGAGTCCACTTCGAGGTGGAGGTGGTTGCTCTATCCGATCGACGCGGCCCAGCGCCCGAAGCCCAGGCCCTTTACGCGGAAACTCGGGCCAGCGTGGAACGCCGCGAACGCGAGGCCGAGGAGCGCCGCCAGCGGCGCGAGGCACTGGCAAATCGGGACGGCGGACGACCGTCGAAGAAGGACCGACGTGACCTGGATCGGCTGCGTGGCCGCGGTGAACTCGACGGCTAGGGGCCCAAAAGTGTGTCTCGGGTCACAATTCGGAGGCATGTAGGAAATTTCCTACTTCTGGGCGGGCGATTTGCCGAGCGAAGAGACCCTGTAGCTTGCTAGCCTGATCCTGCGCATGATGTCCAACGGACCCCAGGGCATCGGTTGATTCCGCGGGAATCGGCTCAGCGCATGGATGGAAACTGCAAGGACAGGGCGGATTTCCGCCCGGGCCCGCCCGGTGAAGATCAGGCGGGCTTTCTTTTATGGGCATCCTGCCGGGCCTGTTTGAGCCTGCTGCGCCTGCGCTTGGGCTGGCGTCAGCCGCTGATCCCGCTCGTCAAATAGCTCGCGCTATTCTCCTCCCACGATCACCGACTGCCACCACCCCAATCGAAGGCTCGCGACGGCTCAAACAGGCCCGGCAGGATGCAGGCAGCCTGCGGGGCCCGGCTGAACCTACTGCGCCACCGCTTGGCACGGCATCAGTCGGCGGCCTCTCGATGCGATCGGCGCCTTCGTTTCAGCCAAGGTAACGCGTTTGGTGCGGACACGGCCCTCGCGCACGTAGGCGCGAGGGCGTTCGTCGGGGGCGACGCGATGCGTCGCCTTTTCCCGGCTCACCCTGGGTGAGGGTAGGTCGCTGGGGGCGATCGGGTTACCATCTAGGCATGAGCCGGCGCAATCCATCGCAGCATTCCGGAGCACGTCACGTCGAGGCCTATGTCCATCTCGACCGCATCGGTGTGCTCGTCGAGCTCGAGAGCGTTGACGACTTCTCGTGTCGTACCGAAGAGTTCCGCGAGCTCGCGCGGGATCTGGCCATCCACATCGCCGCCATGGCGCCGGTCGGAATCGAGCGCGTTGCACTGGACGAGATCGGACGATGGCTTCCGGTGGCGCCCGAAGCTGCCGCCGTGCCGGAGGGCACGCCGGATTCCCTGCTGGAACAGCCTTTCGTCCGGGATGATCGCATCACCGTGGCGCAGCGAATCGCGCGCACGGAGGAGGCGCTCGGCGTGGCCATTCGCGTGCGTCGCTTCGTGCGTTTCGACGCGGACGAGTCTTGAACTCCGGCGTCAGGCTCTACGAGGTCCCGAAGAACCGGGACGGCCAGCGGCTCGACAATCTGCTCGTGGCCGAGCTTAAGGGCGTACCGAAGTCCCTCGTCTATCGGATCATCCGGAAGGGGCAGGTGCGGGTGAACGGGTCGCGCGCAAAGGCGATGCAGCGGGTGTCTGCCGGTGACGTTGTGCGGATTCCCCCGGTTCGGACCGATGCTCCGCGAGAGAAACCTCGCTTTCCCGAAGACCTGGTCAAGAAGATCGAGGCCGCCGTGGCCTTCGAGAACGACCGATACCTCGTGCTCGATAAACCTGCGGGCCTGGCGGTTCATGCCGGCAGCGGTCTGAGCTGGGGCCTGATCGACGTCGTGCGCCAGTTGCGAGAGGGGTTCATCGAGCTCGCCCATCGGCTGGATCGCGAAACGAGTGGCTGCCTCGTGTTTGCGCGGGACCGCGAAGCCCTGCTCGGCGCCCAGAGTGCCTTCCGTGACCCGACCGCGGAGAAACGCTACCTGGCGCTGCTGCAGGGTAGCCTCTCCGACGAGCCTCGTTTTGTCGACGCGCCGCTGCGGCGCAACGTCGAGCGAGGCGGCGAGCGGATGGTGATGGTCGATCCGAACGGCAAGCCCGCGCGCAGCCGATTCCAGCCGATTGAACGCTTCTCGGGCTGGACCTTGACGGAGGTGCGCATCCAAACGGGCCGGACCCATCAGATCCGCGTCCACGCGGCCCACCTCGGTCATCCCGTGGCCGGCGACGAGCGCTACGGCTCGGACCGCAAGCCTCCGGGGCTCACGCGCCTTTTCCTGCACTGCTCGATGGTCAACCTGCCCCTGGAGGGGCTCGGTGAGGATCTGACGGCCAGTGCGCCGCTGCCGCCGGAGCTTCACACGGTTCTCGAAGCGCTCGCGGCTCGACGACGGCGCTGATCTCAGCCGAAGAAGCTGGGGCCTGCTTCGCCGTTGCGCAGCCACGTTCCGGCGAGGCCCGAAAGCAGGACCGCGCCGGTGACAGCGTGGGCGATGGCCAGGGGAATCAGGGCCTGATGGCGACGGTAATGCAGGCAGCCGATGACGGCGAGGACCGGCGTGATCAGCATGAGTGACAGATTCGGCAGGTGCAGCAGCCCGAAGATGGAAGCCGCACCGGCCACAGCCGCCGGGCTATCGTGGTCGCCCAGGGAGCGTACGAGGATCACCTGCAGCAGCCATTGCTGGAATATCGCCCAGGGGAGGTAGCGCGGCAGGCGGCCCAGGACATCGATCGCATCCGGCGTCCAGGCGACGAAAAGGGTCAGCGCCAGGGCACCGGCGGGCATGGTCAGGACGAGCCACCACGCGGAGGGTCTGCCGGACCAGAGCGGACCTTCGACCGGCCCGACGTCACGGTAGAGGAGGCCAACGCCAAGCGCGAAGGGAAGGCAAAGGATCCAGCCCATCAGCGTGGCCAGGCCAATCATCTGCACGCCCACGCCCGCGACCACGACAACGCTCAGGAGCAGCATACGGCGGGACGCTTTGGGTAGGCGCGCAAGCAGCAGCAGCGCTGCGCTCGAGAGCAGCACCAGCCAGGGCGGGGGCAGCCTGAGCGTGGGCGTCGTCGTCCACACCGCGGCGGGGCGCCATGCCTCGAGTCTGTCGCGGACGTCGAGCACCGCCTCGGGCCGCCCTCGGAGGAGCGGCACCACCACGTTGGCCGCCCGTGGCAGAGAAGAGTCCCTCGCCAGCTCGTCGCGCCAATCGATCTCGGCCGTCGCATTCGGTGCTTGGGGAAGCAGCTTGAGATCGTGCAGCTCGAAGGCCGTTCCGGGCGTCAGCGCCGGATGGATACGCAGCACCGCGACCACCCCCGCATCCCCGCCCCAGGACGCAGCTTCGTCGGGGGACTGAAAGACCCACCAGGACCGCGCGGCCAGGTCGACTTCAAGCTGCTGGCGGCCCGGGTCGAGGGGAATCGGCGCGGTTGCGAGGATCGCTCCATCGAGCGTCTCGCGGTGAAAGAGCAGCAGGGTGGTCGCGCGATCGACCGACAGATCGATCTCGAGCCGGGTGAACAGGGTCGCGTCGATCCGGGAAGGGGCAAGGGCCAGGGACAGGTGGCCGCCCTGGGGGCCAGCGTGACCGCGCAACGCGCCGTCAGCCACGACGGCATCAAGGCCGGAACCCTGCCCACCGACGAGTTCTTCCTCGCCTTCGAAGGGCCAGTGCCAGCCATCCTGCAGCCGGACCTGTTCTGCTTTGGCGGATCGGTCGAGATGATCGGAGAGCGCCCACCAGGACAGCGCAAAGAACCCGGCTGCAGCCAGCGCGAGGACCGCGCCGGCACGCAGGAAGGCAATTCCCATTGTGGTGGAACGCAGGCTCAGTCGTCGACCAGCGCGTTGACCTTGGCCGCGCAGATGAAGTCGTTCTCGGACAGGCCGTCGATCGCGTGCGTCGTGAAGCGGACGTTGCAGTGACCGTAGCCGGTCTCGAAGTCAGGATGGTGGTTCTCGCGATTGGCGATCCAGGCCATGGCGTTGACGAAGGCCATCGTCTTGTAGAAACCCTTGAACTGGAAGTCGCGGTTGATCTCCTTGCCGTCGTCGCTGAGGTTCCAGCCGGGGATCTGGGCAACGAGTTTCTCGGACTGCTCACGGTTGAGCGGATCGACGCCACCTTCGCAGGGCTTGCAGGTCTTCTCTGTGAGGTCGGACACGGGGGCCTCCTGAGGCTCGAATTCGAATTGGGACGCGAGTCTACCCGGACGGACGTCGATGGTCGATCCGGGGCGGGGGCCGCTACAATGCGGACCCATGACACGCATTGCCGACACGACAGGCGCGACCGGAACGGTCGTGCGCCTGACGCACCGCTCGACGGTCCTCGCGGGAAATCCGTGGAACGATCCGATCGAGCGCCCGCTGCTGACCTACCTGCCGCCGGGCTACGACCCCGAGGGCAGCCAGGACTACCCCGTCATCTGGTATCTCGCGGCCTACACCAACAGCGGGCAGGGCATGGGCAACTGGCGAAATTTCGGCGAGAGCCTTCCCGATCGCCTCGATCGCCTGATCGCGGCGGGTGAGCTCGGTCCGGTCATTGTCTGCGCGCCGGACTGCTTCACGCGCCTTGGCGGGAATCAGTACGTCGACTCGGCGGCAATCGGCGCCTACGACAGCTATGTGCACGACGAACTGCTGCCCTTTGCCGAGGCGCAGCTCCGGGTCCGGCCGGGTCGCGACCACCGCGCGGTGGTGGGCAAGTCTTCCGGCGGCTTCGGAGCACTCTGGTTCGGCATGCGCCACCCCGATCGCTGGGCCGCCATCGCCGACCAGTCGGGCGATTGCCACTTCGACGTGTCGATTCGGGGCGATTTCCCGGGTGCCGCGGCCGCGCTCGCGCGCTTTGACTTCGACGCCAATCGGTTTGTCGACTGGTTCTGGGACCAGCCAGCACCGAAGGGGCGTGATATCCACGCGCTGATGTTTCTCTGCCTGGCCGCAAGCTATGACCCTGATCCTGGCGGTAGCATCTCGCTCCCCTTCGATCCGCAGACCCTGGTGCTGGACGAAGCGCGGTGGGCACGGTGGCTGGCCCATGATCCGGTAACCCGGATCGACGATTACGGTAGTGCCCTGCGGTCGCTCGAGCGGATCTATCTCGACTGCGGAAAATTCGATCAATACCACCTGCAATTCGGAATGCGTTTCCTCGCGCAGGAGCTTGATAACGCGGGCATTCGCCACGAATATACCGAATTCGACGGCACCCACTCCGGTATCGACTGGCGGTTGGATCATTCCCTGCCAGCGCTCTACGAGGTAATCGGCTAGATGATCGACATTCAAGCGTCCGCCCAGACCTACTTCCTCCAGCTCATCGAGGAGCAGGATATTCCGGGTCTCGGCCTGCGGCTTTCCGTCCAGAACGCCGGCCTGCCCAGCGCGGAATGCGAGCTCAGTTTCTGCGAGCCCGATGACGTCGAGGCGGGCGACGTGGTTCAGGCCTGCGACGGCTTCAATCTCTTCGTCGACGCTCGGAGCGCGCGGTATCTCGAAGGTGCGGAAATCGATTTCGTGACCGAGCGCACGGGTGGACAGCTGGTCGTGCGTGCGCCGAACATCAAGGGCGAGGCGCCCGGCGACGACGCGCCGCTCATCGATCGCGTTCAATATGTCCTCGACGCGGAGATCAATCCCTCCGTGGCGGCCCACGGGGGCCAGGTGAGTCTCGTGGAGATCGATCCCGAAGGGCAGGTCATTCTCCAGTTCGGCGGCGGCTGCCACGGCTGCGGCATGGTCAACGTGACGCTGAAGGAAGGGGTCGAGAAGACCCTGATGGCCCAGGTCCCGGAGATTACCGGGGTGCGCGACGTGACCGACCACAGCACGGGCGAGAATCCGTACTACTGATTTGGCCCGCCCGTGACCCGCGCTTGACCCGGTCGGCCGCAGACTCCGCGGCCATGGCAGACCCGACGCCGCTCACCGTCGTTCTCGGTGACCAGCTTTCTCCCGAATCTCCTCTCCTGACCCGGACGGACGGTGCGCCCGCGCGTCTCTGGATGGCAGAAGTCATTGAGGAATCGGCCCACGTTCCGAGCCACAAGGCGAGAACCGTCCAGTTTCTTGCGGCCATGCGTCATTTCCGTGATGCCCGCCGCGCGGACGGCCACGAGGTCCTTTATCGAGAGCTCGATCCCCAGGACTTTCGCGACCTTGCCGGCGCGCTCGTCGAGGACTGTCGCGAACACGGCATCACCTCGGTGCGGATGCTGGAGGCCGGCGATCACCGGGTCGAGCACGGCCTCAGGTCTGCGCTCGACGCCGAGGACATCGCGCTGGAGATCCATCCGGATCCCCATTTCCTCTGCGACCGCGCGACCTTCGAGGAATGGCTGGGGCGCCAGAAGCAGCCGCGCATGGAGTTCTTCTATCGGGAAATGCGCAAGCGCCTCGGGGTGCTGCTGGAGCCCGACGGCAAGCCCGTCGGGGGCAAGTGGAACTACGACGCTGACAATCGCGAATCGTTCGGCAAGGACGGTCCGCCCGCGGTCGATCAGGGCGGCCGCTTCGCGCCGGACGCACTCACGCAGGCCGTGATCGACCGCGTGGAGGCCGTGCTGCCGGACAACCCCGGATCGCTGGAGCACTTTGCCTGGCCGGTCACGCCGGCGCAGGCGGAGGAAGCCCTCGATGACTTCATCGAGCGCCGCCTCCCGGATTTCGGCCGCTACCAGGACGCCATGTGGACCGGGCGTCCGTTTCTGTTCCATGCGCGCATCTCAGCGGCCATGAACCTGAAGCTGCTCGATCCGCGCAAGGTCGTGGCCCGCGCCGAAGCGGCCTGGCGCGACGGCGACGCGCCGCTCAACGCCGTCGAGGGCTTCATCCGCCAGGTCATCGGCTGGCGGGAGTACGTGCGCGGCATCTACTTCGCCCGCATGCCGGGCTACCTCGACGAGAACGCCCTCGGCCACGACGCGCCGCTTCCGGACTTCTTCTGGACCGGCGACACCGACATGCACTGACTGGCCCAGACGATCGGCCAGACCCTCGAACACGGCTACGCCCACCACATTCAGCGACTCATGGTCACGGGGCTCTTCTCGCTGCTGTTCGGCGTGGCACCGCGCGCGATCCATGAGTGGTACCTCGCGGTCTACGTCGACGCG
>JBCCZC010000256.1:0-8044 GCA_039188505.1 Pseudomonadota bacterium | reverse complement strand
GACTCCGAGTTTCGCGAAAACATCGCGAACGGCATCGGCGGAACAACGGCTCGAGGCGGTGCGATCAGACACTTCAATGGCGCGATGACGATCGAGCGATCGTCCTTCATCGGGAACATCGCGATCGCCGATGACGCGCAGAGCACGGTCCAGTCCTCCGGTGGCGCCATCGACTCGTCCTCGTCAACCCTTCGAATCTCCGATTCCCTGTTCGACACCAATAGCGCGGAGGCGGGGGGCGCGGTCCGGCTATCCGGCGCGACGGGCGGGAGTACCCTGGAGCGGTCGATCTTTCGAGGTAACGCTGCGGCATTTGGCGGGATGGCGATCTACGCAACCGGGCCGGGTGGGAACCCGAATCCGGAGATCGCCATCCACAACACCCTGTTCTTCGACAACGAGCAGGTGGTAGGGAGTACGGTGGGTGTCCTGGGCGCCTCGCGGATCGGCCTTGCCCTCAGGAACAACACCTTCTTCGACAACCGGGTGGGAGCCAGCGGTTTCGCGTTCCTCTATACCCTCGACGTCATCCCGATTTCCGTTGTGTCGCACAACGTGGTGCAAACCCCGATCGGGGGCGCCACGTGCAGAACGCAGTCAGGCATTCCCGTGCCGACCGTGGTGTCCGAGAACATCTACGCGGGCGGGACTTGCTTCGAGGATGACCCCACGGATCAGATCGAGACCGACCTGGAGTTCCTCCAGTCCCTCTCCGTTCCCATTGCGGACGACCGGATGATCAGCGTTCCCGTGCCGCTCATCACCTCGCCCGTGGTCGATTCGGGCGCGCCCACCGCCTCCGATGCCGACCCGGCGGCATGCCTGGAAGAGGACCTCTTGGGTGGTCCGCGACCGCTGTCCGATGGCGGCACGGTCGCGTGCGATGCCGGCGTATTCGAGGGTGGGCTCGATCAGGAACTGTTCTCCGATGGCTTCGAGGGCGTGCCGATCCGCTGAATCGGGCGCGCGCTCCGTCTCCTGGTGGAGTGGTCAGGAATACTTGAGGTCGACGATAGGCGTCGCGCGAAGGAACGCTGACCCAGGCTCGCGATCTGGCCCTCCGATTCCGGGCGGTTCAACGACATCAACCGGGCTTGCCACGGCCCGGTCGCCGGCGCTCAGCCGGAGGCTGCGGTTACCCCCAGCCCGGCAAAGAGGGCATCCCGGTAACGGGCGCTGACGGACAGGCGGGCGTTGTCGGCCATGACGACCTCGCCGGCGCCCTCGGGGTGACTCACGAATTCGCGGACGTTGCGAAGGGCGACGATCGCCGAGCGGTGGATGCGGCAGAAGCGGGCAGGGTCGAGCCGCGCACTCAGGGCCGAGATGCCGACACGTTGGAGATGCTGGCCGTTGTCGTGGCGGACTTCCACATAGTTTCCGCTTGCCCTGATCCAGTGGATCTCATCCAGCCGGACAATTCGAAACGACCCCGCCGATCGAATGACAAGCTGCTCCAGCAGTGGCGTTTCCTCCACGCAATCACGCTGCTGTCGGGCAACGACAGTCCGGCGAGCGTCGTCGTGGACAAGCTGCGCGATCCGCTCCAGCGTCCGACCCAGCCTTTCGTCGTCGAAGGGCTTCAGGAGATAGTCGACGGCATACAGCTCGAAGGCCTGGATCGAATAGCGATCGAAGGCAGTGACAAAGACGATCAACGGCGCCCAGGGATGTGCCACCAGCTCCCGTGCCAGCGCCATGCCGGATTGCCCCGGCATCTGAATGTCGAGGAACACCACATCGGGCCGCAGCTGCTCGATGATCGGCGTCGCGCCTTCTCCGTCGGCCAGTTCGCAGACCACGTGCCAGCCAGGGAGGCGCGCGAGCGGTTCGGTGAGATTGATGCGTGCCAGTGGCTCGTCGTCGATGACAATTGCATTCAGCCGTCTCATGAATCTGGGGTCCATCGCGGCAGGATGACCTGGGCGTGATACGTCCCGTTGGCAACCGTTTCGCCCCGGACTTCGGCGTCGTCTCCGTAGAGCAACGATAGCCGATGCCGAAGGTTATCCAGCGCCATGCCCATTCCTGACTCCTCGGAAAGGCGCGGTTCGGGGAGGTCGTTGATGGTCTCGATGCGGAGGCGGCCGTCTTCAGCGTTCATGGTCAACCTCGCATCGATGATCGAGCGCTCCCGACGCTTCTCGACGCCGTGATGGAAGGCGTTTTCGACCAGCGTCTGGAGCACGAAAGGCGGACAGCTCGCATTCGGCCCCACGCCGTCGTTCGCGAGCTTGAACTCACAACGGTCCCCGAATCGCAGTTCCTGTATTCGAATGTAGTTTCGGGTGAAGCGAATCTCCTCCTCGATGGGAACGACCGGCTGTTCTGCCGCGGTAAGCGAGTGCCTAAGTAGATCGCCGAGGATCTGCAGGGTCTGGACGATCCGCTCGCGCGGCGCGGTGCGAGCCAAAGCGGCCACCGAACCGAGGGCGTTGAACAGGAAGTGGGGGCTGAGCTGCGACTTGAGAATCTGCATGTGGAGGGTTTCGAGCTCGTGGCGCGCTTCGGCCTGGGCCCGTTCGAGCCGCAGGGTCGTCTCGCGCGCATGCTGCCAGCGCCGTAGGTAGACCCAGAAGACGCTGCCGAAAGCTGCGAGCAGAAAGAAGACCGTGATGAAGAAGGCCGACAGGTAGTCGATGCTTGCCAGGGCCTCGAGAGGCCCGGGGATCGGGCGACCAGACATCCAGGCCGACGTGGTTCGATCGATCACCAGGTTCACCGGTAGCCACGCAAGGCCGCCAACAGCAACCGCGAGAACCTGGGCGCCGGCTCCAACGCGTCCAGCCAGGCGGTGGACCAGCGTGAGCAGAATCAGATTGAGGGCGCCCCAGGAAAGAAACACAATCGCCGTGCCTGCGAGCATCCGCACATCCAGCGTGAGCGCGTCGCCGCCGGCTCTTGCGTTGAGGACCGTTCCCGTCAGGTAGAACCCACCGAGGGCGAGCCAAAGGCCCAGGACAATGAGCACCGTCCGGCGATTCAGGACGCTCGGAGAATCGGGGAATTCGAGTGATTCAGCTTGGAAGGCCATGCCGCAATCTGCTACAGGCAAGGGTGTGGCGCAACCGGTTCCATCCGTCGACCCACGAATGCCGACACTGGCCCCAGAAAGCCCGGTTCTCGTCCCTGACCCATGGGCGCGCGCGGCTCGCTCGGAATACTGAACGCTCCTGAATACGGAGCGAGTCGATGCGAGGAATTCTCCCGAAACTGATCTGCGTTTGTGCCATGCTCCTTGCCGCGGACTGGGCCAGGGGTGAGGTCAGAACCGTTACCAGCGATCTCGGCGGGCTGGATGCACTCACGATCGGCGCGGACGGTACGATCTATGTGTCCCAGCCCAATGCCAATCGCGTCCTCAGCATCGACAACGGCGAGGTCGAGGTGTTTCTCGATGGACTGCAGTTTCCCCTCGGCCATCGGTTCGACGCCGACGGCAACTTCTATGCGTCGTCCGGAACGCGGCTCGTTCGCCGGGGAGTGGACGGCACGGTGACGACCGTGGCGTCCGGGTTTTCACTGCTGGCCGGGCTCACTATCGCGGCCGATGGTCGCATCTTCGCGGCGGACTACAACACCAGCCGGATCTACGCGATCACCCCCGACGGTGACGTCGAGGTCTTCTCGGAGTCTGGCGAACTGAATGGTCCCGCCGGTATCGGGTTCGACACCCAGGGACGCCTTTACGCCGGCAACTTCAATGATGGCAAGATCGTCCGCATGGGCGCTGACGGAGCGCAATCCTTATTCGCGCAGCCTGACGGCCAGGTCGGCTACGTTTTCCTCCGTAACGATACGATCTTCGCAACGTTTTTCGCCTCCAATCGGGTCGCAAGGCTCGATCTCGACGGGACCGTCACCGAGATCGCGGGTACGGGAGCGCTGGGTTCGGAAGACGGCGATCCGGCGCTCGCGACCTTCCGCGGCGTCAACGGCATCACGGCATCGGCCGACGGGAGTTTCCTCCTCGTTTCCGAGTTCCAACCCGGCGGTGGCGTCCGTCGCATCGATATCGAGGCTGAGTCCGACTTCGAGATCAACGCCGCGGTCTCCGGGGCCTGGTTCTTCCCCGAGACCGCGGGCTCGGGATTCCTGCTCGACGCCGATCCCGTGTCCCGGTTTCTCTTCGCCGCCTGGTTCACCTACGACGATTCCGGAGCGAGGGAATGGCTCACAGCGAGCGGGTCGATCGAGGGCGGGCTCGTCGACGCCACGATCTTCGAAACGTCGGGTGGACGCTTCGACTCGCCGAGCGAAGTGACGACGACCCCGGTTGGCGCCGTCCGCTTCGAGTTTCGCGGCTGCGCGGACGCCGAGGTCACGTACGTGTTCGACGATGGCCGAAGCGGTGCGTTCCCGATCACACGTCTGATCCCCGGTTCAGAAGCACCGTGTGAAGCGATCGCAGCGGGCACGGCTCGGGTTCCTCCTCCCCCGGATCAATGAAGCTCGCGGCCGCTGTTGCTTGATCGCCACGCGGCTGGATCGCGTTATCGAACCGGAGGCCGCTCCAGGCATCACGACGGGCACCGCGACGTTCCAGGCGTCGGACAGGCAAAGCAGCCTGAAACGCGCTGTCGACGAGTTCACCGGCCGGTCGGAAGCGCGAACGTTGTCGAGACCGGCGACAAGATCAACCGTAAAGATGCCTGCGGCAACCGAATCCTGCCGATCCACTGGGTCGGTTTCTGCGTGCATCTCACGCGGCCGCCGTTGCAACATCACTCGGGGCTGCGCTTCGGCAGCCTCATGCGGGTGCCCGGCGCAACAGCGGTACCTGCGCGGAGCTCGATTCCTGCCGTCAAGTTCCAGTCGGCGACCGCTCGTGGCTTTATGCCCACCAGAAGTTGCGGATTCGATATCGTCTTTGATCGGATACGGTGAGGCCGGTATCGTCCAGCTCCTCGAGATCGACCGCGCGTAAATGCTTGCGGTCGAAATCCCTTGATGAGTCGGATCCGCACCCATGAATCAATCGACCGAGCTGTGGCGCCAGGCGCAGGAGCACTACGAACGGCTGGCAACCCTGCCGGAGACCGATCGAGCGATCGAGCTGACGTCTCTGCCAGAGCGCGTCCGCGAGCTGGTCGAGGCGATCTTCGAGCAGGAGATCACCGAGTCGAAGGGCGATTCCGATGCGCCCGCGGCGGTCCTTCTCGATGCGATCGATCAGCAGATGGATCCATGGATCGATCGCTCGCTCGGCGCATATCGCCTCACCCGGAAGCTGGGGCAGGGCGGCATGGGCGCCGTCTACCTCGCCGAGCGCGATGACACCGAACTCGACATGCAGGTCGCCATCAAGCTGGTGCCGAATCAGGTCCGAGGCGAGGAAGGGCTCCGCCGTTTCCAGCGGGAAAGACAGATCCTCGCCAACCTCGATCACCCCAATATCGCCCGGTTGTTCGATGGCGGTTCCACCGACGACGGTGTGCCATTCCTGGTCATGCAGTTCGTCGATGGCCGGAACATCGCAGATTTCGCCGGCGACCTGCCGCTTCGCCAGAAGCTCGAGCTCTTCCAGAAGGTCTGCGCGGCCGTTCAGCACGCGCACCGCAACCTGATCATCCATCGCGACATCAAGCCGAGCAATGTCATGGTGACGCCCTCGGGCGAACCCATGCTCCTGGATTTCGGGATTGCCAAGGCCCTGGGGGACGGTGAGGGCGCGGAGTGGCAGGACGACACGGCGACCGGCATGCGGTTCATGTCGCTGCGCTACGCCAGCCCGGAGCAGGTCCGGGGGGAGCCGCTGACGACGGCGACCGACGTCTACTCGCTCGGCGTCCTGCTTGCCGAGCTACTGAGCGGTCGTAGCCCCTACCAGCCTGCGGACATGGATCGCGTCGCGCTGCAGCAGGCCATCTGCAAGGGCGAAGTCGTCGCGCCGAGCGAGCTGCTCGGCAAGACGTCCGCGAACGCGGCGCGCCCGCTGAAGGGCGACCTCGACAACATCGTCCTGAAGGCCCTGCGAAAGGAACCGGAGCGGCGCTACGAGTCCATCGCCGCGCTGGCCCAGGACATCGAGAATCACCTGACCGGAATGCCCGTGAGCGCTCGGCCGGACACGCTCTGGTACCGCACGAGCCGCTTCATCGGGCGTCACCGTGTGGGCGTTGCGATCAGCCTGGCGGTTGTCGCGATGACGGCATTTCAGCAGTACCGCGTGATCGACCAGCGCAACGTGGCCGAGGCAAGCGCGGAGACAGCGGCGCTTGAACGCGACAAGGCGGAGCAGACGCGCGACTTCCTCATCGAGCTGTTTCAGGCTTCTGATCCGACGGAGGCGCTGGGCGAGGAAATCACCGCGCGCCAGATGCTCGATCGGGGCGCTTCGACGATCGACGATCTGAACGACAACCCCGAGCTGCAGGCCGCGGTCCTGGTCACGATCGGCCGACTCTATCGTCTACTCGGTCTCTACGATGAGGCGACGGCCTTGCTCGAGCGCTCGCTCGCACTCAGTCGCGAACGGGCGTCGACCGAGGCTATCGCGGAGTCCGCCCAGATCCTTGCGATGACCCGGATGGCGGCCGGCGACTACGAGACGGCCACCGCGCTGATGACCGAGGCGGTTGCTCTCATCGATGCACGCCATGGCGGCGACAGCCTCGAAGCGGCAGGCGCGCGGGTAAACCTGGCAAAGATCTACTGGGAAAGCTCGCAACCGGAGCTCGTGGAGCAATACGCGCTAGAGTCTTCAGCAATTCTCGAGGGCCTCGAGGAAGCGCATCCCCAGATTGCCAGCGAGAACGCCAAGGTGCTCGGCTATGTCGCGTCGGCGAACGGCGACTACCCGTTGGCTGAAGCGCACTACCGCGAAGCCGTACGGCTCCAGCGAGCGCATCGGGAGGAGGCAAATCCGTTCATGGCCGCGGCTCTCATGAGCGTCGGTCATGCGCAATTCAGTCAGGGCGACTACGCGGGGGCGGCTGACACCTACCGGGAGGCTCTGGTGACCATGCGAGAGGTGTACGGCGAGGTTCACCCGCAGACCGCTGGTGCCCTCATGAGCCTCGGTGCGCTCGAGAGCAATCTGGGTAACCAGGACGTGGCCGAGAAGTACATGCTCGAGTCTCTGGAGGTCAACCGCGAACTGCTTGGCGATGATCACCTGGAGATCGCGACGACCCTCAACAATCTCGCGTTCGTTATCGTCAGGAAAGAAGGAGACCTCGGCGATGCGGAAGCGAACCTGCGGGAGGCGCTGGCGATCACACGCAAGCAGCTGGGCGACAACAACAGCCAGGTGGCCCGGAGCCTGTCGACGCTGGGATGGCTTCTGTCACTGCGGGGCAAGATCGACGAGGCGGCGGGTGCCTATGAAGCCTCCCTCGCCATGAACCGCGAGCTGCTTGAAGAAGGCCATATCGACCTGGCGCCCACGCTGACGCTGCTCGCCCACCTGCGCCATCGCCAGGGGAATTGCGAGACCTCCCTCGCCGCATCCCGGGAGGCCATGGACATCTTCGAGGCAACGGGCTCCCAGCTGCCCAATCGCCGCCAGGCCGAAGCGTTGCTCGGCACCTGCCTCTCGCAGCGGGGCGACTACGAGGAGGCCGAGCGCCGGTTGCTCGTCGCCCATGAGGCGTACGTCGAGGCCGGGAGTTCCGGCAAGAGTTACAGGGATCTGCTGGGCTTTCTGGTGCTGCACTTCGAGACACGGGGCATGCCGCAGGAAGCCGCGACCTACCAGGCGATGCTGGATGCAGCGCAGACCGCCGAGAGCTGAGGTCCGCTAGTCAGCGAGCCAACGGGCGAGCCACGTCCTGGCGAAGCGCCACTTGCGTCCCACGGTGGCGGAACCGATTCCGAGGGCATTCGCCGTGTCCTCTAGGCTCATGCCGCCGATGTAGCGAAGCTGGACGACCTCCGCCGCCACCGGATCCACTCTCTCGAGCCCCTCCAGCGCCGCGTCCAGGTCCAGCCAGCTCGTGAAACTGCCTGGCACGGGTATGTCGACATCATCCAGTGAGATGAGCGGCTCGTCGCCGCCCCGCTTGTCGCTGCTGCGGCGGCGGTAGTGGTCGACGATCAGGCG
>JBCCZC010000255.1:0-8099 GCA_039188505.1 Pseudomonadota bacterium | reverse complement strand
GCCGTTCATCAGCGCCTCGGCGCGATTGATGTTGACCTGCCAGCCGGCGGTCCAGCGCTGGAACTCGGCAAGCTCCTGGCCCTTCTGCTGGGGGAACAGGTATTTGGAGATGCGGATCGGCAGGGCACCGGCATCCGCGAGTGCTTCCGAGCCTGCGTAGTCCTCAGGAAAGGAGTGACCACCGCCACCGGCGTCGATGATGCTGGTCAGACCAAAGCGGTTGAGCTCCCGGTAGAAGTGGCGCGTCGAAACCGCCTGCTGATCGACGGACATGGGCGGCAGGGCGCCGATCGTTCCATAGAGCAGGTCCGGGTTCGGAATCGCGTGGATGATGGCGCCGCCATCGGCCGTGAACTCGTAGGCCGTCCCGGGGGGCGTCTGCGTTTCGGGGGATAGACCGAGCGCGTCGACCGCGGCCTTGTTGAGAAAGCCCTGGCTGTAGAGAAACAGCACGTAGACCGGCGTGTCGGGGGCCGCCCGTGTCAGCTCCGCCGGCGTGGGCATGCGCTTCTCTGCGAACTGGTGCGGCGACCACCCGCCGATCACCCGGACCCACCGCCCTTCCGGTGTGCGCCCGGCCTGCTCGGCGATCATGTTGAGGCCCTGCGCGAGCGAGGGCACGCCGTCCCAGCGCAACTCCATCGCATAGAAGCGACCCGCCCGCGTGGGGTGCATGTGGCTGTCATTCAGGCCCGGAATGACCGTACGACCACCCAGCGAGAGCACCTCGGTGGTGGCGCCGCGGAAGATCTCGACGTCCCGCGCCGATCCGACGGCCTGGATGAGCCCACCGCGCATGGCCACCGCCTCGGCGCGGGGCCGGGTGGGGTCGAGGGTGATGATGTCCGCACCCGTCAGGATGAGATCCGCAGGGCCTTCGAGGGCTGCGAACGCGCGCTGGCCCGGCAGCGCCAGAGCGCCGGCGGCCGCGGCCACGGCGCCGCCGAGGAAACGGCGGCGCGAGTGACTGGGAAGGGAAATCGTCCTGTGGGTCATGGTGGTGTCCTGTTCAGAAGGAAACCTGGGCGGTCAGCTGCACGAAGCCTGTGCTGTCCGCGGGGCCGGTTTCCTGGATGAAGTCTTCGGGTCGCGAGTAGCTGAAGGACGCTCCCAGCAGCCAGTTCGGCGCGGGCGTCCAGTCGACCGTGAACGATACGGCCGTATTGACGAAGCGTTCGTCGGATCCGAGGGGGCGTCGGAGGACATTGCCGGGCGGCCCGTAGACGCCGTCTGCTTCCTCCAGGCGCCAGAACCAGTTGATGTCGAAGGAGACGGCGAGCTGGTCCGATGGCGCCAGGCGGAGGTAGGGATTCACGTTGAAGAAGTTGGCCGGGCCGAGCAGTGCCAGCTCCGAGAAGTAGTTGCCCCGGGGATACAGGGCATCGAAGGTCCCGAGCTCGCCGTCGTCCCGGCGCTCGTCACCGGAAGCCACGTTGACGGAGAGCATCAGCTCCGGCGACCAGGCGCTGTCGAGCCGCAGCCCGGTATTCGTGGCCAGCGTCCACGCCTCGATGTCCGCGTCGCCGTGATCGCCGAACTGCCAGGCCGCTTCCCAGTTCCAGAACAGGGCATCGCGCTGGCCGAAGGCGCGCGCTCCGATCGTATGTCGCTCCTGATCGGCGACACCTTCGATCGTTGCACGGTCGTCGAAGCGCGAGTAGAGGTAGTAGAGGTCGAGCCCGGTCCCCGCGAGGGCGCCGGTGCCGTAGAGGCCGGCAATGACTCGGTCGCTGTCGCTGGAGTCGTTGAAGGCGCCGCTGCTCTCGACGTCGACGAGCTGCACGCCGAAGGCCTGGAGCTGCCAGTCGCCGAGTGACGTTGCGGCGCGCACGCCATCCCAGGTTCGCCGTACGTTGGTGCCGTCGCGGGAGCCGAGGAAGCGCTGCGAACCCAGGATCAGCTCCTGCCGACCGAGCTGCAGCCAGCTCGACCCCCCGGAGAACCGAAGAAAGCCCTCCTGGATGTCGAGGTCGTTGCGCTCTACCGGGCTGTCCTCGATGCCCCGCTGGTACGCGCTCAGGAGCGTCACCGAGCCGGATATCGGTCCCTCCGACTGGTAGCGACCCGTGAGGCTGATGCGCTGACTCCAGAACCAGCCGGCGTCCGGATCGTCTTCGTCGAAGGCGATCGCCGACTGGTAGGTCGCACGCTCGCGCACGAGCCCGTCGAGGGACCAGGCCTCCTGGGCCGTTTCCTGGGCCATGGCGGGCAGAAAAGCCAGCGCGCCGAGGAGCGCGCCGACTGCTGCAGCAACGGTGCCGAATCCCTGGCGCCTCATGACGGCTACTGCTTCAGGAACTCGGTCTGGATCTCGATCTCGACCTCGTCGCCGAGGATCGGACCTCCGGAGAGGTAATCGAGACCGAAAGCGGTCCGGTCGATCGTGGCCGTCGCCGAGAAGCCGATGGCCGGCACCTTCGCGAACGGATGTTCTTCGAGGGCACCGATCAAGGTCGCGTCGAGCGTCACCGGCAGCGTCTGGCCGCGCATCGTGAGATCGCCCTCGATCTCGAAAGCGCGTTCGCCCGTCGCGGTCACCTTCCGCGAGACGAACGTGATTTCCGGATGGTTGCCCGCATCGAGAAAGCGGGGATCATCCGAGATCTCCGCATTGAAGTCGGTTTCGCCGGGGTAGCCGGTGTCGACCGACCGAGGGTCGATCGTCGCCGTCACGGAGGACTGGTTCGGCTGCTCCGCATCGAACGCCAGCACGATCTCCACGTCGTTGAAGCGCGCCGTGTAGTGCGACAGGCCCATGTGATCGATCCGCCAGAGCAGGCGCGTGTGGCCGGCGTCGTTGGCGTAGGTGCCCGAGGGAATAGTCACGGTGTCATCGGCGCTGGCCGCGCCGATCGTCAGCGCAGCGAATACCGATGCAGCCGCGCGAGGGCGTCTGTCCATGAGGAATTCTCCGTAATGGGAGACCAGCGCCCGGGGCGCCGGCCTCCAGGGGACGGATCAGGCGGCTTCCGCAGGCACCGGATCGATGCGCTCGCCGTGCTCGACGCGCTCGGCGGCCTTGTGGACCATCGTGTAGGCGTAGTCCACGCCCATGCCGTAGGCGCCCGAGTGCTCGCGGACGATGTCCATGACGTCGTCGTAGGTCTCGCGATGCGCCCAGTCGCGCTGCCACTCGAGCAGGACCTGCTGCCAGGTCACCGGAACGATGCCAGCCTGGACCATGCGCTGCATGGCGTACTCGTGGGCCTCGACGGACGTGCCGCCGGAAGCGTCCGCGACCATGTAGATCTCGTAATCAGCGTCGTGCATCGCCGAAAGGGCGAAGGTCGTGTTGCAGACCTCGGTCCACAGACCGGAGACGATGATCTTGCGACGGCCGTTCTCGGCCAGCGCGTTCCGCACCTTCTGATCGTCCCACGAGTTCATCGAGGTCCGCTCCAGCAGCGGCTTGTTCGGGAAGACCGCGAGCAGCTCCGGGTAGGTGTGCCCCGAGAAGCTGTCGGTTTCGACGGTCGTGATCGTGGTCGGGATGTCGAAGACCTTGGCGGACTTGGCCAGCGCGACGGTGTTGTTCTTGAGGGTCTGGCGATCGATCGACTGGACACCGAAGGCCATCTGCGGCTGGTGGTCGATGAAGATCAGCTGGGAATTCTGCGGGGTGAGTACTTCGAGCTTCTCTTTGCTCATGATGGTTCGCTCCATGCTGTGGTTCGGAAGTCGCGCGATGGACGACCCACCGCAGTTGACGGATCAAATTTTCCCGAAATATCAGTAGGCCGACAAACGACTTTTTCTGTTGATTCGACTTAGCCAGGCTGCGCTGATCGTCAACGATTCATGAAGCCCTCACGTCCTTCGGCGCGACTGCTCGGGTTCACCTGTCATGGACCTCGAATAATCCAGATTCCGAAGCCGACCCTCAGCTTCCGGCCACCTTGTCCAACCCATCGAAAGCCATCGATCTCGACTTCGGCCGTCGCTCACGAAGCCGCACCCTGGCAGCGCTTTGCGTGTGCGGAATCCTTTGCGTCGTGGCGTCACGGTCGTCGGCGGCCGCCTGTATCCCTGCGTGGCAGGAAGCGATGCCGAACAACAACATGGACTCCAGCAACTTCGTCGCAGCGCGGGGGTCGGACGGCTTCATCTACGTCGGGGGTCGCGAGGGTCTCTACCGCCTCGAAGGCGTGCGTGAGCGCGGCTGGTTCCCGAATCCCGGCGCCGAGGGAAGCCTTCCGGCCGGCCATGTCCGGGGGCTCGCGGCGACTGCTGATGGCCTGTGGGTCGGGACCGGCGGTGGATTGGCCTGGTTCGACCTGGCGACCGAGCGCTTCGAAGAGATCGATTTCCTGCCGGACGGTGCGCCACAGTCGGCCATCTACGATCTCCTGCTGGACGGCCCGCGCCTTTACATCGGGCATGCGGCCGGCGGCACAATCCTCGATGCGACCACCCGAACTCCCATTGGCCACTTCGAAACGGGCGGCGAGGGCAGCCGGCGGCGCGTCTATGATCTCGAGTTATTTCGTGGAGAGGTCGCCGCCGTTTCCCCGGCGGGCCTGCTCCGGGTCGACGTTGACGGCGCGACGGGACCCGTGCTGGCGGCTGGCGCACCCGTCAACCTTGCGGGGCTTGCGGCGGCAATCGGCCCCGATGGTGCTTTATGGGCGACCAATGGCCGGTCTGCGGTCGTACGCGTTCCTGCCGAACCCGAAGATCCGGTACAGGAAGCCAGCCCTGAGACCCATTCCGGCATGCCCGAGGGCACACTCAGCGCCCTGGGGTTCGATTCGGCCAATCGCCTCTGGATTGCAACTGATATCGCGCTGTCTCGGTGGGATCCCACCGAGCCGGGGCCTCGCCCCTGTCGAACCAAGTCTGTCTACGAAGCAGCGGCGCCCGCATCGACGGCACTGCTGACCGGAGACGTCGGTCCGTTCTTGCTTGTCGGCTCACGCGGCCGACCGCTAGCGCTGATCTCCGAAACGCCCGGCGTCAGGCGATTCGTGTCGGGCGAGATTCACAACACCGGCATCCCGAAGACGGCGTTCTGGAGCGCCACAGTGGACCACGCGGGCCGCGTCTTGCTCGGGACGTTGGACGGCCTGTATCGGGAAACGGCCGCCGACTCCGATGCCTTCGAGGCCGTGGCGCCAGCCACGCTGGGCGAGCTCCGAGCCTATGCGGTCCGCGAGGACGAGGATCGTCAACTCTGGGTCGGGACAAACCGTGGCGTGTTTGTCGTGGAGGGGGACGTGGCGACGCGGGTTCCTCTGGTCGTCGGTGCGAATGGCAACCTGACGACCGACTTCACCTATGCACTGAAAATCGCCGGCGATCGGGTCCTGGCCGCGACCTCCGGCGGCCTGGCGGTCATCGACCGGCGTGCCCGGCAATTGGCCTTCCTGTATCTGTCCGACCCGGGTACCAGTGCCTACGGAGGGGTGCCGTCGATCGATACGGGCACGCCCAGGTTCTGGCACGTCGAGGCCATTGGTGATGAGGCCTACGCCGTTGGCGACGACGGCGTCTATCGCCTCGACCTCGCAGCCCGCACCATCGCCGCTTCGACCGTGGCGCAGCGGGGTGCCGGCGAGCTCCGCGCGGGCAAATACTACGCTTCGACCGTATCGAAAGAGGGACGCGTCTTCATCGCGACGGAAGCCGGCATCATCAAGACCGATCCGGATTTCCAACGGTTCGAGTACATGACCGAGCTGGACGGAGCGCGCATGGGATCGCAGCTCGCCGCTGCGCGCGGTCCGGACGGCAACCTCTGGTTCGCGGGACAGCTGGGGTTACTCCGCCACGATCCGGCAGCAGGCACCTGGCAGCGTTTCACACCGATCGACGGGATGCACTCGATGCGCACGACGCAGAATGCCCTCACGGTCACCGCATCCGGCCGAGTGCTGACCGGATCGGCCACCGGTGTGACTCTCCTTAATCCACGTCAGATTGCGCAGCATCGGGCGCCCACGCCGAGACTCGTTTCCGTCCGCAGCGGAGATCGGGAAGCCGGGCCGTCGACGGGCCGGATCACCCTCGGGCCGCAGGCTCGAGACCTGACCCTGGCCTTCGCCGTGGCAGAATTGCCGCTGCCGCCGGGAGCGCGCCTCGAGTACCGTTTCGGCCCTGCGGGCGATCCCGGGCCCTCACGGGAGCTGCAGCTGGACGAACAGCTGAGCTTTCCCTCGCTTGCTCCCGCCGACTACGTGCTGGAGGCGCTGGTTACGGCCCCGGGACGGGAGGCCTCGGAAGCCATCCGCCACGAGCTGACCGTGCAGCCGCACTGGTGGGAAACGGACACCGCGCGAGCTGCCGGCTTCATCAGCGCAGGGCTCCTGCTGCTGCTCGCCCTGTCCTGGCGCTCACGCATCCAGCTCCAGCGCGTGCGGCTCCTTGGTGACGAGCGTCGACGCATCGCCCAGGATCTCCACGACACCTTTCTGCAGGAGGTCTTCGGCGCCCTCGTGGTCGGCCGTTCGCTTGAATCCG
This sequence comes from Pseudomonadota bacterium, assembly GCA_039188505.1. Lineage (GTDB taxonomy): Bacteria > Pseudomonadota > Gammaproteobacteria > Xanthomonadales > SZUA-38 > JBCCZC01. The sequence continues at coordinate 1,643 of JBCCZC010000255.1, read as the reverse complement.
ATCAGGAGGAACCCGAAAAACGCGAACGGACGGGCAAGCTGGTCAACCTGCTGGAGCAGGCATCGCGATCGGCACGGGCCAGCGTGGATCAACTCGGGGCGATGGACGATGCCGGGCCGCTCGTTGAAACGCTGATCTCGCACACGCCCGGGCGCTTCCTGGGGCGCGGAACGGACCGAATCGAGGTCCGCGAGGTCGGCGAACCCTGGCGGCTGCGAAAGGAACGCGCGTTCTGCCTCCAGCGCGCCGCCCGAGAGGCCATGACCAATGCCTGCAAGCACGCGCGAGCGGAGCGAATCGACGTGACGGTAGCGTGGGCCCGGCTCTCGTTGCAGATCACGATCGTCGACGATGGCGTCGGCTTTGACGTGGCCGACGCGGCGAGCGACGAACGCGGGTTCGGGCTGGGGTCCATGGAGCGCCTCGCCGATGCGGGCCGGGCCACGCTGACCATCGACTCGCAACCGGGCCGCGGGACGACCGTGACCATCTCCGCTCGCCGCTTCCTGCTCTAGTCGGAATATTGCATCAGCCTCGCAGGATCCACCGAATTTATTTTCTTAATCAACGACTTACGTCCCATTTCGGGTATATTGGAGAGTTACACGATGTGACGCTGCCGGCAGTACTCGGACGAGCCGCGACCTATTGGATGTTGATGATGCCGCGCTTGACGGCAACGGCTACCGCCGAGGTGCGGGACGACACACCGAGCTTGCCGTAGATGTTGTTGAGGTGGAACTTGATCGTGGAGGTCGAGATGTGGATCTCGCGCGCGATGACGGCGTTGCTCTGCCCTTCGGCGACACGCGTGAGGATCTCCGTTTCCCGGTCCGAAAGGCCTTCGTTACCGAGTCGGCTCGCCAGCTTGCCGGCGAGATCCGGCGCCAGGTAGGTCTGCCCCTGAAGCACCCGTCGCAGTGCATCGACGATGGTGTCGGGCCGATCGTCTTTCAGGAGATAGCCGCGCGCACCGGCCTTCATGACGCGGTAGATCTCCTCGTCGGTATCGAAGGAACTGATCACCACGATTCGGGCTTGCGGGTCGAACTGGCGGATACGCGTGATCGCGCTGACCGCATCACCATCCGGCATCCGTAGATCAAAGAGGCCGACGTCCGGCTCGTGCCGACGCCAGGTCTCGATGGCGTCCTCGACACCCTCGGCCTGGGCCCGGCAGGTCAGGCCGAAAGCGCCATCGATGATGGCGGCCATGCCCTCACGCACGACGGGGTGATCGTCGGCGACCAGCACGCGGGCCGGCGCGTTGTCGGACATTCCGTTGGGGTTGCTCATGGCGACATCATCGGGTCGGTCACGTGAGGCGAACGTCCCGCCCCTCAGGCCGCCGCCTGAACGACCGGACCGGTGCCGCCGCCGAACTGATCGAGTAACCAGGCGCTGAACGACTCGATACGATCGTTGAGCCCGTCGCGATCCCAGCTCAGTCGATAGTGGACGTCGGACTTGAGCTCCGGCCCCCAGGGCGAGACGAGGCGGCCGCGAGCGATGTCCTGCTCCGCAAGAACCCGCGGGCCCAGCATTGCGCCGACGCCGGACGCGGTGGCGTCGATCGCCTGATCGACGTGGATGCCGAAATCGACGGCGCGGCAGTGATCCGGCGCGGGGAGGCCCAGCTTCCG
>JBCCZC010000254.1:0-8150 GCA_039188505.1 Pseudomonadota bacterium | reverse complement strand
CTCAAATCCAAGATATAGTTGCAGAAACAGCCGGTAACTTGTTGACACGGCTTGTGGTTTTTGACGAATATAGGGGTCCGGGGATCGACGAGGGGAAAAAGAGCGTCGCCCTCGGTCTGGTTCTTCAGGATGCGAACCGCACGCTCACGGATGACGATGTCGACGAGATCGTGGACCGGGTTACCGGAGATCTGGAAGGCCGGTTGGGCGCTGCGCTGCGCGCATAGGGAGACGAAGATGGCGTTGACCAAGGCGGACATGGCCGAGAGGCTGTTCGAGGAAGTGGGGCTGAACAAGCGCGAGGCGAAGGAATTCGTCGAGGCGTTCTTCGAGTCCGTCCGCGCCTCCCTGGAAGAGGGGAGCCAGGTGAAACTGTCAGGCTTCGGCAACTTCGATCTGCGCGACAAGAACGAGCGACCCGGTCGGAATCCGAAGACGGGTGAGGAGATTCCCATCTCGGCGCGCCGGGTTGTGACCTTCCGTCCGGGGCAGAAGCTGAAGTCGAGGGTAGAGGCCTATGCTGGATCCGGGCAGCAATAACGAACTGCCTGCCATTCCCGCGAAGCGCTACTTCACCATCGGTGAGGTGAGCGATCTTTGCGGTGTGAAGCCGCATGTTCTGCGCTACTGGGAACAAGAGTTCCCGAATCTGAAGCCCGTCAAGCGCCGCGGCAACCGACGCTATTACCAGCGCCATGACGTGATCATGATCCGGCAGATTCGGTCCCTGCTTTACGAGCAGGGTTTCACGATCACCGGTGCCCGGCAGCGCCTCGAGGGGGAGCAGGCGCGGAGCGACGTCTCGCGCAGCCATCAGATCGTCCGGCAGATCCGGACCGAGCTCGAAGAAATCCTTCAGATTCTCCGCCGCTGATCCCTGCCGCGGTGGTGCGTTTCGTCGCATCCGTGTCGCCGTGGTGCAAGTCGGAGGGTTCGCATGAAAAAGACGGCCGCCTGGCTCGTACGACATGCGCTCGAACAGGTCGGGGTTCGCTATACCTTCGGCATTCCTGGGGTGCACAACATCGAGGTCTACGACGAGCTCGGGCAATCCAAGAGCATCGAACCGATCCTCGTGACTCACGAGATGTGCGCGGCGTTCATGGCCGACGCGATCAGCCGTACCACCGACTCCATCGGGACCATCGTCATCGTTCCTGCAGCTGGCGTCACCCACGCTGCCAGCGGAATCGGCGAGGCGTTCCTGGACGGGATTCCGATGCTGGTGATTGCCGGTGGGATCCGCACTGATCTCGACAAGCGCTTTCAGCTCCACGACGTCGATCAGCGCGCTATCGTCGCCCCGCTGGCGCGCTCGGTACTCAAGGTGGACGACTACGACGACATCGTGCCGATGGTCTTCGACGCCTTCGAGGCAGCGACCGCGTCCGAGCCGGGCCCGGCCTTCATCGAGCTCCCGGCCAACCTCCAGATGTTCAAGGGCGACGTTCGCAGCGTCCCCAACTACCAGCCGGTTCGCGAGCGGCCGGAACTGGACGAGATCGCCCTCGATCACGCAGCAGAGCTACTGGCCACCGCCGAGCGACCGGCTCTCTTCGTGGGTTGGGGGTCCCGCAACGCTTCGGCGGCCGTGGAGGCCGTCGCGGAGCTGCTCGCGGCCCCGGTTGCGACAACGCTGCAGGGGCTCGCAGCGTTTCCCGGTGACCACCCGCTCCACGTCGGCATGGGTTTCGGTCCCTCAGCGGTTCCCGCGGCGCTGAACGCGTTTTCCGGCTGCGACGCGCTGCTCGCGATCGGCACCCGCTTCGCCGAGATCGCCACGGGGAGCTACGGGGTCAAGGTCCCCGAGGCGCTGGTGCACATCGACATCAATTCCGACGTGATCGGTGCGAATTACCCGGCGGCCGTCGCGCTACCGGGGGACGCCACGGTGCTCGTTCCGGCTCTCCTGGAGCGGCTGCGGGCGAAGGTCGGCAAGCCGCCCGACGTTGCGACGCTGGCCGAGTCGATCGCGGAGGACAAGGCGGAGTACCTGAACGAGTGGCTGGCCCACGACAGCGGCGACCGGGTGAATCCCGGGGTCTTCTTCCGTGCCCTCCGCGCAGCCCTCGACGATGAGGCTGTGGTGGTTGCGGACGATGGCAACCACACCTTCCTGACCGCCGAACTCATGCCCATCCATCGCGGCGGCATGTACCTGTCACCGTCGGATTTCAACTGCATGGGTTACTGCGTGCCCGCGACCATCGCCACCCGGTTGGCCCATCCCGCACTCCACGTCGTCGGCATCTGCGGCGATGGCGCTTTTCTGATGTCGGGTACGGAGCTGGCGACGGCCGCGGCGCGCGATCTCGGCTGCGTGATCTTCGTCTTCAACGACGGCGAGCTATCGCAGATCGCCCAGGCGCAGGAACTTCCCTACAACCGGAAGACATGCACGGTGCTGCCGGGCATCAACTTCCGGGCATTCGCCGAGGCCGTGGGCGCCCATTACGTCGCCATGCCCGACAACGCCAGCGTGGAACAGGGGATCGAGGAGGCGCTGCGGGTGGCGGCCGAGAACCGACCGGTCCTCGTGGACGTCCGGGTGGACTATTCGCGCCGGACACGCTTCACCGACGGTACCGTCCGTACCAACCTCGAGCGCTTCGATGCGCGCAATCGCCTGCGCTTCATCGGCCGCGCGCTCTGGCGCAAGATTACCGGTTGAACCTCGCCGCGGGCGTCCGCGAGCCGCGGACGGTGCGCCGTCAGCTCAGCGCTTGCGCCCTGTACTCACGGTTGGTGGCGTCCACAGGGAGACGTCATCGCCGTTGTTGTCGAATTCCGCCAGCGGGTCCGAGGACACGAAGAGCACCGTCTCGCCGGACAGCGCTCGACTGGTCAGATTCGCGAGCGGTGGCGAGACCGCGATCGGCCCGGAGCCGTCGAGGGTCATCCAGAAAAGCTGCCGGCCGCCTTCGATGAGGCCCGGTTCGGGGTAGGCCAGGGCCGGGCGCTCGAACAGGACCGAACGGCCGTCCGACGTGACCAGCGGCGCGTCGCCGGTCCCAAGATCTTCGAGTGTGCCGACACCGGCGGGGTATCGATCGAGGCGCGTGCCGCGCGGCACGCCGCCCAGAAAGTTTGGTCCGGTGTAGGCCGCCACGCCCAGGATGGCTTCCGTGCTATTCGCTGTTGCGATGTCGAAGACGACGGGAAACTGCCCTTCCTCGAGGGCAACGGGTATGGTCTCGCCGGTTGCCATGCCGGTCCGATCGAGGACCGTGACCTCGATGGCAGCCCCGGTGTCGGCAGCCGTTGCGACCAGGACCGCCGCGCCATCCGGCGTTGTGGCAGCGACAACGGGTTGATCGGTCCGCGTTCCGACGGTGGTCCAGGCGTCGCTCGCTCGCTCATAGCGATAGGCCACGTACTCGCTTCGCAGGCGACCGTTCTCGCTGATCTCGCGGATGCCGTCCACCGTGATCACGGTGATGCCGTCGGAAACCGATACGCGCGGCTCGCGTTCGGGCAGCGAGAGTACCGGCTGCGGCGGGACGATCGTGATCGTCTCGCTCCGGGACGAAGGACTCTCGAAGGGCGCGACATCGACGATTTTCAGGCGATCGAGCTGTAGAGAAACCGTGTCGGTCAGGATCCCGAAACGGGGAAAGAAGGTGGCCAGCAGGGCACGATCGTCGACCTCGGTGTAGGTAAGGACGCGATCGAATTCCTCCGCCTCGAGCCGGGTTCGCTGCGTGCCGTCCGCTCCGACCCGGTAGCCCAACCCCTGATCGAGGACGAGTACCGCGCCCGAGCCGCGATCGAAGGCCGCACTGGTGTCTTCCGAGGAGACTCGCTGATTGAGCCCGTCCAAGGAAAGGCGTCCGGGCTGGTCGGCCACGATCGCGCCCTGGTCGCCAAGAAATTCGGGGACGACGGCACCGGCCCCGCCGGTCCCGTAGTTTTCGCCATAGGCCACGTCGAGCAGCAGATTGTCGCCGGTATCCATGAAGACGCCGAAGAAACCGCCGATTTCCCCCGCGCTGATGCTGCCTCCGAAGCTGGCCCCATCGCGAAGTGCCGTGGCGAGCAGTTCGACGCCGTAGCGTCCTGCCGGGTCGCCAGGCGAACTGCGGAGCTCGAGGATGTGCAGTGCGTCAGGTGCAAGATCCTCGAAACGGATCCCGTCGCCACTGCCGAGGATCGTCGGATTCCCGATCGGAGTCCGCGAGTCCTCGTCTTGGCGCAGCAGTCGCACTTCGAGTTCGGCGATCTGCCCGGTGTATTCGAAGACTCGGATGTCGACGGGGCCCGGTACCGTTAGGGCGAACGCCAGAAATCCCGGCGCCTCACCGCTGGCCGGGAGTGTGGCGCCGACGTTGATGCCACCGCTGAGTTCGGAAAAGAGTGTTGCGCCCCAGAATCCCGCGTCCTCGCCGTCGGGCAGCACGATTTCGACCGGGTAGAAGTCGCGACTGCGGGCAACGAAGCGGTAGCGGTCGATGTCCGGCGCGATCGCCAGCGACGATCGATCCGCACGGTGCAGGACGTCATCCTGAACAACCACGAACTCCGCATCCGGGAGAGACTCGTAGAACCCGGTGAGGCGAGCCGAATGCCGGACCGGGTAGGCGTCATCGGGAATCAGCAGCGGTTCGAAGACCAGGGATTCCGGAGGGCAGAAGGGGATGCTACGGCAGATGCCCGGGTTAAACGCATGGTCGAAGCCGCGAAAGCGCCACCAACCCTGGTCGGTGGACAGCAGGGTCTCGCAGCCGTAGGTCGAGCTCCGCGTCAGATCGATCACCGGCGCCCGAACGGGGAGCGCCGGCGCGCGAACCCCGGCCGTGTCGGGCCGCGCGTAGAGCTGCTCGCCGGCCCGGGCGAGATCGCCGCACGGGGTGAAGACGATCTGATCGGGGCGGATCGAACCCCAGGCGGGATCCGCGGACCAGCTGCGTCCTTGGTCCGTGGACATGTGCATCCGGCCGTCGGTCGTCTGCCCCGAGAAGACGGTCCCGTCGTACACCTCGATGTGTTCAACTCGCCCCGGGAGCGGGGCGATCGGGCGGTAGCTGGCGCCAAAATCCTCGCTCACGAACAGCGTGCCGCCTGCCGCCACGTAGACCGCCGTGGCGAAACGGAAACCCGTTGGCCCGCCGGTCCGGTTGATGCCGGGGTTGGCCTCGCCCGTACGGGAATCCTCGACGATGTCGATCGCCTCGACGTCGCTCAGAGCGGTGTTGGACCAGCGCTCGCCGCGGTCGGCGCTCTGCCATAGCGTCTCGCCGTCGAGCATCCAGAGATGATTGGAACCAGAGGGGTGGACGACAAGCCGATCCGCTGCGGTCCAGGGCGAGGGCAAGGCGCGCCAGACCACGCCGCCGTCGTCTGTCCGTGACAGGGTACCGTCCGGCGAGACCGCGTAAAGAATGTTGCCATTCGCGGGATCGGGTACAAGGCCATCGGGGCGGGTGTCACCGGGACTGCCGACCGGCGCGACCTCCAGCGCCAGCGGGCGGCGCGGCTGGCCCTGGCCATTGGGGGCCTCGAAGAACGGTCCGATTTCGTCGGGCGTGATCGACCAGAATCCGCCCAGGGTGTAGGTCGCTGAGTCGGATGCGGGATCAAGGCGCACGGCGGCCAGGGGCGTCGCGGAGAGGATGAGCAACTTGCCTCGGGGATGGTCGAAGCCACGCACGTTGCCGGGTCCGGTTTCGTCGAAGAGGAGCGCGCCGTCGATGCCGAATCCACGAACCCGAAGCATTTGCGATCCGGTCAGGATCATGAACCCGGTCGACGGTTCTTCCGGTGTGATGTCCAGCGAGCCCGAGACCTGCAGCCGCGTACTGCTGACGATAAGCGATGTTTCCGCATCGGCGGCCGTCACGGCAAAGGGCCCGAAGCGCGCGATGTCCACCGGTCCGGCGGGCAACGGATCCATGGCCTGGAAGTCGATGTCGATGAGCGAGGCAAAGGGCGTGTCGAAATAATGAAGCGCGCCGCCGTGGGCCGGGCCGGCCAGAGCAAGAAGCAGCGCGAGGCGAGCGTAGAGACGAATCATCGGCGATTGCGGTCCTTGAGTATCGCCGGGGAGCATAGCGCTGTTGGCTGAACCCGTCGTTAACCGAAATCAACGGCCCGGAAATGACAACGGCCCGGAAAACCGGGCCGCCATCGGTCCGCACGATTGGGGGGCTGGCGGACGGTCGGGCCATTCGGTGCCGCTTCTGGGAGGAGGTGTCGCGGCAACCCGACTGACGACTATTTTGCCGCGGGCGAATCGTGGCCGAAACGGCGTGGCCGTTAACAAATGTAACGGCCAGCCAACGCTTTCACCGGTATCGCTGATCCGACGCCTGGCTCTCCTCCGCGTCTGTCTCGGCGCTGAGCGTGCGTCGCTCCACCACGATGAATTCTCCCTCGTAGACGCCCGGCGGGGCCTGCGCGCCCGCTCTGGGCAGCTTGCGACCGAGCCACCAGGCCCGGATCGACACCACAATCCCGGCCACGACGGCCATGGCAGCAAAGACGGCGAGCATGACGAGGCCGAAGACGATGAAAAGCCCGAGGACGCCCAGCCCGAGGATCGCGAACACGAAGCGCCAGAAGGGATTCATGGTCTGCAAATTGAGAATGGTGACTTCGGGCTTCATATCCAGCTCCAGGGCTTGGTTCCTGAAAACGATTGTGGCGCCCAGGGAGGCTTTCAATGACCCAACAGTCACTGTGTACCGTCGAGAGCCTCGGCGATGACGGCGCGCGCGAGATCATGATCCCGGGTTCGTCGCCGCGCTTCGCCATCGTGTTGCGCCGCGCGGGCGAGGTCCTCGCGTTCGAGAATATCTGCCCCCATGCCTCCCGCCCGCTCAATTTCGCCCCGGATCGATTCCTGTTCACGCCCGAAGGGCACCTCGTCTGCGCAGCCCATGGTGCCAGCTTCGAGCTGCCATCCGGGCAGTGCGTCGGGGGGCCGTGTGCGGGCTATGGGCTCACCCGGATCGAGATCGAAGTCCGCGACGGCCAGGTCTTCGTGGCCCCGGGCTGACCCATCGCGCCGGGCCACGGCGGTGCGGGTCGGTGCTAGCGCCACGTCGCCAATCCGCACGGAATGATGCCTGCTGCTTCGATACAATGCGGCCATGTCGACCCGCAGACGAGCCGTGGAGCCAATCCAGCCAAAGCGCGCGCCCCCAGGGTGGCATGCTGCCGCCTGTGCAGAGCCTGCAGTCGGCGACTCTCGAGCGGATGGACCGGGTCACGAGAAAGGCTCGTACCGGGGACTCCGCTGCCGACCAAGATGCCCGGTGCTGATGCGGAGCCGCTCGGGAGTGGGTCCGGGGCGTCGAAGGATCCGGGATCCTGGAGCTGCCGTGAGAACCATGCGCGTCTGCAAGGGTCAAAGCCGCATGGCGCTCTCGTTTGCCAGGCTGATTCTCGTGCTGCTCCTGGTCCTCGCCGTCGCACCGGTGCAGGCCCAGGACGACGGTATTCGCCTGCCGGACATTGGTGCTTCGGCCGGCGCGGTCATTTCCGAGCGCGACGAGAACGCCTACGGCGAAGCGCTCAAGCGAGAGTTCACCCGGCTCGCCAAGATCGTGGACGATCCGCTCATCGCGGGCTACTTCCGCCTCATGGGCTACAGCCTCGTGGCCCACAGCGATCGCCCGGACGGCAATTTCACCTTCGTGGTCGTCGACGATGACAGCATCAACGCGTTCGCAGCGCCGGGCGGCTTCATTGCCCTCCACAGCCAGCTGATCCTCACGGCCGAGAACGAGAGCGAAGTGGCGGCGGTGGTCGCCCACGAAATCGCCCACGTCACCCAGCGCCATATCGCCCGCCGCATCGAATCGGCCCAGAAGATGAGTCTGCCCATGACGCTGCTGATGCTGGGGGCCGTGCTTGCCGGCTCCGGCAACGGGGACGCCGCCCAGGCCGCCGTCGTCGGTACGCAGGCGCTCATGCAGCAGATGCAGATCAACTTCACGCGGGCGAACGAATACGAAGCCGACTGGGTCGGGATCAGGAAACTCGCCGCGGCCGGCTACGATCCCGACGCCATGGCATCGTTCTTCGCCAAGATGGCGCGCGAGAATCGCGGCTATGGTGCGCGGATTCCCGAGTTCCTTCGTACGCATCCGGTGGAGTCGACACGAATCGCCGAATCGAAGAACCGCGCACGGCAGGTCACGGTCGAGAAT
>JBCCZC010000253.1:0-8155 GCA_039188505.1 Pseudomonadota bacterium | reverse complement strand
TGAAACCGCGATTCTCGCCGCGAGCCTGGCCGAAGCCTCCCTGGCCGTCACGTGCCAGGATTATTTACGCGGAAACGAGAACGCGGTCCTGCTGGCCCTGCCATCGCTTCCGCCCGGTGCCGATCCAGCCTCGCAGGCCAGCGAACTGACGCGGCGCGTGCTCTCGCTGGCACAACGGCTCTGCGCGCGGAAGCGGCCTGCCCGTCTCAAGATCATCGCGCTGACGGATGGCGCCGCCGATCGACTCGCGCGGGCGCCGCTGTGGGGCCTGCTCCAGGCGCTCGCGATGGAAGAACCACAGCTCGAAGCCGGCATCATCGTTGCGGATGATGTCGATGTCATCGCAGCGGAGCTGCGCCTGGCCAGGCGCGAACTGGAGGTTCGATGGGCCGCCGGCACCCGGCGAGTCGCGCGCATCACCCCGCGGGAAGCGGTCGATGCAACCGCCGGACGCCTGCCCTCTGCCGAGGACGCCACGGCCGAATTCGCCACCCGCCTCAAGGCGGGTGCTGGGGGAACGCTGGACGCACTCCACTGGCAAAGGGAGCCCCTGGGCGTGCTCGAGCCTGGGTCCGTCGACCTGCGCGTGCTGGCGAGCGGCGTGAACTTCCGCGACGTGCTGATTGCCATGGATGCCTATCCCGGGAGCGGCGAGCTGGGCTGCGAATGTGTCGCCGAAGTCCTCCGAACCGGCAGCGGCGTCACGCGGGTACGCTCCGGCATGCGTGTGCTGGCCATTGCGCCGGCAGCCTTCGCCAGCCGCGTCCGCGTGCCGGAGTCGCTCGTTGTCGCGATCGACCCGGATCTCGACATCCAGGCCGCGGCAACGCTGCCCGTTGCATTCGCGACCGCTAGCGCCGCCCTGCTGGACCTCGCTCAGCTGACGGCGGCCGACCGTGTGCTCATCCACAACGCCACGGGTGGCGTGGGTCAGGCGGCCCTCCAGATCGCCCGCGCCTCCGGTGCCAGCGTGTACGCGAGCGCCAGCCGCGACAAGTGGGACGCCCTGCGAAGCCTCGGCGTCGACGCACCGCTCGATTCCCGTGATCCTGAATTCGCCAGCGCACTCATGCAGCTGACGGACGGGGCCGGCGTGGATGTGGTGCTGTCGAGCCTGCCCGGCCCCATGAAGCGCGCGAGTGTCGACGTGCTGGCCGACGCCGGGCGGTACGTGGATATCGGCAAGGGTGACGAGGCGACATCGCTCGACCTGCGAACGCGCCGTCCCGATGTCGCGTTTCACGAGCTGGACCTGGCAGCACTCGGCGAGCAGGCTCCGCTCGAGGTCGCGGCTCTCCTCGACCGACTCGCCGCTCGCCTGGAAAACGGTCACTGGCAGCCGATCGAGGTCCGAAGCTTCGACGCCACCCGCGCCACTGACGCCTTCCGTACGCTCCAGCAGGCTCGACATATCGGAAAGCTGGTGCTGACCGCCCCCGCAGAGCATCTGGAGCCCCAGGAGGCCGCAGCACCAATGCGCGAAGACGCCGCCTATCTCGTGACGGGTGGTCTCGGCGGCCTCGGACTCGCGAGCGCCCGGTGGCTGCATGCTCGCGGCGCTCGCCAGCTCCTGCTGCTCGGTCGGGACACGAAGCTCGATAACGAACAGGCAGCATGCCTTGAGCAGCTGCGCACACAGGGAAGCGTCGTCCATCTGCTGCAGGCCGACGTCGGTGACCGGCATGCGCTCGCGACCGCACTCGAACCGTGGATCGCGGACGGCGCCGATACACCGCTGCGCGGCGTCATCCACGCCGCCGGAGTCCTCGACGACGGCCTTGTGGCCGAACTCGACGGGTCCCGGGTCGAGCGCGTGCTCCGTCCGAAGGTGGACGGCGCATGGCACCTCCACGAGCTGACGCACCCGTTGAAACTCGATTTCTTCGTGCTGTACTCCTCGGCCGCAGGCCTCTTCGGGGCGCCCGGCCAGGGCAATCACGCCGCGGCCAATCGCTTTCTCGACGCCCTCGCCGCCTACCGACGCGACCAGGGCCTGAGCGCGCTCAGCGTGGCCTGGGGGCCCTGGAGCGATATTGGCGCCGCCGTCCGCTACGGGCGCGATGGCGCCCTTGCCGGCCTGCCGGGTGTCGCCATGATCGAGCCGCAGGAGGCGTTGGACTGGCTGGCGGAGCTCTGGGACTCACCGTGGCCCGACGTCGCCGCCCTTTCCCTCGACACGGGGACGCTCGCCGCGAACACCTCGCTACAGCACCGGCCAGTATTCGAAGCGATGCTTGCGCGGCCATCGGCTGGATTCCGGGACATGCCGGCTCCCGTCGACTCCGATTTTCTGCAGCGTTTGCACGCAACGGCTCCCGCAGGTCAACGGGAGCTCCTGGACCAGCACGTCTGCGCGCGGGTGGCGAGCGTGCTCGGCCTGTCCACCGCGGCGCTGGATCGCCGCGCTGGCTTCTTCGATCTCGGACTCGATTCCCTGACCGCGCTCGAACTCAAGAATGCGCTGCAGACCGACCTCGGCCTGACGTTGCCGAACACGCTGGTATTCGACTACCCGACCGTCGACGCCCTGCTGACGCATCTGGCCGCAGTGCTGCTCTCGGCGCCTCCAAACGGCGATGCCGGCCCCGCCGACGACGCGAACAGGAGGGAACAGTCGCCGGAACGAGTCGCCTCGGAGGCCACGATCGATGAGCTGGCGCTCGACCTCGACAGCAAGCTGGACGAGGTCGATGCGTTTTTCGACGACGCGGAGGGCGGACACGGATGACCGACGCCCATCGTCAGCGTATGGCTCGCGCCATGCAGGCAATCGAACGCCTGCAGCAGCGCCTCGATGAGAGCGAGCGCGCCCGCAGAGCACCGATCGCGATCGTCGGCATGGGTTGCCGGTTCCCGGGCGGTGAGGATCCGGAGCGCTTCTGGGAACTGCTCGATCGCGGCGGCGATGCGATCGGCCCCGTACCTCCGGATCGCTGGGACCGCGATGCGCTATGCGGCCCAACGCCGGAGACGCGAGGGCGGACGGTCGCCCGCGAAGGTGGGTTCGTTCCGAGGCCGCAGGACTTCGATGCGGCCTTCTTCGGCATCTCACCCAAGGAGGCGGCGACGCTGGATCCACAGCAACGCCTGCTGCTGGAAGTGGGCTGGGAAGCGCTGGAGCACGCCGTGGTGGTGCCCTCACGCTGGGCCGGCCGATCGATCGGAGTGTTCGTCGGCATCAGCGGGCACGACTACTCGCAGCGCCTCCTGTCGCGCCCGCTCACCGAGATCGATGCCTATCTCGCCACGGGCAACTCACACAGCGTCGCCGCTGGACGCATGGCCTACACCTTCGGCTTCACGGGCCCCGCGCTCAGCGTCGATACGGCCTGCTCCTCCTCGCTGGTCGCCCTGCATCTCGCCTGCCAGAGCCTGCGGAACGGTGACTGCGAGGCTGCGCTGGCCGGCGGCGTGAATCGCCTGCTGTCTCCGGAATTCAGCATCAATTTCTCGGCAGCGCGCATGCTGGCGCCCGATGGTCGCTGCAAGACCTTCTCGGCGGCGGCCGACGGCTTCGCCCGGGCGGAGGGCTGCGGCGTGCTGGTGCTCAAGCGACTGGATCATGCGGAGCGTGATGGTGATCGAGTGCTTGCCGTCGTGCGCGGCAGCGCGATCAACCAGGACGGCCGCAGCGGTGGTCTCACGGTGCCGAACGGCCCGGCTCAGCAGGCCGTCATTCGAGCGGCCCTTGCCGATGCCAGGGTGGAGGCGCAATCCATCGACTACGTCGAAGCGCACGGCACCGGTACGGAACTGGGCGATCCCGTCGAGGCCGGCGCGCTGGCGGCCGTGTTCGCCGGGCGCGACGAGCCTCTCGCCATCGGTTCGGTCAAGACCAATGTCGGGCACATGGAAGCCGCCGCCGGCATGGGCGGCATCATCAAGGTGCTGCTGGCGATGCAGCACGAGAAGCTGCCGGCCCATCTCCACTTCGACGCGCCGAGCCCGCACGTCGCCTGGGCGCAGGTGCCGCTGCGGGTGACGGCGGGCGCGGAAGCGTGGCCGGGCACCAGGCGGCGCCTCGCCGGCGTCAGCTCCTTCGGGTTCAGCGGCACGAATGCCCACGTGGTTCTCGAGGCCGGGCCGGCCGTGTCCTCGCCGGCCCGACCGACGCGTCCGGCCCTGCTGACGCTCTCGGCGCGTGACGCCGACGCGCTGGCGCAGCAGGCGCAACGATTATCGGAGCTGCTGCGCCGGGAGCCAGATTCGGACGACCACCGGACCCGTTGGCACGACCTCTGCTGGAGCGCCTTGGAGAGCAGAGAGCAGCACGAGCACCGCATCGCTCTCGTTGCAAACGGCACCGAGGCGGCGGCGTCTGCGCTGGAGCGAAGAATCCTCGGCACCGCGGCCAGCAACGATCCCACCGGATCGTCCCGAACGGCTCCCAGAATCGGCTTTCTCTATACCGGGCAAGGCGCGCAATGGCTGACGATGGGCAACGCCCTGTACGTAGCCGAGCCGGCCTATCGGCAAGCGTTCGACCGGTGTGCCGAGCACCTCCAGAAACGCCACGGGATCAACCTGCAGGCCCTGATCGCAGGGGCTGGCAGGGCGGATGACGACGCCGAGGCGCTCGCGAAGACCGGGAACGCACAGCCGGCCCTGTTCACCGTGGCCTACGCGCTGACCGAGCTGTGGCGGGCCTGGGGCGTGACGCCGCATGCCGTGCTCGGGCACAGCATCGGTGAGTTTGCAGCAGCGGTCACGGCCGACGTGTTGTCCCTGGAGGACGCCCTCGATCTCGTCGCGACGCGGGGGCGACTCATGCAGGCGCTTCCACCGGGCGGCGCCATGGCCGCCGTTTTCGCCGAACCGGAGCAGCTGGCATCACGGCCCCCGAGCGTCGAGATCGCAGCCGTGAACGGTCCGGCCAGCACGGTTGTCGGCGGGCCCTGTTCGACCATGGAACCCTGGCTCGTCTCGCTGGCTGCCGACGGTATCGCCTCTCAGCGCCTGGCCGTCTCTCATGCGTTCCACACCGCCGCCATGGCGCCCGTCCGCGAGGATTTCCGGCGTGCCTTCGAGCCCGTCGCGCTCTCACCAGCGCAGCTGCCCTTCTACTCCACGGTGACCGGAGCGCGCGACGACCGGGCGCCGGCCGATGCGGACTACTGGGTGCGCCAGCTCAGTCATCCGGTGCGTTTTCAGCCAGCGATCGAGGCGCTACTGGCGGAAGAGATCGACGTGCTCGTGGAAATCGGCCCGCAGCCGATCCTCCTCGCCCTCGCTCGCGCTGCCGTCCCCGCCTGGGGCGGCGCGACCGTCGCCAGCCTCGCGCGCGATGGCGACGCGGCGACTCGTTTTCTGTCGGGGCTCGGAACGCTCTTCGAGCACGGCGCGAGGCTCCGGTGGGGCGCGCAGCCGGGGACCCGCGTGCAGCTGCCGACCTACGCTTTTCAGCGCAAGCGTCACTGGGCTGCCGGCGCCAGCTACCGCGAACCGGAAGCGGGGGCTGGCGACACCATCGACTCGTCGGCGGTACCTGCCCTCCTGGGGCCACCCCTGCGTCTGGCCAACGCCGCGCGAACCGTCTTTGCTGCGAACCCGCGTCTGCTCTCCGACGCCCTGTGGCAGCAACACCAGGTGTTCGATCTCGCGGTTTTTCCCGCTGCCGGCTTCATCGCCATGGCGCAGGAAGCCGCCGTGGCCCTGCGGACCGACGCTCGGCCCCGGTTGCTCGATGTGAGTTTCACCGGCGCCCTGCTGCTGGGCCCGGAAAGCGCCGACGTGCAGCTGACGCTCGATGGCGACGGCAGCGCTGCGCGCTTCGACATCTGCAGCGCCGGTCCCGAGGGGTGGCGCACCCACGCGGTGGGGCGCATCGAGTGGACGCCGGAGCGGTCGCCGAGCGTGGCCGAGACGCCCGACGCCCTCGCGGATCGATGCCCCGCCGTGATCGATGTGGCGACGTGCTACGAGCGCCTCGCCAGCCAGGGCGTGTGCTACGGCGACGCCTGGCGGATCCTCAGCGGGCTGCGCGCGGGAGAGGGCGAGGTTCTGGCCGAGATCGATGCCGGTGCTTTTCCGGGGGGCATCGCGCCGTTCCACCCGATCATCCTGGACGCCTGTCTGCAGGCTCTCGCGGCGCTGTTCGTCGAGCGACCGCTGGACGAAACCTACCTGCCGGCCGCAGCAGGCCGCATCAGCTGGCACACGCGTCCGCACGCCGAGGAACGCCTGTGGTGCCATATGACCGTGCAGGAGCGTGCGCACGAACTCGTGGCATCCTTTCGCCTGCTCGATGCCAGCGGGGTCCCGCTCCTGGCGTTCGACGACCTGCGCTTGCGCCCGGCAACGATCGAACAGCTCCGCGGCCAGCGACCGACGCAGGAACTGCTCTATCGGCTCGCGTGGCATGCGACGCCTCCGCCGCGCGCCGATGAGCTCCCATCGCCTGGAGATCTCGTCGCCATGCTGCGTCCGAGCCTCGATGCGGCCCTTGCGGCGCCGGAGCTGCGGGACTATCTGCAGGCCCTCGAAGCACTGGATGAGCTGGCGCGGCAGCACGCGGCCAGGATCGTTCGAGAGGTACCGTCCCCGGAGACAACTCACGCGGTATCGAGTCGCCTCTGGCACCGACTTCGGAGACTGGCCGATGGCGTTTCCGAGCCCTTCGTCGGATCGGGGGTCGAAGCAGGGGACGCGCAGTTCCTCGCGGGGCGATCGATGGCGCTTCTCGAGCGCTTCCCGCAGGCGCACGCCGAAGTCGAACTGCTGCAGCGCTGCGCGGGCGCCCTGCCGGAGGTTCTTCGCGGGGCCCAGGACCCCCTCGCGGTGCTCTTCCCTGACGGTGACAGCCATGCGCTTGCCGAACTGTATGGCTCCTCGCCCGGATCTCGCCTGCTCAACGGACAGCTTCGCGACGCATTCCATGCCCTCGTGCCCCGCGATGGAAGCCCGCTGCGCGTGCTGGAGATCGGCGCCGGAACGGGCGGCGCCACCCGCGGGCTGCTGCCGCTCGCGGACTCGATCGACTACTGGTTCACGGACGTATCTCGCCTGCTGGTGGAGCAGGCGCGCGATCGTTTCGGCGCGGACGGCGCCCTACGCTTCGAGGTGTTCGACATCACGCGTGATGCCGCCGCCCAGGGGCTGCCCGTCGGGCGCTTCGATGTCGTCATCGCTGCGAACGTGCTGCACGCCACCGCATCGATCGACGACGCTCTGGGACGGGTCAAGAACCTGCTTGCTCCCGGGGGTGTGCTGCTGCTCCAGGAGACGACGCAACCGCTCGCGTGGCTCGACCTGGTGTTCGGACTGACCCAGGGCTGGTGGGCCTTCGAGGACCACGATCTCCGTGCCGACCATGCAACGCTGCCCACAGAAAGCTGGCTCGAGCGCCTGCAGGCCACGGGATTCAGCGCGGCGGCACTCCAGCCTGACACGGTCTCTTCGGAGCTGGCGCAGACGCTGTTGATCGCTCGCCGCGAGGCGACGCCGGACGATCCGCAGGCCCAGCGCTGGTGCGTGGTCGGTGCGCCGCCTCGTGCCGATGGCTTGGCCGATGCCCTGGCGGCTCGCCTTGGCGCGACCCATCGAACCGAGCAAGACGGCGCCCACGTCGTGTTCCTTGCCGATGACGGCGTCGACGATGGGCCGTCGCTTCTCGAGCAGGTCGACGCACTGCTTGCGCTGCTGCGCGACCCGGCCGAGGCCTCGCCGCGCCGCCTGTCCATCGTGACGCGCGGCGCCCTGGGAGACGGCTCCGGCGAGCCACTGCAGGCGGCGATCTGGGGCCTCGCACGGACGGTGCAGCTGGAGCTTCCGGCGATGGGCTGCCGACGCATCGACCTGGATCCGGCGATCGCAGCCGAGCTGCAGCTGGACGCCCTGGTGGCGGAGCTGGCACGCCAGGACGGGAGCGCCGTGAGTTTTCGCGCCGGACAGCGGCGCACCGGGCGGCTCGAGCGCGTGGCGGCGCCACACGGGCTGGTGCGACCGAAGAGTGGGTTCGCGCTTTCGCTGGCACAGCGCGGCGCGGGACGCGAGCTGCAGATCGGCGGTGCCGATACGCCACCGCCGGGGTCTGGCGAGGTGACGATCCGGGTTCGCGCCGCCGGCCTCAATTTCATCGATGCGCTCGACGCGTTGGGAATGCTCCCCTTCGAACGCGACTGGCTGGGTGTCGAATGCGCCGGCGAGATTCGGGCGG
>JBCCZC010000252.1:0-8180 GCA_039188505.1 Pseudomonadota bacterium | reverse complement strand
GTCACGCCCTATTTCTGGTTCAGCGATGTCAGCCTCGATGCATCGGTCAGGGACCTGTCCACGGGCACCGTCGTCCCGATCGGCGATCTGCTCGAGAAATTCGACATCGGCGGCCAGGTCGTGCTCGAAGCCGAGTCCGGCCGACTCCGGCTCTTCACGGACCTGTCATACATCGAGCTCTCGGACAGCAACACCCGCAACCTCGGCCCCAGCGGCGGTGTTGCCGTCGCTATCGATTCGGGCCTCGATCAGTTCATCGCGGATGTCGGTGCAGGCGTCCGGCTGGGCGGTGAGGACTCCCACTGGGAACTGATCTTCGGTGCTCGCTTTCTCGAGATCGACATCGAAGCCAACCTGACGCCCGGACCGACCATCGATAGCGACATCAGCGAAACCGACGGATTCGTCGGCCTGCGCTGGGTCGCGGACGTGTCTGACCGGTGGATGCTCTTCGCCCGCGGTGACATCGGCTTCGGCGGCTCGGACGAGGACTACCAGATCCTGCTCGGCGCGGGCCGTCACTTCGGCGAGAAGGGCAACAAGTCGTTCCTCTTCGCCTGGCGCGAGCTGGCCTTCGAGTTCGATTCCGGCAGCCGCGAGCTGATCAATACCGAGCTCGGCTACTCCGGCCCGGTCGTCGGCGTCCGTTTCGAATTCTGAGATTTCGGGAGAACCCCTCATGAAACCCATTACCATGCTGACCGGCACCGTTGCCGCCTTCGCCATGCTGGCGACCAGCGGCTGCGCCACCACCGACCCGCAGCAGTACCGACTCCAGTGCCGCGGTACCAGCGCAAGCCAGTTCGAGGAGTGCGGCAACGTCTTCGACACCTTTACCGAGTGCAAGGCGGCGCAGCAGCGCATGGTCCGGACGCCCGGGCTGCGCGCCAAGGATCGCGGCACCTGCCTGAAGGGCCACGACCGCTAGAATCCGCACGCCGTGGCCCGCCACGGCGCAGTCCTTTTCCCCTTGGAATACCCGGCGGAGGCAACGCGTCATGCGCTGGCTAAAGGAACCGCTCGTTCATTTTCTGGTCCTGGGCGCGGTGATCTTTGCGCTCTACTCAGCGATCGGTCCCGGCGGCCCGGCGGAAGACGAGATCGTCGTGACTCGGGGCAAGCAGGAAAGCCTCCTTGCGGCCTTCGATCGCACCTGGAGCCGCCCGCCGACCCCGGAGGAGTACCAGGTGATCGTCCAGGAATGGATCCGCGAGGAGATCGCGTTCCGCGAGGGCGTCGCCATGGGCCTGAACGAGGACGACACGATCATCCGCCGGCGCCTGCGGCAGAAGCTCGAGGTGCTCGCCGAGGACATCGTCTCCCTAGGCGAGCCGACGGAAGAGATCCTGCAGAGCTTCCTCGAGGACAACCAAGACGATTACCTGCGCGAGCCGGTGTTCACGGTGCGGCAGATCTACTTCAGCACCGACCGCCGCGGCGCATCCGCCATCGAGGATGCCGCGGCGACGCGCGCAGCCCTGCGAGCGAACCCCGAAACCGATCCGAACACACTCGGCGATCCGATTTCGCTGCCCCAGCGTCTCGTGCGGGAGCGAGCCGGCGCGATCGACGGCCTGTTCGGCCAGGGCTTCACAACGGCGCTGGCCGAAGCCCCAGCCGGTGAATGGTCGGAGCCCGTGCGCTCGGGCTACGGCGTGCATCTCGTTCTCGTCGAGGAGTTCCTGCCGGGCGGCCCCCTGACGCTGGCGGAGGCCGGCGACGAGGTGCGCCGTGACTGGAACAACCAGCGCCGGCTACAGACGATCGATACGCTGTATGAGAAGCTCGCGGAGCAGTACACGATCACTATCGAGCCGCTCGCGCCGGAGTCCGGAGAAGGGCCCTGAGGACCGCCCTGCTCCTGGTCCTGCTCCTCGCCGCCTGGGCGGAGAGCGTCGATGCGCACGAGGTGCGCCCGGCCTACCTACGCATCCAGCAGCTCGAGGACGACCGCTTCGACATGCTCTGGCGGGTGCCGGCCCGCGGCGACCTGCGGCTGGCGCTGTTCGTCGGCCTGCCCGAAAGCTGCACCGGCGACCAAGACGTTCGGGCCTGGCGCCAGAGCGGGACCCACGTCGAGCGCTGGACCGTGTCCTGTCCCGGCGGGCTCTCCGGCCAGACGGTCACCATCAACGGCCTTTCAGCCACGCTGACCGACGTGCTGGCGCGCTACGAGCGCGCGGACGGCACGACCCAGATCGCACGGCTGACCCCTGCGGACACGAGCTTCGAGGTGACCGACGCCGAAAGCTGGCAGCAGGTGGCTTCGACCTACATGGTCCTCGGCGTCGAGCACATCCTGCTCGGCATCGATCATCTGCTGTTCGTACTCGCCCTGCTCATGATCGTCGCTGGCGGGCGCAAGCTGGTGGCCACGATCACGGCGTTTACCGTGGCGCACAGCCTCACGCTCGGCGCAGCGACGCTCGGCTGGGTCCACGTACCGCAGGCGCCGGTGGAAGCCGTCATCGCCCTGAGCATCCTCTTCGTCGCCGCCGAGATCGTGCACTGGCGCCAGGGCCGCGAGGGCATCACCCGGCGGCGACCCTGGGTTGTCGCCTTGACCTTCGGTCTGCTGCACGGCTTTGGCTTTGCAGGCGCGCTGACGGAGATCGGTCTGCCCGAGCACGCCATTCCCCTGGCGTTGCTGTTCTTCAACGTTGGCGTCGAGGTCGGCCAGCTCCTCTTCATCGCCGCCGTTTTCGCCGCATGGGCGCTGCTGAAGCGCCTGCCGATGCCGAGCTGGTCGTGGGCCGTTCCGGTCTACGCCATCGGCTCGATGGCCGGCTTCTGGACCATCGAGCGCATCGCCGGTTTCTGATTTCGCGGGTCTCACGGTAACCGATCGCCATGTGCTAGCGTTGATGGCCTGGTCAGGTGTCTTGCTCTGGGGGAAAAAATGCGCATACGGAAACTCGGAGCCGCCATCGCTCTCGGCGTCGCAACCGGCATCGCGGGCGCTTCGGACATCGGCGCGCCGCGCACGGAAGACCTCGAGACGCTCTACCCGGGCAAGGCCTATTCGCCCTATGCGCAGCGATCCTTTCCGAGCCGCGTCTTCTGGGGCGAGACCCACCTGCACACGAAGGCCTCCCTCGACGCCGGCCTGTTCGGCAACGTGCTCGGCCACGACGAGGCGTATCGCTTCGCCCGCGGGGAAGAGGTCAAATCGTCGACCGGCCTGCCCCTCAAGCTGAGCCGACCGCTCGACTGGATCGTGATCACCGACCACACGGACCTCATGGGCTTCGCCGGCGACCTGCAGGCGGGCGCGCCGACGGTCGTTAACCACCCCAAGGGCAAGGAGTGGTACGCGGGCTTCACCGCCGGCGGCCAGGCCGCTGCGGAAGCCGCCTTCGACATCATCACCAACTTCTCCCAGTTCACGCTGCCGGAGGAGCTGCTCGAGGCCTACTCGCCGGGAGCCAAGGTGTTCTCCGGCGTCTGGGAGGAGATCACCCGCAAGGCCGACGAGTACAACGACCCTGGCGTCTTCACCGCCCTGATCGGCTTCGAGTGGACCTCGGTGCCGCAGGGTTTCAATCTCCACCGCAACGTCGTCCTGCGTGATGGCGGCGAGCGGGCCCGGCAGGTCGTGCCGCTGACGACCCAGCCGCCGGTCGGCACCACGGATCCCATGGACCTCTACGCCTGGCTGGAGGAGTACGAGAAGAAGACGGGCGGTCACGCGCTTTCCCTGGCGCACAACGGCAACCTGTCCAACGGCTGGATGTTCCCCATCGACGAGCGGTATGCCGGCGACCGGGTCAACAAGGAATACGTCGAGCTGCGCGCCAAGTGGGAGCCGCTTTACGAGATCACGCAGATCAAGGGCGACGGCGAAGCGCACCCCGAACTCTCGCCGGACGACGAGTTTGCGGATTACGGCACCTGGGACGTCGGAAACCTCGACATCACGGAGCTCAAGAAGCCGGAAATGCTCGCCGGCGAGTACGCCCGCGAGGCGCTCAAGCAAGGCTTCATGCTCGAGGACAAGTTCGGCACCAATCCCTACAAGTTCGGCTTCGTCGGCGCGACCGATGCGCACACCTCGCTGCCCGCCGTGGAAGAGGAGAACTTCTGGGGCAAGTCCGCGACGACCGAACCCTCCCGGACCCGAGTCAGCCATCCCTTCGTGAAGTCGGCCCTTGGCGCATTCGAAGGCGATACGCTGGTGGCCTCGGGTTACCAGGGCGTCTGGGCCAACGAGAACACACGCGAGGCAATCTTCGACGCCATGGAGCGCCGCGAGACCTACGCCACCACCGGCCCGCGGATGATCGTGCGCTTCTTTGGCGGCTGGGACTTCGAGGACGACGACCTGCGCAATCGCACGCCGGCCTTCATCGGCTACGAGAAGGGCGTCCCCATGGGCAGCGATCTGCGCCCGGGCCCCGAGGGCCAGTCTCCCAACTTCATGATCTACGCGCTGCGCGACCCGATCGGCGCCAACCTCGACCGGATCCAGGTCGTGAAGGGCTGGCAGGACCGGCGCGGCAGGCTCCATGAGAAGGTCTACGACGTCGCCTGGTCCGGCGATCGCGAGATCGGCAGGGACGGCAAGCTACCGCCGGTGGGCAATACGGTGGATACCGAGGCCGCGACCTGGAAGAACACGATCGGCGCCTCGGAGCTGATGCAGATCTGGACCGACCCGGACTTCGACGCCAACGAGAAAGCGTTCTACTACGTGCGGGTCCTGGAGATCCCGACGCCGCGCTGGGTGCTCTACGACAAGGTCAAGCTGGGCGCCGAACTCCCTGATCGCGCCGAGCTGATCCACCAGGAGCGGGCCTACAGCTCACCGATCTGGTTTACACCCTAAGCAGGGTGTTTACGCCCTAAGAAGGGGGTGCTTGTGCCCCGCATGGGGTACTTGTGCCCCGCATGGGGTACTTGTGCCCCGCAGGGGCAATCGCGCTTCAACCATCGGACACGCGTCGTCGCGGTTCGAACCAGGGCCGGCACTTGCCGGCTCAGGTCCCCGGGGAAAGGAAGAACGCGGCGCCATCCGGGTCGTTCGCCAGGACGGACTCCGCATCCTCATAGACGATCTCGCCGCCGCTTCCGATCACAGCGGACCGGGCCCATGCGAGTTCCGCGACCGCGAAATGGACGGCCCAGTACTGGGGCTTGCCGCGGAGCGATTCGTCCAGCTCATGGATGTCCGAGATCGCTGAACCGCGCTCGGAGATTATCGGCGATACGCCCGCCGACGCGGGCCCGACCCGCCAGCGGAACAGCGCCTCGTAGAACGGTATGACCGCGCTCGCATCACCGACGTAAAGCGCATTCCAGGCCATGGTTCCGACGGCAGGCCTGGCGGCGCGTGCCGGCAGGTCACCCCCCTCGATGACGGTAAAGCCGGCCCCCAGCGGGTCTCGGATCAGCGCGATACGGGCACCTCCCCATGATTGGAGCGGCCCGACCTCGACCCGGCCGCCGTGTTCCTCTGCCCTGACCGTGGCCGCGTCCGCGTCATCGACCGCGATGTAGGACATCCAGAAGCTCGGCAGCCCGAGATCCCGGAATCGCACCGGCATCTCGAACAGGCCCGCGATGGCGTCGGGTCCGAGCGATGCGACGTGATACGCGGAACCGTCAGCCTGCGACAGCTCGTCCCAGCGCCAGCCGAATAGCCGGCGATAGAACGGCTGCGTGACCGACGGCCGGAGCGTCGACAGATCACACCAGACGAAATCGCCGTGCGTCATGGCGCAGAAACCCGCGCGTCCTCGCGGATCCTGCCATCACCGTCGGCGATGGCCTCGAAGGTGGACAGTCCGCGGCTTGCTGAATTGCCGCTGGTGCACGCCCGGAGGATTTCCGGGTCGCATCCAACGAGCGGACGGTCCTCGTCGATACCGAACTGGTCGGTTGGCTTCATGGGTCTGACTCCTTCTCCCGTAGCGATACCAGACGCCAAGCGACTTCCTCGTGCGCCCGACCGTGCCGCCGCGCAACCCCAGCCCACCTTGCCACGATGCCACAGACGGCCGAAACTCGAATTCTGCCGGAGGCGTGCTCCTTGGCGTCATGCATCATCCCGATCGGGCTGATGCCGCCGCATCCGTACTCGCCATCGGCTGGACGAATACCCGCGAATTCGCGACAGCGCCAGGAGCCCGGACTGCCTCGCGTGTACTTATCCCCGAGCTTTCATGACACACTTCGGCAAGGCCAGCAGTCACGAATTCCAGCGCAAGCGGCGCGAGTCAAACTGAGATCACGGATGACCGAACGGGAGACCACCAAAGGCGCAGGCGTGTCAGCCTGCCTGCTGACCGCGCCCCTGCCCGCGGGATGCGCGGCTCAGGGCTGCCGACAGCACCTTCTCTCCGGTGCGGGTCTCGACGCCCGAGGTCATGCCCGTAGTGCAGCGCACGAGGGGGTCGCCCGGTCCGTGGCCCCCGGCTGGAACAGTACCCGACTCGGGCCGCGATGCGTGAGCTGAGGCAGGGCCTTCGATGACGACCGAACGACAGACCAAGCCGCGCCGCTTGCTGCGATTCTTCGGCCGGTCCGTACTGATCGCCGCGGCGCTCCTGTCGGCGGGCCTGATCTGGCTCTTCAACGCGGATCTGGGCTTCCTCAAGCCTCGGGTCGAGATGTTGCTGTCCGAACAGACCGGCCGCGCGGTGACGATCGACCGACTCGAGATCCACCTGGGATCGCAGACGAGCATCCGGGCCCGCGGGATCACCGTTTCCAACCCGTCCTGGGCGCAGCAGCCCGTGCTCCTTGCCGTCGGCGCGCTCGACACGGCTATCGACCTCCGCTCCTTCTTCGGCGAGACCCCAGTCGTCGAGGCGCTCGCCATCGGCGACGTGCAGCTCTGGCTCGAAGAGAGCGCGGCCGGCGAGCGGACCTGGCAGCTCGAACGGCCAAGCAAGGAGGCCGCCGGAACCGGACCCGCGATTCCTCGACTCCGGCACCTCAGCCTGCGTGCACTGCGGGCCGATTACCTGACGCCGCGCCGCGAGGAGCCACTACGCGTCGCCATTGCTGAAGCACGGCAGTCGCTGGAAGCCGACGACTTCCTGGCGGTCGTGATCGATGCGGCGATCGGCGCCGAGCAGGACGTCGCGGCGTCGGCGCGGATCGGCCCCTGGCCGTCGATCCTTGCCGGCAGTGACGTGGATTTCGAATTCGAGGCCGGTCTGGGCGGCGTCGACGTCGCCGCCGAGGGCCGGATCGACGACCTGCTGCGACCGTCGCGGCCGTCCCTGTCCTTCTCGATATTCGGGCCGGACATCAACGAGCTCTCGCGGATGTTCTCGCTCGGCGTTTTCGAGGAGGGCTCGATCGACCTCCAGGGTACGCTCGGGGCCGCGACCGGCGAGGACCTGACGCTCACCGTCGCGGGCAACCTCGGCCAGTCGATGATCGACGCGAGCGGCCGGGCCAGCGACCTGGCAAGGCTCGACGAGGCAGAACTGCAGCTCGAAGCGAGGGGTCCGAGCCTCGCCCATTTCCTCCGCTACGGCGGCATCGTGCTCGGCGAGGACGGACCCTTCGACGTGGCGATCGAAGCCCGCCGATCCGGCAAACGCCTCGACATCGATGAAGCAAGCCTTCGCTTCGGCGAGACCGTTGCCGAAGCCACCGCCATCCTGCCCAACCTACCGTCGCTCGAAGACGCGCAGGCAACCATGGCGCTGGAAGGCCCGCGGATCGAGCTGCTGCGGGATCTCCTGCGCCTGCCGCCCGCGCTCGCCGGGCCCTTCGACGTCACCGGTCGGATTGCGGCGCCGCCCGGCGCGCGCGAGCACATCGAGCTGGAGGCGGTCACCAATCTCGGCAGCGTGTCCATCGAGGGCAAACTCGGGCCCGGGCCATCCCACTTCGATACGGAAGGTCGCATTGCCATCCTCAGCGACGACCTTGAGCAGCTGGGCGAGGCCTTTCGAATCCGGAAGCTGCCCGCGGGTCCGCTCAGCGCGAGCGGGCCGTTCCGCTACGGTCCGGACGGCATCACCTTCGAGCAACCGCTGACCATCTCCATCGGTGAGATCGACGCCTCGGCAACCGGGTCACTCGCCTTGGCGGACGGTGTGCGGCTGGCCCTGGCAGTAGACCTCGCGGGTCCGGACTTCACACCGCTCGCTCGCGTTTTCCGACTTCCGCCCTGGCTACCGCCGCTGCCCTTTTCCATCCCGGGTACAGTGACCTTCGAGAAT
>JBCCZC010000251.1:0-8235 GCA_039188505.1 Pseudomonadota bacterium | reverse complement strand
CTGGCGACCTTTCGACGATAGGGGCAGCCGCGTGCCGCGGATCCTCGTTCTGAACGGACCCAATCTCAACCTGCTGGGAACCCGTGAGCCCGACCAATATGGCTCACGGACGCTGGCTGAGATCATGGCGTCACTCGAGACCCAGGCAGCGGGTCTCCATGCCGAACTGGTCCACTTTCAGAGCAATCACGAGGGAGCGCTCATCGATCGTATTCACGCAGCCCGCGACGACGGGACGAATGCGATCGTGATCAACCCGGGCGGCTTGACCCACACGTCGGTGAGCCTGCGCGATGCCCTGACGGGCGTAGGGATACCGTTCATCGAGGTACACCTCAGCAACATTCATTCGCGCGAATCGTTTCGCCACACGAGCCTGCTGTCCGACGTGGCGCGGGGCGTGATCTGCGGGTTGGGGCCCGACAGCTATCGCCTCGCGGTCGACGCCGCTGCAGGGCTCGGAAAATCATAAGTAGGGGACGTGGCATGGACCTCAGAAAGATCAAGAAGCTGGTCGAGATTCTCGAAGCATCAGATCTGGCCGAAATCGAAATCCAGGAGAACGACGAAGCGATTCGCCTGAGTCGCTTTCCGAGTGGCGATGTGGGCTATCCGGCGCCGCCGCCGGCCGTTGCGCCAATGCACTACGCGCCGGCGCCTGGCGCCGCCCCGGCCGCACCGGTCGAACCCGACGCGTCGAGCGCGGGGGACGCCGGCGAGGACGACGCACCGGACGGGTACGTGGTCCGTTCTCCGATGGTGGGCACCTTCTACAACGCGCCGAATCCCGACTCCGAGCCGTTCGTGCGAATCGGCCAGGAGGTCAAGGCCGGCGACACGGTGTGCATCATCGAAGCGATGAAGATGTTCAACCAGATCGAATCGGACGTCGACGGCAAGATCGTCGCCGTGCTGGTCGACAACGCCCAGCCCGTCGAGTTCGAGCAGCCGCTCTTCATCATCCGCTGATCCCGCCCGGAGACGCTTCATGATCGACAAGATCCTGATCGCGAACCGCGGCGAGATCGCGCTGCGGATTCTGCGAGCCTGCCACGCCCTCGGCATCAAGACCGTGGCCGTCCACTCGACCGTGGACCGCAACCTCAAGCACGTCGGCATGGCCGACGAGTCGGTCTGCATCGGCCCGCCGGCCGCGACCGAGAGCTACCTCAATATCCCGGCGATCATCGCCGCAGCAGAGGTCACGGACGCTTCGGCGATCCATCCCGGCTACGGCTTCCTCGCCGAGAACGCCGACTTCGCCGAGCGCGTCGAGGAGAGCGGCTTCGTCTTCATCGGGCCGAAATCCGACACCATCCGACTGATGGGCGACAAGGTGGAGGCCATCCGCGCGATGAAGGAGGCCGGCGTGCCCTGCGTGCCGGGCTCCGGCGGCCCGCTGACCGACGACCGCGAGGAGACGATTCGCATGGGACGCCAGATCGGCTATCCCGTGATCATCAAGGCCGCCGGCGGCGGCGGCGGTCGCGGCATGCGGGTTGTGCATACGGAAGGGTCGCTGCTGACCTCCGTGGCGACCACTCGAAACGAGGCCAAGGCCGCGTTCGGCAATGACCAGGTGTACATGGAGAAGTTTCTCGAGGAGCCCCGGCACATCGAGATCCAGGTCCTCTGCGACAACCACGGCAACGCCATCCACCTCGGCGAGCGCGATTGCTCGATGCAGCGCCGCCACCAGAAGGTGGTCGAGGAAGCCCCGGCGGTCGGCCTTTCTCCGGAGAAGCGTGCCGAGATCGGTCAGATCTGCGTCGACGCCTGCCGCCGTATCGGCTACCGCGGTGTCGGCACCTTCGAATTCCTCTACGAGAAGGGCGAGTTCTACTTCATCGAGATGAACACGCGGATCCAGGTCGAGCACCCGGTGACCGAGCGGATCACGGGCCAGGACCTGATCCGGCACCAGATCCTGGCGGCCCAGGGCGAGACGCTGCCGCTCTCCCAGGACGACATCGCCTTCCGTGGCCACGCCATCGAATGCCGCATCAACGCGGAAGATCCCGATACGTTCATGCCCTCACCCGGAACGGTGGTCTCGTTCCACGCACCGGGCGGTCCGGGGATCCGAGTCGACAGCCACATCTACGACGGCTACCGGATCCCGCCGAACTACGACTCCATGATCGGCAAGATCATCGCCTTCGGCCAGGATCGCCGCACGGCCATCGCTCGGATGCAGGTCGCGCTGGCGGAGACGGTCATCGAGGGGATCAAGACCAATATCCCGCTCCTGCAGCGGATTCTGGCTGACGGCGGTTTCCAGACCGGCGGCACCAATATCCACTACCTCGAGAAGCGGCTCGCCGAGACGCGCTAGGCCTGTTCTCGTCCGAAACCGGCCAGCCCTGGCCGGTCTCACGGTGGCTCGTCCGGTTTCGGAATGCCTCGACACCTCGGCGCTTCGCGTCGAGGCTGGCCGAGCTTCTCCGGGCGGCAGCCGCGCTCCCGTTCCGAGCGTGGGCTCATGCTCGTCCCGGACCCGCGAGTCCCGGGTGACACGGCTGTGCCGACGGCATGGCGGAAGGCCTACCGATCGCCTGCGCTGGCGTACCTCAACGGGCGAGCTATACTCGATGACTCGCCGCGAATGGAGAAGGATCTTGCTTCGCACGGTGCTCGCTTTGCTGCTCTTCGGACTGACGTCTTCCGGAGCCGCCCAGGACCGGGCCTACGAGCGCAACCTCTTGCGCTCCCAGCTGCCCGGCGGGATCGCCATCGCGCAGGGCTCGAACCACTACCGCGATGGCTTTCCAGCCGCTGCAGTCGCCCAGTGGCGCCAGTCGGCTCGCTACGGACACAAGCAGGCGCAGACGCTGCTCGGTCTCATGTACTTCGAAGGCAGCGGCGTGGAGCAGGACTGGAGTTCCGCCCATGCCTGGCTGACGCTGGCGTCCAGCCGCGGTGATTCCGCGGCAATCGACGCCAAGGCCCGCCTGTGGGAGGTGATGACGCCGGGCGAGAAGCTCGCCGCGTTCGAGGCCTTCGAGCGGCTCCAGCCCGAGTATGGCGACGCCGCAACGCTGGATCGCATGACGACCTGGCTGCGGCGGGAAAATCACCGGTCGCGGCTGCAGCGCCCGACCGAAGTGCGCATCCCGGGAGCACGCGCAGGCGGGGTCATTATCGGCCTGCGCGAGGACATCGAGGCGCTCGTCTTCGGCGAGTTCTTCCCGAGCTACGACATCCAGTATCGCGATTTCCGCGTGATCGAGGACGACGAGGACAATGGCGCAGAACCTTGATCCGGACGGCGAGTCGCCGCAGCCCGAACCGTCCGCTACCGGCCGTGTCGACCTGGGTCGGGTCCTGCGGCACGGTATCGCGCTCGCCTGGCTGAAGCGTTTCGCTCTGCTCCAGGCCATCGCGATGCCGGCCCTCGTGGTCAGCGGTTTCGGTTTCCTGGGCGAGGACGCCGGCGTCGGGATGATGCTCCTCGGTCTGCTCGCAGCGTGGCTGCTGGGCGCGACCATCGCCGCGCGCTGCCATCGGATTGCGCTGCTCGACGAGGCGCCGCCCCACTGGTTGGCACTACCGGACGGTCACGCCTTTCGCCTCGCCCTGTGGATGCTGCTGGTCGGCCTGGCATCTGCCGCCTTCGCGCTCATACCCATGATGATGCTCGCGGCGTTACTGGTGGGCGCGGGCGGATCCGAGTCCGCGGCGCAGCTGACCAGTCTGCTCATGCTGGGCCTCATGGCCTTCCTCATGGCGCGCTTTGCGCTGGTAGCGCCGGCCGCCGCGCTCGACCAGGCACCGGGCCTCGGCAAGGCCTGGCGCCAGTCGGAAGGCAATTTCTTTTCGCTGCTCGCGATCATCGCGCTGCCGATGTTTCTCGGCGGACTGCTCGGCGCCTTCACGACGCCCGGGTCGATCGCCTCCGTGCTGGTCCAGGCCTCGGTGCAGCTGTTCGTGATTCCGATCGCCACCTGCTGGGTATCGCTGGCCTATCGCCAGGTGGCGCTGCCCGCACCACTCGCCCCGGAGACCGACTGACCATGCGCGCACTTCTCGCAGGCCTGCTCGCGATGGCAACGACCGCCGCCGCCCAGGCCGAACCGCTTCTCGCACGCCAACGGCTCCCGGACGTCACCAGCATGGGGGCGATGGTCGCGGTCGAAGGCTACGCCCTGTTCTTCGGCGGCAGCACCTCCCGTGACGTGACCAGCCAGCAGGTGCTGATGATCGATCCCGCAACAGGCGACGCCTGGGATTTCGGTCACCTGCCGACGGGCATGCGCTACCAGGCGGCAGCCGCGACCGACATGGACATCTATCTCTTCGGCGGCGTCCACGTCGGCGAGAAGCGCCGCCAGTGGTCGATCCGGGCAACGGCGGAGGCCCCGGAATCACTGCCTGTCTACGACGTCTTTCAGCTCGTGGACGAGCGCTTTGCTCGCCGGACCGCCGGAGCCGCTGCCGTCGGCAACGAGATCGTGCTCGGCGGCGGCGGCGTACTGGAGCCGGGCCGGCGAAGCTGCGTCGACGGCATGGTGCGCACCAGCTCGTTCATGGCCTTCGATACCGTCACCGGCGACATGACTGAGTTGCCGCCGCTACCCATCGGACGCGAGGGTGCGATCGCCGCCATCGACGACACGGTCTGGGTCGTCGGCGGTTTCGATGGGTGCCGGGCGATCAACCGCGTTTGGATGATCAGCCGCGGCGAAGCGGGTTGGGACAGCGAATGGACGGATTTCGGATTGCTCCCGGCGCCGGTTTCAGCGCACGCCTTGACCGCCGCCGACGACGAACTGTTCCTCTTCGGCGACTACGAGCAGCTCGACCGCGTCTGGCGCATCGACACGGTCGGACTGACCGTGCACGAGATTCCGGAAAGCGGCTACTTCCCCCGCCGTCATGCGGCGGCCGCAACCATCGGCGACCGCATCGTCGTCGCCGGCGGAAACAGCAGCACCAATGCATCCCGTCGCGTGCGCTACTACGACGCCATCGAGGTCTTCTCGGTCGAGGGGCTGCGCGCCGCCAGCGCGCCCCTTGGACCGCTGCGGCCTGCGCCACCGCTCGAAGAGGGCCGATGAAATCCGAAAAGGCGTTCAGCGGGGCACCGGCGCGAGCTGGCGTCTGGCCGCTCGCGCTTTGCAGTGGACTCATCGTCATCGCCGCCGCCATCACCTCGGCCGTCACCGGCGTGTTCTGGGGCTCTGCAATGATCGTCGCGGCCGCGCCGTTCTGGTCGATTGGCGACAGGATCGCCGCGACTGACCGCAATTGGCTCTTCGATTGCTGGCTGGGACGCAATCGGTTCCGCCCGCCGGAACGCTGGCAGAACCGCTTCCATTGAACGGTCACGGGCGTTGATCACGGTCTTCGGTATGCTTTTTGCACGGGACAGATTCTCAGCACGGGACGCGGTGCGCCGTCATGAGTGACCGAAGTCCCCGACAGCGGTTGCTGGAAGGAGCGGTGATCGCCCTGGTCATCACCGTCATCGTCTTCCACGACGCCTTCGGCGAGAACTTCCGCCTGGCCCTCGGCGCGAGCGCGCTTGTCGTCGCTGCCCTCATGGCCGCCCGGGCCGTGCGGAGAACGCTGCACGAGTACCGTCGGCGCCAGGCGGAGAATCGGGCCGAGCTGGAGCGTTCGATCCGCGAGCGCCGCGGTTCGGACGACGGGGAACGCTGACGCCGGCCATGGGGTGGCGCGGCGAATTTCGGTAGCATGGCGACAACCTCATCGGCATGCCAGTGATGACCGACTCCCCCGACACCAGCGGCTTCGAAGTTGCCGTCCAGGTGCGAGAATCCGAAATCGAGCGGACCGAGGGCGCCCTGCTCGGCGTGGGCGCCGTCAGCCTCACGCTGACTGATGCGGGCAACCACCCGCTGCTCGAGCCAGCGCCCGGGGCGACGCCGCTCTGGCCGGAGACGGTGGTCACCGGCTTCTTCACCCCCGATGCCGAACTCGAAAGCGTGCTGGCCGGTCTTCGCGCCCTGGCCGTAACGCCGAGTGCCACCCGGGCGGTCGGGGCGGCGGACTGGGTTCGAGCGTGGATGGACGACTTCCAGCCCATGGCCTTCGGCGAGCGGCTTTGGATCGTGCCGACGCACTGCGAGATCCCGTCCGACGCGGACATCGCCCTGCGGCTGGACCCGGGGCTTGCCTTCGGTACGGGCACTCATCCGACGACGGCACTGTGCCTGGAGTTCCTCGACGGCATGGACCTCGAGGGTCGGCGCGTCCTTGATTTCGGCTGCGGGTCGGGGGTCCTTGCGGTTGCAGCCGCACTGCTCGGCGCACCCGATGTCGTCGCCATCGATATCGATCCGCAGGCAGAGATCGCCACCCGCGAGAACGCCGCGCGGAACGGCGTCGCGGACCGTGTCCATATCGAGGATTTGGCCACGGTCGGACCCCACAACTTCAGCGTCATCGTCGCCAACATTCTCGCCGGCGCGCTCGTCGAGCTCGCGCCGGTCATCGGACGCCTCGCCGATCCGGGCGCCCGCGTCGCGTTGTCCGGTATCCTCGTCGAGCAGGTGCCGATCATCCGCAGCGCCTACGCCGGCGAGTTCACCGATTTCGAGGTGCATTCGCAGGGCGACTGGGCACTCGTTACCGCCGTGGCAAGGGACTTCTGACCGTGTATACGCAATGCCCGAGCTGCATGACGGTATACCTCCTCGACGCAGCCACGCTCGGAGCGTCCCGGGGCGACATGCGCTGCGGCAAATGCCATGCGGTGTTCTGCGCGCTCGACGCCCTGGCCGACGAACCACCCGGCGACGGCATGATCACGCCGACCTTTCCCACCGCAACGCCGCCGCACCTCGAACCACCTGAACCGTTCGATCCGACCGCCAGGGAACCCGAAGTGGATCCAGCAGCGCTGGTCTACTTCGACCTCCCCGATACAGCCCGCCCCGCGATCGGCACGGCGGATGGCGAACCGCGGGAGGCCTCGCAGCACGACCCGACGAAGGCTGCGCTCCGGCGGACCCAGGCCGATGGGACGCCAGACGCGGAAACCACTCAGAAAATCGAGTGGGACGACGACATGCGGGCCGCGCTCCGCCGCGCCCAGGCGAACGAGACGCCCGGCGCGGACACCACCCAGGAAGTCGAGTGGGACGACGACATGCAGGCCGCGCTCCGGCGCGCCCAGGTCGATGCGACGCCCGGCGCGGACACCACCCAGGAAGTCGAGTGGGACGACGACATGCAGGCCGCGCTCCAGGGCGCCCGGACCGATGCGACCCACGACGCGGATACCACGCAGGAGGTGGCGTGGGACGACGAGTCGCAGGCCGCGCTGCAGCGTGCCGCATCCCGTGAGGAGGAAACGCAGGAGCTCGAATGGGACGACGAGATGCTGGCAGCCTTCGAGCAGGTGGAGGCCGCAGCGGAAGAGCCGGAGACCGACGAGGAGCCGAACGACGACGCCGGAGCAGCGGACGACTGGGATGGCGTCGACCCGGACCAGATCCTGGCCGCAGAGGCCGCCCGACCGGCCGCCTCGCTCGAAGGGCGCTCCGGGCCCTGGCGCGTCATGACGATTCTGCTCACGCTGGTGCTCTTCGGGCAGACCCTCTGGTGGGGACGCGACGAACTTCAGACGAACCCGACCACCCGTGGATGGCTCGAGTCTGCCTGCGAGACCTTCGGCTGCACGCTGCCGCTGCGCCAGGACGTGGCCCTGATCCGGCTGGCCAGCCGCGATATCCGACCCCATCCGAGCGTGGAGGGTGCGCTCATCGTCAACGCGACGCTCCACAACCAGGCCGAATTCCGTCAACCCTATCCATCGGTGCAGATCCGGCTTTCGGACCTCCAGGGCAATCCGGTCGCAGCGCGACGTTTCGCGCCCGAGGACTATCTCGAGCGACCCGGCCTCGCGCTCGACGGCATGCCGCCTCGGACGATGGTCCCGCTGGTCTTCGAAGTCGTCGATCCCGGCGACGACGCGGTCGCCTTCGAATTCGATTTTCTTTGATATCGGTTCGGGACCGGCCGTCCATGGCCGGCCCGAACCCGGAATCCGAAATGCGTGATTTCCGGATTCCTCACATTGCCGACGCCCGCGTCGACAATGGCCGCACCTCCCTGTGCGGCACGGGTGCCTTCGTTCCAACCCGGAATTTTTTTGTCCTTCCGTAGCTGCAGCAGTGCCTGGGCTCCGACCGGAGGTTCATTCCCGGCTAGCTGCGGCCACCCGGAGCCTGACTCCGAGCGCACTGGCGTGTCAGGAGCCCGGCGAGG
>JBCCZC010000250.1:0-8245 GCA_039188505.1 Pseudomonadota bacterium | reverse complement strand
CGGTTGACGGCGCCAGCGCAGGGGGGCGTCGGCTGCGGCGTTTGCTCGAGCGTTGTCACCGCTCCGTCGGGCCCGAGCAACGCGACGTAGATCGCGCCGTAGGGAACGAAACTCGCGCCCAGATCAGCCAAAGTCTGGTCGGGAATGAGAAGCTCGACGCGCGGCGTTCGGGGCTGTGCGGCCCACTCGATGAGACCGCCGTCGGGGTTTCGCCACAGGTAGAAGCAGTCATAGCCGGGTCGCCCGGTGGCTTCGAACCGGTTGACGACGACGGGAGACGCCACGGGTAGCGAGTCCTCGACCGGCATCGCCGCCTCCTCGCTGCGAAAGATCGATGCGTACTGAAACCCATCGCCGACCTGCGCAAGGATGCCGCAGTAGCTCACGGCCATGCGCTCGACGACGAGACCCGCAAAACGCGGATCGGGTTGGAACGAATCGCCCTGGTCGAGGCTCTCGAGAATCGTGCCGTCAGCATCGAGCACATGCAGCCGGTTGGCGTCGCTGATCGCCAGCTGCTCGATAGCGACCGGGAGCCGCGCGACCGGCTGCCAGCTCGCACCGCGGTCCGATGACCGAAATACCTGCTCTCCCTGGGCCAGGAAGACGAAGTCCGACCTCGCGTCCGAGGAAAGAAGGGCAACCGTGTCCGTCTGCGGACCAACGCGCACCCAGCTTTCGCCGCGATCGACGGATAGCCAGAGCCCCTCGGTCGAAGTGGCCAGCAGGCGATTGGGCTCGAGGGCGTCGATGTGCAGATCCCCGAGCTGCGCCCAGGGCTGGTTAGGCAGCGGTGTCCACGCGGCGCCATCCGAGTCCGACACGAGGATGACGCCTGCGGCGTCCAACGCGTAGTGGGTCTGACGGTTCGCCGGATCGATGATCAGCGTTGACGGCTGCAGCGCAAACGCCGCCTGGGCGCCGAGCAGGCCGAGCACCAGCCATGCGGCCGCCGAGTTGAGTCGTCGTGGAGCCATCAATGGATTCGGGTTCAGGGAAGTTGGGGAGGATGGTGCTGGATTCAGCTTAATCCCACCTGAATGCGGGCACCTTCCGCGGAATCAATTTGGCGTGTCGCTTCGGTCCACCAGACGCCGCTAACCGTTCTGCCGATGCTCCAGCGTGTCCGCCAGGCGCTCGCCGAGGATCGCGCTGATGTTGAAATTGAGCTTCGCGACGATGTTCGGGAAAAATTTCAGGTCCTTCTGCATGCGCTCGAAGTCGAAGCGCAGCACTGAAGCCGCGCCAATCGTCCGGACATCGGCGGTGCGCTCGATGGCGCGGATATAGCCGATCTCGCCGAAGATCTCCCCGGGGCGCAGGACCGCCAGCACGCGCTCCTGGCCGTCGTCGCGGCGGATGACCTCGGCCTCGCCCTCGAGGATGAGGAACATGCTGCGGCCGACGGTGCCCTGCTCGACGATGAGCTGGCGCTCTTCGAGGTCGATCACCTCGGAGATGAGGATGGCTTTGCGGCGTTGGTAGTTCGTCATGTCGCGGAACAGCGCGCTTCCTTCGAGGACGGCGCGGTCCACCCGCATCGCCATGATCTGGTACAGGCCCACGAGGCGGATGCGGCCCATGAGGATCGGCGTGACCAGCAGGTTCGCAACGATGGAGATCAGCATCGTGGCGGCAGCCAGCGCCCCGAACTGGGCAACCACCGTGAAGTTCGACAGCAGCAGGACCGCGAAACCAAGCGCCAGGGCGAAGCTCGAAACGATCAGCGGCGTGGCGACCTCGTCGACGGACATGCTCACCGCTTCCCGGAAATCGGAGGTCCGCCGGCAGCGCTCGTTGTAGCGCGCGAGCAGGTGAATCGTGCCGTCGACGGCGATGCCGACCGCGATGACCGCGACCATGGCGGTACCCGGGTTCAGCGGGATCTCCAGCAGGCCCATGATGCCGAACATCGTCGCGATCGGAATCACGGCGGGGACCAGCGCGATGGCGCCCCCCTTCAGGGATGTGAACATGATCGACATGAGAATGAAGATCAGGGCAAGGAGCAGGGCAAGGGCCTGGACCTGCGCCAGCATCAGCCGCTCCGCTGCCTGGTTGACCATCAGGTTCTCCCCGACCACCTCGGCCGAGATGCCCGGTCCCGTCAGC
Source organism: Pseudomonadota bacterium (assembly GCA_039188505.1). Taxonomy (GTDB): domain Bacteria; phylum Pseudomonadota; class Gammaproteobacteria; order Xanthomonadales; family SZUA-38; genus JBCCZC01. The sequence goes on along the minus strand of JBCCZC010000250.1, from coordinate 6,133 downwards.
TGTCCCAGGGCGTCCTGGAGCTCGCTGATGTACTGGTTGAGCGTGTGCGAATCGCTGATCCCGTGGCGCACGACGATGTTCGCCCGGCGGAAGTCGTTGCTGACGTAGCTCTCGAGCTCGCTGCGGTGGAAGAACAGCAGGTACTGGGCGACCAGAGCCCGGGTCTCGGGGAGTTCGTTGCTGGCGAAGCGCCCGCGGAAGGCCTCGTTCACGTACTTCAGGTGATCGGCCAGGGAAACGCTGCGATCGAACACCCGCTGACTGTCCATGAACTTCTGTATGTCGCTGAGCCTCCGGATGTTCTCCGGTGCGAGGAATGCCCGGTCGCGATCGGCTTCGAGGGCCACGAAGAAGATCCGCACGCCGGCGAGGTCGTCGTTGATCTGCTGCGTTTCCTGGATCAGCGGTCGCTCCTCGGGAAAATAGGAGAGCGGGTCGTTGGTGACGTAGAGCTTCGAGGCCTGGTACAGGAAGAAGCCCACGAGCGCCGCCGTGATGACGAGGGTGCCGATCGGGAAGCGATGCTGCGAGTAGCGGAAGAGTTTGACGATACGGCCGGCCAGGTTGCGCGGTGTCTCGTGGGCCTCGCGGGCCTCGAGCTCGCGCATGAACGGCGCCGGCAGCTTGCGCGAACCCAGCGCAACCAGCATCGGCGGCACCACGAGGACGGTCACGATGCCGTTCGCGACCATGGCGATCGTGGCGGCGATCGCGAACTGCTGGATGAGGCCGATGTCGCTCAGCAGGTTCGCTGCAAAGCCCAGCGCCGTCGTGATGACCGTCAGGATCAGCGGCAAGCCAGCGTGGCGGGCGAGATACTCGACGCCGAAGGCCCGCGCACGATTCTCGCTGCCCTCGCAGTGCTGCGAGAGGCCGCGGAAGTAGCTGGCGATGAGGTGGGTGTCCTCCGTCGAGCCGATGACGATGATCAGCGAGGGAATCATCGCGCTGAGCATGTTCAGGGGGACACCCAGCCATCCGAGGAGGCCAAAGGTCCAGACGATCGACAGAATGGAGGTCACGAGCGGGACCAGGGCCGCCAGTCCGCTACGCAGGAACAGCATCATCGCGATGACGAGGGCCGCTGCCGACAGCGGCGCCAGGAGCCGGAAATCCTCTCCGAGCGCGTCGGTCAGCTCGGCCTGGATGCGCGGCGGCCCGACCTGGAACAGCGCGTCGAAATCGGCCTGGAAAGGAACCAGGGCGGCTTCGAGATCGCCGTTGAGCTCATCTGCTGGTCGCTGGCGCTCGGTCTCGCGAACGGAGACGACGAGCGCGGTGACATCGCCGTCCTCGGACAGGAAATTGCCCACGTAGAGGGGGTTGGAGATGGCCCGGTCGCGGGCGGCCTCCGCTTCCTCGATGGTCGCCGGGACGCCGTCGAGGACCGGGAAGGCCTCGATGCGACTGACGGGGTCGTCCGCGTCGGGATCCGCGGCGCTGCGTATGGCGCGCAGACTGAACACGCTGTCGACGCGCAGGACCCCGTCGATCGCCTCGAGGGTATCGTGCAGGGCGTCGAGGCGCGCGAGCTTGTCCGGCGTCCAGAGGGTGCCGTCACGCACGTAGACGATCGATCGGTTGTCGGACCCGAACTCGCCCATGACCTGCTGGTAGACCATGCGGGCCGGGTCGTCCTCGGGAATGAGGTTGCCGAAGCTCGTATCGACCTCGAGCCGCGGCAGCCCGAGGGCGGCCAGCGCGGTCACGATGGCGACCAGCAGCCCGACGATGGCCCGGTTACGAATGCCCAGCAGGAAGAGCCGTGTGATCATGGTCCGACCCCCTTGAGGCCCGTAGCCAGCTCTCGCAGGTATTCGGACGGATCGAGTTCCTCGAAGAGAAAGTCGTCATCCTCAGGCGCCGGCGCGTTCGCATAGATCCACGCCGCCGAGAAGACCTCCGCCGGCACGTAGTCCGGCGAGAACACCCGGCGATCCACCTTGATCACCGTGCGGTGGAAGCGCTCGAGGTCCTCCATGAGCAGCATGTTGGCGCGCCAGGCATCCCCGTTGACGACGGTCAGGTCGTGGCTCGACTGACGCTTGCGGACCTTGCCGCCGGCGCCGAAGTGGTCGGTCCGGGTGATGAAGACCCCGTCCTTGAGGATGAAATGACGGCGGACGGGCGTCGCTGCATCGCTCGCGCCGCGCGGGAAGACATCGACGACGTAGTAGTCCAGATCAGTCATGCGCGCGTCGCGACGGCGCTCGAAGCGATAGTCGTCGAGATTCTCGCCGGCGAGATTCTCGATGGTGAAGTCCGTTCCCAGGAAATGGTCTTCGGAGCGGGCATCGACCTGCGGATCGAGGGCGCCGGTTGCGATCAGGTGGTGGCCGAGCGCCGGCAGGAACACGCGCAGATCGGACGCGCCGTCGGGATAACGCCGCGCGAGCAGGGCCACGCCCTGGACTTCCCGCGGAAAGCGGAAGTGGAGGAGGATGTGATTGACGCCATCGTCGTCGATCCGGGAATAGCGCGCGAGCCGGCGGGTGTCCTTCTGGCCGTTGCGATCCACGAGGACCATGGACTGCTCCTCGTACACGTAGGGGTACTGACGGTGGCGGGCGTAGACCGTCTCCATGAGCGTGCGGCCGTCCGCGGCCTCGAGGGCCGGCTCCGGATCTGCGGCTACGACCGCGCCCTGGAGCAGCCCGAGCAGGCCCAGCAGCATTGGCCGCCATTTCCTCATGCACCGACCTCGAGGAGGGTCGCGCTGATCCGGTCCGACAGCTGCCCGAACAGCGCGCGCATCTCGGCGACGATCCGGTCATGGTTGCCGGCATCGATGCCGGCGTCGGATCGGAGCGTTGCCGCGTGTGTCGTGACCTCCGCACCGGTGCCGCCTGCCATCACCTGCCAACGCGCGTCGAGGAGGACCCGACCGTCGGTCTGACGCTCGAAGGCGTTCACGACGACGGTCAGGCGCAGGTCGGGCGTTGCTGCCGTGCGGTTCTGCGGCGTGCCGATATCGACGGTCCCCAGCCGGTCGCCGAGGTTTCGAGCCAGCGTGCGCAGGAGGTTCTTGCGCAGGTTTTCGCTCCACTGGTGGCTGTCGGAAAAGCTGAGCCGGTCGGCGCCGCTGCGCGTTGCGATCTGGAATCGCTCGAGGTACTGCGGCAGCGTGAGGCCGAGGATCTCGACCGTCAGGTCGCGAGCTTCGGCCGGCGCCGCGGCCGGCACCGGGTCGATGACGTAGTAGCGGATCGGCGGATTGCCGCCGCCCCCGGCACAGCCGGCGAGCATGGACGCGGCGGCCACCATCGTGGCGATCGTCGTCGACCACTTCCGGGCGGGAACGGTCCTCATGGCTCCTCCTCTCCGTCCTCGGCTTCGCGGCCGAAGATCAGCGAATTCGGCTGGCGCTGCAGCAGCTCGACGAGGGCACGGATCGAGCGCGCCGTCTCCTCGAGCTCTGCGGTCAGCTGCGTGACGTTGTAGGGAATCGGCGAGGAGGGCGACAGCAGCTGACCGGTCAGGGTCAGCGTCTGCTCGAGCTCGCTGAGCGCGTCGTTCGCGACGGTGATGGTCTGGCCGATGTTGCCCTCGTCGAGGTCCTCGAGCACCAGTCGGAGCGAACGGATCGCCCCCTGGAGGTCGGTGACGACGGTCGAACCCTCGGGCATGTTGACCAGCGCGTTGGCGCCCTCGAGCACGCCGTTCAGGTTCGTTCCGAGCGCTTCCAGATCGACGCTGTCGAGCTGCGAGATGAAGCGTTCGATCGTCTCGGTCATCGCCTCGAAGCTGCCCGCGATGGTCGGCAGCTCCGGGTAGGGCGGATCCATCGCCCGGTACACGAGCGGCGCATCGGGGTACATGTTCAGCTCGACGAAGAGCGCGCCGGTCAGGAGGCTGCCAGTCTGCAGGCGCGCACGCAGGCCGCGATCGATGAGCGTGCCGAGGATCTCGTCGGGCGAGAGCGGCGTGTCGACATTTCGGCCCGTGATGCGGTCGGGTTCGAGCTCGATGACGACCGGAATGCTGAAGGTGGTGTCTTCGGGATTGAAGGCGAGGTTGATCTCCTCGACCGCGCCGACGCGAATCCCCTTGAATTCGACCGGCGCGCCGGGGCTCAGGCCCCGGACGGAGCTGTCGAAGTACAGGACGAAGCGCAGCCGCCGGGCGTAGGCCCCGTCGGCGATGCTCTGCTGGTCGGGATAGAGAGTGAAGACCAAGTCTGACACGTTTGCTGGCGTGGGCTCCAGCGTGTCGGGCGTCTCGAAGGCGATGCCGCCGAACAGCAGGCTCTGGACCGACGCGGTGCGCACCTCGAGGCCGTCGGCGCCGAGGCTGAAGTCGAGTCCGCTCACGTTCCAGAAGTGGGTATTGCCGCGGATGAGCCGGTTGTAGGGATCGCGCACGAAGGCGTGGATGAAGACGCTCTGGGCGTCGGTGGCCAGCTCGTAGCCGAGCACCTCGCCGGCAAGTAGACCCTGGTAGTAGATCGGCGACCCGGCATCGACCGAGCCGAGGCCTTCTGCGATCAACGTGATGCGCGAGCCGGCGTCGTCAGCCGTGATGAGCGGCTGCGTCTCGAGGCCCACGAAATGGCGCTGTTCCGCGCCCGGACCCGGATCGATTTCAATATATGCGCCCGACAGCAGGGTCTCGAGGCCCGAAGCCCCGCGCACGCTCAGCTGTGGCTTGACGACCCAGAAGCGCGTGTTGCGCCGGAGAAAGTCGTCCATGCCCTTGTTGAAGCGCGTGGTGACGATGACGTTGGCGAAGTCGTCCGCGAACTGGACGTCTTCGACCAGGCCGATCTCTACGCTCTTGTACTTGACCGTCGTCTTCCCGATCTCGATGCCGGCCGCCGTCCGGAAGCTGATCGTGGCGACCTGGCCCTGCTCAGAAAGGGTCTTGAAAACCAGCCAGCCGCCGATGACGAGCGTCAGAACGGGGATGAGCCAGACGATCGACACGCCGGACTTCTGCGAGACCTTGGCGCTATGGAGCTGCGGCTCGCTCATCGCTCAACCTCCGCCGGGGGCTCGTCGTCGGCGTGGTCCCAGATGAGGCGCGGATCAAAGCTGTGGGCCGCGAACATCGTGAGGATCACGGCGGCGGCGAAGAAGGTCGCGCCGAGGCCGGGCTCGATCGTGGCAAGGATGCCGAGGCTGACCAGGCCCGCCAGCAGGCCGACGAGAAACACGTCGACCATGGACCAGGCGCCGATGGCCTCGGTGAAGCGATAGAGCTTCGTGCGATCATGAGGTCGCCACCGCGAGCCGCTCTTGACGGACCGCAGCAGAAAGGCGAGCGCACCGAGCTTGGCGGCGGGCACCACGACGCTGGCGAAGAATACGAGCAGGCCCAGCCCCCACATGCCGGCCTCGATCAGGTGGACAACGCCGCTCATGATCGTGCTGGGTTCGCCGCGGCCGAGCTGGGAGACGGTCATGACCGGCAGGAGGTTGGCGGGGACGAGCATGACGATCGCGGCCGCCATTAGCGCCCAGGTCTTCTGCACGCTCGCCTCGACCCGGTGGTGTACCGACGCATGGCAGCGTACGCAGCGATGGATCGCGTGGCCGCGTTCATCCGTGGTGCGGTTGAGGAAGCCGCAGGTGTGGCAGTGCTGGACTTCGAGATCGGGTGACAGATCATCCGTCGTCAACGGCTTCACCCGGAACGGGTCCCAGAGCACGTCGGCATCGAAACCCGAGCGGGCGGCGCTGTAGACGATGACGAGCCCGAAGAAGGCGAAGAGCCCGGCACCCGGCACCACGGTCGCGAGGTCCTTCAGCTTCACGATGGAGATCAGGGTGCCGAGCAGGAACACGCCCAGTAGGCTCCACGGGGCGAGGGCGTGGACGAGCCGGAAGACGCGGCGGAAGCCCGGCACGGCCAGGTTGAGCTTGCGGGCAACGAGCAGGTAGAGCGTCCCGAGGATGGTGATGCCGGGGAACACGATGCTGGTAAGGAAAACAACGGCTCCGAGCTCCGCCATGCCGAAGTCGACGAGCGCGAGACCGCTGCCGATCACCCGGTCCTCCTCGATCCGTCCACCGACCTTCAGCGCCAGGAACGGGAAGAAGTTGGCGATGAGCAGCAGAACGAAGGCGGCCGAGAACAGCGCCAGGGACCGATCGACGCTGCTGGGCACATTGCGATAGAGGAGGGCGCCACAGCG
>JBCCZC010000249.1:0-8271 GCA_039188505.1 Pseudomonadota bacterium | reverse complement strand
CAGCGAGCGGCCCGGCAACGGCGAGGAACGACGCTGCCAATGAGGCGGACGAATCGCCCGTCGCCGCGGCCGCCAAGGGCCTGAAGCTCCGGAGCATCGGCCCGGCGTTCATGGGCGGCCGCATCGCCGACATCGCCATCCACCCGGGCCACCCGCACACCTGGTACGTGGCCGTCGGCTCCGGCGGAGTTTGGAAGACCGAGAACGCGGGCGTGACCTGGAAGCCGATTTTCGACGACCAGGGGTCCTATTCGATCGGCGACGTCACCGTCGACCCGGCGAATCCGAACGTCGTCTGGGTCGGCACCGGGGAGAACGTCAGCGGCCGCCACGTTGGCTGGGGTGACGGCGTCTACCGGAGTTCGGACGGCGGAAAGAGCTGGACGAACCTCGGGCTCAAGGAATCCGAGCACATCGGTCGCATTCTGATCGACCCGCGAGACGGCGATATCTTCGTGGCGGCAGAGGGACCGCTGTGGTCGGCCGGTGGCGAGCGCGGTGTCTACCGGTCCGCGGATGGCGGTTCGACCTGGGAGGCCGTGCTCACGATCGACGAGAAGACCGGCGTTACGGATATCGCCTTTCACCCGGCCAACCCCGACGTGATGTACGCAGCGGCTTACGAGCGCCGGCGCCACGTCTGGGGCTTCCTGGCCGGTGGACCCAATAGCGGCATCTACAAGAGCACCGATGGTGGCGACACCTGGGAGAAAATGTCGACGGGCCTGCCGGCGGGCGACATGGGCAAGATCGGGCTGGCCGTGACCGCCGCCGACCCGAGCCGGGTCTACGCCACGATCGAGGCGAACGACGAGCAGAAGGGCTTCTATCGCTCGATGGATGAAGGCGAGAGCTGGTCGAAGCGGAACGACTACATCTCGGGCGGTACGGGACCGCACTACTACCAGGAGCTGGCGGCGTCCCAGAGCGATCCCGATCTCGTCTTCCAGATGGACGTCTTCTTCCGCGTGACGCGAAATGCCGGCGACGACTTCGCGGTGCTCGGTACGGGCCGGGAGAAGCACAGCGACAACCACGCGCTGTGGATCGATCCGGGCAACGACCGCCACCTGATCGCCGGCACTGACGCCGGCCTCTACGAGACCTTCGATCAGGGGGTGACCTGGCGTCACTTCCCGAACCTGCCGATCGCGCAGTTCTACAAGATCGCGGTGGACGACTCGGAGCCGTTCTACAACATCCTCGTCGGCGCGCAGGATCTCGGCACCGTATCCGGCCCGTCCCGGACCCTGATCACCGAGGGCATCCGCAACCAGGACTGGTACGTGCCCCTCGGCGCCGACGGGCACGGCGTGGCCTTCGATCCGTCGGACAACAACATCGCGTACATGGAATTCCAGCAGGGCTATCTGTTCCGGCACTATCGGGACAGCAACGAGCTGGTGCCCATCCAGCCCCAGCCGGCGCCCGGCGAGCCGGCCGAACGCTGGAACTGGGACACGCCGATCCTCATCAGCCCGCACGATCCCGCGCGGATCTATACGGGTTCCCAGCGGCTGTGGCGCAGCGACGACCGCGGCGATTCGTGGCAGGCGGTAAGCCCGGATCTCACCAGCGACGAGAACCGCTACGAGCTGCCGTTCATCGGCCGGGTCTGGAGCGTCGATGCGCTCCACGACAACGGAGCGATGTCGAAATTCGCCACGCTGACGGCGATCACCGAATCGCCGCTCGCTGAGGGCTTCCTCGCCGTCGGCACGGACGACGGCGTGGTCCAGGTGACCAGCAACGGCGGCGAAAGCTGGGAGCAGGCGGCTGACTTCCCCGGGGTCGACGACCAGGTCTTCGTCAACGACGTCGAGGCCTCGCAGCACGATGCCGATACGGTCTTCGCCGTCGTCGACGCCCACAAGCACGGCGACTACTCGCCCTACGTCTACGTCAGCAGCAACCGCGGCCAGCGCTGGCGATCGATCGCCGGCGACCTCCCGGACGGGACGATCGCCTGGGCCATCCAGCAGGACCACGAGAACGAGAAGCTGCTGTTCCTCGGCGCCGAGGATGGCGTCTACTTCACCGTCGACGGCGGGACCCACTGGCACAAGCTCGCCGGCGCACCGCGCATCTCCTTCCGTGACATCAAGCTGCAGCGCCGGGACGGCGATCTCGCCGGGGCCACGTTCGGTCGGGGCATCTACATCCTCGACGACTACTCGGCCCTCCGCGAGCTGACCGAGGACGGCTTCGGCGACAAGGCTCGCGTGCTGCCGGTGCGTGATGCCTGGTGGTACGTCCCGTCGGTGCCCTCCCAGGCCGCGGGCATGCCGACCTTCGGGAGCGACAGCTTCCGCACGCCGAACCCCGATTTCGGCGCAACGTTCACCTACCACCTCCCCGAGAAGTTCGAGACGACAAAGGCGCGGCGCACGGAGCAGGAGAAGGCGCTGCGCGAGGACGGCGACGATATTCCGTTCCCGGGCTGGGACGCCCTCCGGGCCGAAGCGCTGGAGGCCGATCCTCGCGTGCTGTTGCTCGTCCGGGACGCCGCCGGCGCCCCCGTCCGCTGGCTCGCGGCAACCAACGAGCAAGGGACCCATCGGACGACCTGGGACCTGCGCCTGCCGGCGCCGAATGCGGTCGATCTGACCGTGCCGAGCTTCCGGCCGCCCTGGCAGCGTGACCCGATCGGCCCCCTGGCAGCGCCGGGTACCTACTCCGTGCAGCTCTACGCCGTCAGCGGCGGCGACGCGCAGGCCCTTGGCGAGGTCCAGTCGTTCGCCGTCAAGCCCGTGCGCGAGGCGGGAGGCGGTATCGACTACGCCGAGATCGCGGCGTGGCAGCAGCAGACGGCGGTCCTTCGCCGGGAGATTGCCGCAGCGAACGAGGAGCTGAAGCGGACTCGGGATCTCCTCACCCATATGCAGGCGGCCGCGCTCCGGGCAGCCGGCACCGAGCCCGCGCTGCTCGTTCGGCTAGACGCCTTCGGGGCGGAGCTCTCGGGCCTCGAGGCTCGCCTGTCCGGTAATGCCGAGCGCCGGGCTCTGGACGAATCGGTGGTGCCCGGAATCGCCGGGCGCGCCTGGAACGCGGGCGGTGGCTGGGAGAACACGCAGCCGGCCACGGGGACCCAGCGCCGGGACTACGAGATCGCCCGCCGCGACTTCGCAACCTTGGAAGCCGATCTCGAGGCGTTGCTGGGCAACGAATTGCCGGCACTCGAGGCAGCCCTCGATGCTGCCGGAGCGCCCAGCTGGCGATGAGCGGAGCGCGCGCTTGTCGTCAGCGGGCGGTGAGCTTCAGCTCGATGCGGCGGTTGCGGGCAAACGCGAGTTCATTCTCGCGATCATCAAGGGGCTGAAACTCGCCGAAGCCGGTCGCCGCGAGGCGATCGGCGGGGATGCCCAGGGAGACCAGATACTTCACGATCGCCAGCGCCCGGGCCGTCGAGAGCTCCCAATTCGACGGAAACTGGGCCGTGGCGATGGGTCGGCGGTCGGTGTGGCCGTCGACGCGGAGGACCCAGTCGAGGTCCTCGGGAATGACCGCCGAGATCTCGCGCAGCGTGTTGGCCAGGCGGCGCACCTGGGCCTGCCCTTCGGCGCCGAGCTCCGCCGAACCGGTCGAGAAAAGCAGCTCCGACTGGAACACGAAGCGGTCGCCGACGACCCGTAGGTCTGGATTATCGCCCAGCGCCTCCTTGAGCCGGCCGAAGAAATCCGACCGGTACTCGGCGAGCTCCTGGACGCGGCTGGCGAGCGCGAGGTTCAGGCGGCGGCCCAGGTCCTCGATCTCGACACTCTGCGCCGTCACGCGGGCCTCGGAGGCCTCAAGTGCGGCGCTCACCTGCGCCAGCTGGTCCCGCAGCGCGGCGAGCTGCCGGTTCAGCAGCGTGACCTGCGCCTGGGCCTCGGCGGAAAGCTCTGCCTGGCGGAGCGCCTCCGTGCGTTCCGTCTCGAGGCTCGCGGCCAGCGCGTTGACCTCCTCCTCGAGGTCGGCCTTGAGCTGCTCCAGCAGGGCGATGTCGCGGGCGAGGCCGGCGGCGCGCGCCTGCTCGGCTTCGAGGGCCGCGGTGGCGGCATCGCGGGCCGTGGTCGTTTCGACCAGGCTGGCCCGCAGGGCCGCGCGATCGGCCTCGGCTGTCGCGAGGCTTGCGGTGAGCTCGTTCACCCGGGCCTCAAGCTGCTCGGTGTTGGCCTGCTCCATCGACAGCTCATCAGCCAGCTGGGCGATCTGGGCGGTGAGCTGCGAGAGCGCCCGGTCGCGGCCGGACAGGGCGTCGGTGAGGAAGAACTGCCCGAGCGTGAAGATGAGCAGCACGAAGACGAGCACCATGAGCAGCGCGCCGAGCGCATCGACGAAGCCGGGCCAGATGTCGATGACCCGACGTTGGCGGGCTCTACGACTCACGAGGGTTTGTTGACGGCCGCGGCGATGGTCCGATTGAGGAGCCGAAGCTCCTGGCGCAGCTCCTCACTCATGGTGTTCTGGGACGAGCCGAGATGCGCGGTCAGGTCGGAGAGGCTGTGGTTCAGCCGGAGCAGCTGCTTCTCGAGGTCACCCCGGTCGTCGGTCTGCTTCGCCATCGTGCGCTGCAGCCGCTCGAGGCTGTCGGCGGTCTGCTCGAGAAGCGCCTGGACATAGGCCGGCACCGACGCGTCACCCCCGTCGGCGAGCGCGCCTGAAGAAAGCCGCGTGACGCCCGCCAGCCACTCCTCGAGGTCGTTGAAGAAGCGGTTCTGGGCGTGGCCGGCCTGCAGGTCGAGGAAGCCGACGATGAGCGAGCCCGCGAGCCCGAAGAGCGATGAACTGAAGGCGATGCCCATGCCCTGGAGCGGCCCCTCGAGGCCGGCTTTGAGGCGCTCGAAGACGGCAACGGCGTCCGCGCCCTCGAGGCTCATGCCGGAGATCACGTCGCCGACGTCGCCGATGGTCTTCAGCAGCCCCCAGAAGGTGCCGAGGAGGCCGAGGAAGACGAGCAGGCCGATCATGTAGCGGGACACGTCGCGCGACTCGTCAAGGCGTTCGCGGATCGAGTCGAGGAGCGAGCGCAGCGACACGGCCGACAGCGAGAACTGGCCCCGATCGCGCTGGCCGAGCATCCGTGCCATGGGGGCCAGCAGCCGCGTTTTCGCCTGCATCGGCCGCTCCGGGTCCTTGCGGCGGAACTCCTCGATCCAGGTCGCCTCGGCGTAGAGGTTGAAGACCTGCCGGTAGTTGATCAGCACGCCGATGGCGAGGACGCCGACGATGATGCCGTTGAAGGTGCCGTTGGCCATGAACGCATCCCGCAGCGGCGCCTGCAGCAGGACAACGATCCCGGCGATGACGGCCAGGAACACCGACATCCAGAAGACCTGGCTGCCCGGTCGATACATCTTCGCTCGCTGCTGCGCCATTGCCGCTCCCGCGTTGTCCCTCTTCTTGAGACGCCCGGGCCGCTCGCATGGTTACGAACAGGCGGGCCCCTGCTCGTGTTAGTTCACGACGGACTTCATTAGTTCGCAGCTGCCATACTTTCGCCATCTTTGGGAAAGTGGTTTCCTAGGGTGGCTCGACACACTTGGAGGTTTGGCCATGCGTCGACTCGCAGCATCGTTTGCATTGCTCGTCCTGCTGGTGCCCGGCGCGGTTCTCGCCGAGAGCGACTGGGAACAGCTCAAGCGGGACTACGCGGTGGCCTACAGCGGCGGGGAGCTGCTGCGCCTGTCGGCCTTCTTCGGCGTCTCGGCCATCCTCGCCAACACGGACGCCGACCAGGAGATCCGCGACAAGTGGCAGGACGATTTCCGCGGTGACCCGCAGGACGACATCTTCGATTTCTTCGAGGAGGTCGGGAACGTGGCGCACGCCGGCCTGCCGATCTTCTGGCTGGTACGGGGCTATGCCGAGCGCGGCGACAAGCCGCAGCTCGAGACCTGGGCTGACCGCTCCTTCCGGGCCTCGCTCATCGTGATCCCGCAGCACGTCATCCTCCGCGAGGTGATCGGCAGCGCCCGCCCGAACGAGGGGCCGTCTGACTGGGATCCCTTCGAGTTCAGCGCGGGGGTCAGCGGCCACGCCGTCTACGGCGCGGTGCCGTTCATGGTCGCGGCGCGGGAAGCCGAGTCCTTCGGTGGTCAGGCGCTCTGGTGGACGCTGTCGACCATGTCCGGCCTCTCGCGCGTCCACCGGGATCGTCACTACCTTTCCCAGTTCGTCGCCGGCTGGGGCATCGCGTGGTCCGCCACCCGCGTCGTCAAGGCCGTCGACGAGGATCGCGGCGTCGGCCCCGTCTCGGTGGTCCCCATGGCCGACGGCGCAATGATCGTCGCGACCTGGCCCCTGGATTAGATCGGCAAATCAGTCGCCCGCAGGTGACGCCGACTGCGAGCCGGCGTCACGTGCGGCGCGGACTCAGCGCGAAGTGTTCTCGAAGCTGTTGCCATCCCGGGAGACCGTGAGGCCCTCGATGCGAATGCCGATCGCTTCGCCCTGGCCCGTGGTCGGTCCCGTGTCACCGAACTCACCCTCGGCGAGGATCCGGAGGAAGTTGCCGTTGGGCGATCCGGGGCCGCCCGCCGGCGTGATGCCGCAGGTCTCCCAGACGTTGTTGATATCGATGAGGTCCGTGCTCTCGTTGGCGCCGAGCACTGCCGGCAGCGTTTCGCCGGTACGATCGGTGAACGACGAGAGGGCGATCTGGTCAGAGACCTGGTCGGCGGCATCGTCGAAGCACGTCAGGAACACCCGTCCCGCCGAGAACGTCGGGTTAGTCACTCGGATGAACTGGGTGTAGAAGCCGTCCCGGGTGAGGTTGAAGACCAGCGCGTCCTCGGAGCCGTTCTTCTCCAGGGTGCAGATCGTACCCAGGGGCCGATCGACCACTTCGGCATCGCCCGCGGCCACCGGCACGAACGTCGCGGTGTAGTCGCCGACCGGGAACGGATCGACCTGGTTGCCGCTCAGGCAGAACTTGGCGGAAGCCGGATTGTCGAGGTTGCCGAAGGGGGTGTCGTCCGTCGTGATCGTCGCGGAGTCCATGCCCAGGACACCCGGGAAGGACACGAAGTCACAGTTGTCGGGGCCCGGACCATCGTCGATGAACACACCGGGATCGGGCGTTCCACCGTCGGCGAAGGCGAGCTCGCCCTCGATCAGAAAAGCGCTGCCGTCGGCGAGGATATCGTCGATCTGAACCTGTTCGCCGTCGATCCAGTTCGGCCCTAGCGCGCGCCGCACCCGCACCTGTCCGCAGTTGCACGTGTCGTCCTCGTTGGCGCCGTTGTTGTCCTCGAAGACCAGCGATCCCTGCGTGACGTCACTGACGCAGGTCGGTGTGTCGCCGGTGTCGACGACGAGGCCATCGACAAATTCCGCAATGGCGAGAAAACCCGAATCGACGAGCGTTGCCGTCGAGCCGTTGTTGGCCTCGATCGGATCTTCGTACAGGCGATAGCGCAGATTCACCGGCGTCGACTCGTCCACCGACTGGAGCACCAGGTCGGGATCGACGGCTGGGTTCGTGTCGGCGGGGTTACGCGACAGGCGGTGGATGCGGAACTGGAGATTCTGGGTCGGCGGGAGGTTCGCCCCGTTCGCGGAGAGGCCGAAGACGAAGAAGCTCGTGTTGCTGACGCCGACGGCAAACTCGCAGGCTGGATTGATCATGTCGACGCCGGCCGGGTTGCACCGCAGGTTCGAGTTGGTCGCTTCCGGGGCGACGGTGAAGGTCGCATTCTCGATATCGATTCGGATGAAGCGCTCGTCACCATCCGAGATCCCGAAGCCAAGGGCGATGTTCACGGCTTCGTTGAACGGCCAATTCACGGGGGTCCCGTCGGCAATCTGCCGAGCAAAGGGAATGGTCTCCGAGCCCAGATCGATCGTGGCCAGGGAAGCGGTGGAGACGAGGGCGCCAGAAAGCGCGAGCATGCGTAGGAAGTTCATGAGACCTCTCGGATGACGGGTCGGAGAAACGGGGCGGAGCATAGCATGGGCATGTCTATGGAGGCATGTTCACTGCGGGTGGGGCGATCCAGATGGATGAGCCGCTCGAGTTTGATGTGGTCCAGCCTCGCGGGCGCAGGCGGACCATCGGCGAACCCCGTGAGGATGACGAGAGGTGAATGACGTCGGCGCGAAAGCCGCTCCTGCCGGTGCGTATCAGCTGCAGCCGGCGCGGCGCCGCGGGCAGTAACGCTTCCTCAGCGCCCGTCCTTGCCCAGTGCGCGCTTCGTCCTCGCCGTCGCCACCGCGCTGCGGGGATCATCGGGCCAGGGATGCTTGGGATAGCGGCCGCGCATTTCCTTCGCGACCTCGATGTAGGCGTTG
>JBCCZC010000248.1:0-8325 GCA_039188505.1 Pseudomonadota bacterium | reverse complement strand
GCTCGACCGGGGCTTTATCCTGTTCACCGAGCTGAATCATGGGTTCATCAACCCCGAAGCCGAACAGTACTATCAGCGCGTCGATGTGATCTTCGCGGACCGGGAGTTCTGGGTGCCGGAACTCGACGCCAATGCCTACTCGATTCCCGGTGCGGTGTTCACCGAGTATCTGAACTGGTCCCTGCCGAGCCTCTACGCGATGGACCAGCTCGATGAGGAAGGCGTGGCGGCCCTGGTGACTCGGGTGGGTGATTCCATGGTCGAGCGGCGCGGATTCGCGCGGTTCCGCGAATTCAACGAGGCGTTGATGCGGCTCTATGAGGAGCGCGCTGCTGGGGAAACGGCGGCTGACCTTTACCCCGCGCTGCTGGACTGGGCCGAGGCCGAGTGGACCGCGAATCGCGATGAGGCCGCATCGGCGGAGTAACGCGCATCCTTGGCGACGGGACGACCGTGAATGAGGATACTGGGCAGGGAAGTCCGCGCCTTCGAAACGAGGAGGAGACCCGAGCGCCGAGCGCCGAGCGCCGTGGCCCTAGGGGACCGCGTCGATCGCCGACGAAGGCGGCCGCCGACCCAGCGAGCACCCCGGTCCCGCCCCTGGGCGGGAATCCCCTAGAAGCCTTCGACACCCGCCATGTTCGGCAGCTGGTGCGCAATGCCCTTGTGGCAGTCGATACAGGTCTTTTCGCCGCTGGCGAGCGATGTCGAATGCTGGTCGCTCGCGCGGATGGTCTGGGCCGTGAAGTCCATGTACTGGAAATCGTGGCAGTTGCGGCACTCGAGAGAATCGTTGGCCTTGAGGCGTGCCCACTCGTGTTCCGCCAGTTCGCGGCGCTTGGCCAGAAACTTCTCGCGCGTGTTGATGGTCCCGAAGATCTTCCCCCAGACCTCCTTCGACGCCTGGACCTTGCGCGCGATCTTGTAGGTCCAGTCGTGCGGAACGTGGCAGTCGGGGCAGGTGGCGCGGACGCCCGAGCGGTTCGTGAAATGGATCGTCTCGCGCAGTTCTTCGTACACGTTGCCCTTCATCTCGTGGCAACCGATGCAGAACGTCTCCGTGTTGGTGACTTCCAGGGCCGTGTTGAAACCACCCCAGAAGATGATGCCCGCGAGAAAGCCACCGAGCGTCAGGGCCCCGATGCTGTAGTGGACGCTCGGCTTGCGCATGTCGCGCCAGATCTTGCGAAAATACTGCACGTCGAATCTCCCTCTGGTGCCGGGTTTCGCCCTAGTCGCCCCGTTCGCTTGCCGCGCGCTCCTCGAGGATCACGTCCATATCCCGGAACGAATTCCCCGTCACGTTGCGCGTGTTCGTCTGGACCACATTGCACTGGTCGCAGAAGTAGCGGCGCGGGGAGATCTCGGCGAGGAAATTGAGATCCCGATCCATGTAGTGCGTCACGCTGACCATGGGCGCCTGGCTGTCCTCGATGCGGCTGCGCCCATGGCACGCCATGCAGCGATTCACCTGCAGGGAGATCTCGTAGCCACGGACGTCGTGCGGAATCACCGGCGGCTGCATCGGGTAGCTGCGATTGGGCCGCAGGTCGCCGTCGATCACTGCGGGCATCGGTGCCGGGTTGGCCTCTTCGTTGATCGGCGTGCCGTGCCGTAGCGTTGCGATCTCGTCCGCGAGGCTCAGGCTGAAGGTGAACACCGCGGCGAGCAGAACGATGAGCTGGGTTGATGTCTTCATGCGGCCTCCTACGCCTTGACGGCCTTGACGGCGCATTTCTTGAAATCGGTCTGCTTGGACAGTGGATCGGTCGCGTCCAGCGTGACCTTGTTGACCAGCCGGGCAGCGTCGAACCACGGCATGAAAACGAGGCCGCGTGGCGGCCGGTTCCTTCCCCGGGTTTCGACGCGCGTTTTCACCTCGCCCCGGCGCGAGACGATCGTCACCGCGTCGCCACGGCGCATGTTTCGCTCGTTGGCATCGTCCGGGTGCATGTAGAGCACCGCGTCCGGCATCGAGCGCTGGAGCTCGGGCACCCGGCGCGTCATGGATCCCGAATGCTAGTGCTCCAGTACCCGGCCGGTGCTCAGCCAGAGATCGTATTCCTCGTCAGGGCTCTCCGCGGGTGGCTCGTAGGGCAGGGCGAAGATGATCGCCCGACCATCGGGTTTGCCGTAGAAATCCCAATCGCTGCCTGCCTTCGCGTAGGGATCCGATCCTTCCTTGTAGCGCCAGAGCGTTTCCTTGCCGTCGACCACGGGCCAGCGCAGCCCGCGGGTTTGCTGGTAGACGTCGTAGGGCGCCAGGTCATGGCCGTGGCCTCGGCCGAACTCGGCGTATTCCTCGAAGAGGCTCTTATGCACGTAGAAACCGAAGTGCTCCGAGTCTTCGTTGAGGTGATCCTTACTCGTCTGCTCGAGCGGATAGCGGTTGGCATGGCCATTGGCGAACAGGACGTCGTAGAGCGTCTTGCCCCGGTAATCCGGCGCGCTCGCGAGCAGATCCTCGGGCCAGACCTCGTCGGTCGTGAACCGCTTGGAAAACTCCATGAGCTGCCAGAGATCCGACTTCGACTCGCCCGGCGCCGCGATCATCTGATACCACGCCTGCGTGCGACGCTCGGCGTTGCCGTAGGTACCTTCCTTCTCGACCCACATCGCTGCCGGTAGGATCAGGTCGGCGGCCTCGGCCGTCACCGTCGGGTAGGCCTCGGAGACGACGATGAAGTTATCCGGGTTCCGATACCCCGGGAGACCTTCCTCATTGATGTTCGCCGCCGCCTGCATGTTGTTGTTGCACTGGACCCAGTAGGCGTTGATCTCGCCGTCCTTGAGCTTGCGGTTGTGCTCCACGGCGTGGAATCCGGGTTTCTCGGGGATCGTTCCCGCGGGCAATCGCCAGATTCCCTCGGCCTTCTTGCGGTGTTCTTCGTTCGCGACGACGTAGTCGGCTGGGAGGCGGTGCGCAAAGGTACCCAATTCCCGCGCGGTCCCGCACGCGGACGGCTGGCCGGTCAGACTGAACGGGCTGTTGCCGGGCGTTGCGATCTTCCCCGTGAGGAGGTGGATGTTGTAGATCAGGTTGTTGCACCACACGCCCCGCGTGTGCTGGTTAAATCCCATGGTCCAGAACGACGTGACCTTCTTGTCCGGATCGGCATAGAGCTCCGCCAGCGCAACCAGCTTCTCCTCGGACACCCCGGAAAGCTCGGAGACCATCTTCTCGTCATAGGTGCTCACGAACTCGGCGAACTCGTCGAAGCTCATGGGCTGCGAGCCGCCGCTGTTCGGATTAGCTGCGGCCCCCTGGAGCGGATGCTCGTCGCGTAGCCCGTAGCCGATATCGGCATCGCCACGCCGGAAGTTCGTGTGCTTGTTCACGAAATCCCGGTTCACTCGCCCGGTGCGAATGATGTAGTGGGCGATGAAGTTCAGGATCGCGAGGTCGGTCTGCGGCGTGAACGTCAGATCGAGGTCCGCAAGGTCGTAGCTGCGGTGCTTGAAGGTCGACAGGACCGCCACCTTGACGTGCGGTGCGCTGAGACGCCGATCGGTCACCCGCGTCCACAGGATCGGATGCATCTCAGCCATGTTCGAGCCCCAGAGCACGAACGCGTCGGCGGCCTCGATATCGTCATAGCAGCCCATGGGCTCGTCGATGCCGAAGGTCCGCATGAAGCCCACAACGGCGGAGGCCATGCAGTGGCGCGCATTGGGCTCGATGTTGTTGGAGCGGAAGCCGGCCTTCATGAGCTTCACCGCCGCATAGCCCTCGTGCACGGTCCACTGGCCTGAGCCGAACATGCCGATCGCCGTCGGCCCCTTGGCCTTGAGGGTCGCCTTGAACTTCTCGGCCATGACGTCGAAGGCCGTATCCCAGCTCACCGGGGTGAAATCGCCCTCCTTGTGATAGGCGCCGTCGCGCATGCGGAGCATCGGGGTCTGGAGACGATCGGTCCCGTACATGATCTTCGACAGGAAGTAGCCCTTGACGCAGTTCAGGCCGCGATTGACCGGGGACTTGGTATCGCCGTGGGTTGCCACGACCTTGCCGTCGAGGGTCGCGACGTTCACCGAACATCCGGTGCCGCAGAAGCGGCACGGCGCCTTGTTCCAGGTGAGCTTCGTCAGATTCTCGCCGGTGACGACGTTGCTGGCGGCGGCGGGCACCGAGATACCCGCGACGCCTGCGGCGGCCGCGATAGCGTTGGCTTTCATGAACGATCGTCTGCTGACACTCATGGCTGATCCACCTCGTCTGGTGCCGGTGCGGGTGCGCCGGCGGCGTCGAATTCGTGATAGACGGGAGCGGCGTCGATGACGCCGGGTACGTCTTTGAGCTGCTCGGTGAGCGCCGCGAGCTCGCCGAGATGCGAGGCCTCGGCGGTGACGACGAGCTTGCCGTCCTCCTGCGCATGGACCTCGAGACCTTCGGTATCGGCGATGACCGCGTTCACCGCCGGCACATCGCCCGGAAACACGCGGACAACGAAGCTGGCCACGTGATAGTCAGACACGGGGCGTTGCCTCCAGGGCCTGCCTCGGGCAGGTGGCGACGCAGGAACCGCAGCCCACGCATGCTGCCGCGTCGATCCGTGGAATTGCAGCCTGCCCGAGCCTTGGCGGAAAAGAGATCGCGTCCGCCTCGCAGGCATCCCCGCAGGCCAGGCACACGACCTGGTTCATCGCCAGGCAGCCATCCCCGACCTGAATCGCGATGTCGAGACGCCCTGCCGCCGAGTCGAGCGCCTGGTCGTCGCAGGCGTCCACGCAGGCGCTGCAGAACGTGCACTCGCCCCGAGAGAAGTCCACTTCGGGAAAACCGCCGGAACCGCGCACGAGAATGCGCTCGGGACACTCATCGATGCATCGATCGCAGGCCGTGCAGGCATCGATGAAGCGATGCTCCGCCAGGGCGCCGGGCGGGCGCAGGGGCGGCGGTGCGGCCGTTCGCCGCCCCCGCAGCAGGTTGCGTCTTCCCAGGTCCACGCTCGCAACCGCTCAGGCCGCGGGCGGGCCGAAGATCATCTGGTAGATCCAGATGAGCAGCCCGTAGCCGCCGACGAAGATGACGGAAAGCGCCGGAAAGAGGAAAACGGCAATGAAGAGGAAGACACGCCGTTCCCCCCGCTTCGTCAGAACGTGCTACGAATCGGAACCCATAACCCCCTCCAAAGCAGTCTCGGTGTATGGAGCCGGCCCCCACCAGCTCGTTATCCAGCATACTCGCATGTTGGCGCGTCGGAATCGATCGAAGTGCCCGTTCGCGGGCCGACAAATCAGCTAGCGCGCGATACTTGGGCTTGAAGCACCCCCTGCCGGCCGCAACGGAGATGGGGGGCTCAGGGAGCGCCGCGCGTGCCGCCGACATACCGCCGTCGAATATCCCCTCAGGTCCGTATCCGCATTCGACCCAAGCTGCGTCGTCGAAGTGTGCTCGGCTCGGCGGTTCTGGCCCTGGTCGGTGTCTACGCTTGGGAAGGGCGAAAAAGGGTATGGGGAAGGCGACATGAAACAGGCATTCGAAAGTCGATCCCTGCGTTGCGTGGTCAGCACGGCATGGTTTGCCATGGCGCTTGTCGCCGGTCCGGCCTGCGGGCAGCCCTCCGCATCCCTTCTGGACATCCGCGACCTGAGTTTCGAGGGCGCGGTCCGGTTGCCTGCGAACGAGTTCAACGGCTCGTCGATGAACTACTCGGAGGGGCCGCTCGAGTACGATCCGGCGTCGAACTCGATTCTGATCGTCGGCCATGGGCACCATCAGCAGCTCGCGGAGTTCGTGCTGCCGCCGCCGGTGCGAAGCGACGTGCTGGCCGAGCTGAACATGGCCACACCACCGATCCAGGGCTTCGAGGGGGTGCTCGGGCGGATGACCGGCGGCAATCCGCAGGGTCTCAACAGGATCGGCGGTCTTCGACTGCTCGATACAGCGGACGGGCGACGGCTGCTCGTGAATGCCTACGAGTACTACGACGCGCCTGGCGACAACACGCATACCAGTTTGCTGCTCGACGACCCGGGCGCCATCAGCGCGAGTTCGGTCATCGGTCCGAAACGCTTTGACGGTGGCGCCGGCCACACGAGTGGCTGGATCTCACCGGTTCCCGAAGCCTGGCAGAACGCTCTGGGCGGGGACCACATCACGGGCCAGTCGAGCGGCATTCCGATCATCGGTCGGACCAGCGTAGGCCCCTCGGCCTTCGCGTTCGATGCATCATCCCTGGCCGACGAGAGCGAAACGATCGAGACGGTCCGCCTGCTCGACTTCAGCCTCGCGGATCCGCTGCATCCCGACCTGAGCAACGACTCGCGCGGCAACGATCTCTGGACCCACCTCTCCCGCGCGGTGTTCGGGATGGTGGTACCCGGCACCCGAACCTATCTCACGATCGGTTACTCGGGCGGCCACGAAAGCGGCGTCTGCTACAAGTGCACCCAGGACAACGGCAACCTCTGCGGCGGCTATTGCCCCCGGATCGCGAGCGACCAATCCAACTACTACTGGCTTTGGGATCTGAACGATCTGATCGATGCCCGCAATGGCGCCGTCGAGCCGCACCAGATCAGGCCCTATGGTTCCGGTGAGTTCCAGACGCCGTTTTCCGACCACCTCATCGGCGGAGGCAGCTACGACCCCGCCAGCGGCCTGCTCTACGTGTCCGTACCGGGCGCCGATCGGGAGCAGGGCCGCTATGCCAATCCACCCGTTATTCTGGCCTTCTCGATCAGCACCGTGATCTTCCGGGACAGCTTCGAGTAGGGCGGTCGGCCGGGCGCAGCTTGCCGTGCAAGCTCCGCTCTGGCTTCGATGAATCGATTCTCAATCGAAATTCCGGGACATCACGGACAGGGGCGGGCGGCCCAGGAGTTCCGGAAGGCGATTCGTCGACGGCGCGTTGTCCCGGCGCAGAAGCTCCCAGTGGCCGAAGGAGAAGGGGGAAAAGTGAAGGCCGTCGCAGAGGTGCGCGCCGGCGCGAGCCAGGAACCCGGGAATGGGAACGCACAAGGCCGGCCTGTCGGTATAGGTGCGCCGCAGGGCGACGATGTACTCGCGAAAATTCCAGGACTCCATGCCACCGAGTTCGAAGATCCGGGACACGTCGAGGCGAAGCGCTTCCGGTGTTCCGAGGCAGAGGCGAGCGAGCGCCTCTCCGAACTCACCGACGTCGAGCGCCGCAATCCTGCCGGTGGCGCCGATGGGCCCCAGGAAAAAGGGTAGACGCGCGATGCCGCGGAGCCAGGCGGCGCCGAAGCCGCCTGCACCGTCGAGCAGAGAAGGGCGAGCAAGGATCCAGTTTCCCCCAGCCACTTGAATCGCTTTCTCACCGGCAAGCTTCGAGGTAAGAAATCGGCTCCGCGCCGGCTTGTCGAGCCCGAGTGCGCTGACGTGGACGAGGCGTTTGGACCGTTCTCGACAGGCTTCCGCCAGCGCGGCCGGCGCCCGGTAGTGAACGCGATCGTAGGTCTCTCTTCCCCGCTGTCGCAGGATGCCTACGCAGTTCAGGACAACGTCGACGTCTTCGATGACGGGCAGCCAGTCCCGGACGTCCGTCAGGCGCTCCAGCCGGGCCTCGCGCTGCTGCGCTCGGGCAGCGCGAGGATGGGGCGGTTCGCGGCTACCCATGGGACCGGGAGACCGCGTGCCAATGACGACGTCGCTGCCCGCCGTCATCAAGGCCGCCGCGGCATGTCGCCCGATGAAGCCGGCGCCGCCCAGCACCAGAACCGTGGGCGTGGATCGGTCGGCGTCGCTCATCGGCTCAGCATCGAGAGGCCGGCTCAGTATTTTCCCGCGCCATGGGCATTGCTGGGGAATCTACACGAACCGCGATCCCCGTGGGCGCCGGGTGCTGCCCTCGTCAGTCCGCGGTCGTTTCCAGAATCCACCGGCTCATGGTCTCGAGGGCCACCGGTGCCATGGTCTCCTCGATCGTGGCGTATTCGGCCACGGCCTGTTGAGCAGGCGTCGGGTGGTGACGCTGGCGTCTTTGACTCCAAGGATCAGGTCGGGGCGAAGATGCGATCTGCGAAGACGCCGCCATCGCCCTTGAGGAATCCCAGCGCGAAGATCACATTGCATAGCAGAACGATGCTGCACTCCGGGTCCAGTCGGAGCTCATCGACCTTTGATTCGAGCCCAACAACGAAGTCCGAAGGCCGCGAGCCGAAAATTTCGATGAGCTCATGCTCGCGCACGAACGGCATCTCCTCCCAGCGACGGCTCAGATCTTCCTTAGTGACATCGGCAATAGCGATCCCGAAATAGTCCGGCTTGCCTCCATAGTGCAGCAGGCGTGCGTAGCCCAGGATCTCGATCTCCGTGATACTCGATTGTTCAATGCCGGTCTCCTCTTCCAGTTCACGGAG
>JBCCZC010000247.1:0-8330 GCA_039188505.1 Pseudomonadota bacterium | reverse complement strand
GAGCTCTCGGATCAGGGGGCTCTCCGCACCCTCGGGATTGCCGAGATGCAACTGCGATGGCCAAACGTGTTCGAGAAAGCCTTCCGGCTCCAGTGGCGCCACGAGTGCGCCGAGAAAGTCGCGATCCGTCCGAGTCATGCCCTCGATTCGAGCCTGTGAAGTCCGTTGAGTCAAGCACGTGCGGGTGAGGCGTTTCCAGTAGGATCTGGTCCTGAGACCTCATCGACAGGCTGCGGCATGCACACCAGGATCGATCACCCCTGCATCCAACACAAGCTGGCGCTGATCCGGGATCAGGACACCGGCCACAAGCGGTTTCGCGAACTCGCGACCGAGATCACGATGTTCCTCTGCTACGAGGCTTTCAAGGAGATCAACGTTCGCGAAGTCCAGGTGCAGACGCCCGTGGCCGAGGCCGCCTGCCAGCTGATCGACGAAGAGCTGGTGGTGGTGCCGATCCTGCGCGCCGGTGTCGGGATGCTCGATGGTGTCCTGTCACTGGTGCCGTCGGCCCGGGTGGGCTTCGTCGGCATGTTCCGGGACGAGGACACCAAGGAGCCGGTCGCCTACTACCAGAGCATGCCGCACCAGATCGAAGGCGGGGTGTGCATCCTCGTGGACCCGATGATCGCCACGGGCGGCTCCGCCATCGCCGCGATCGACATGGCCAAGGAGCAGGGCGCCCGCAAGATCATCGTGCTCTGTATCGTCACGTGCCCGGAGGGGCTGGAGGCGGTGGAGCTGGCGCATCCCGACGTGTCCATCTACGCCGCTGCTATCGACGCGAGGCTGAACGAGCAGAAATACATCGTTCCCGGCCTGGGGGATGCGGGGGATCGGCTGTTCGGGACCAGCTAGCTCGCCACGAAGGGGACGACTCGAGAGTCGCGGGGCTTAGCAGACGCCAATGCGCCGCTTGGCCTGATCCGCGCGCGAATCCTCAGCGCTCGATGGCGGCCGCCTTCGGTGCAACTTCCGAGGACTGCGGCTCCTTGAAGGGCATGAGGAACAGCTCCGGATAGGAGGGTTGTGTGCCGCCGATACCGGTTTCCCGGGTGTCCGCGTCGCTGAACGTTCCGAAAACCCGGTCCCACAGGATGCAGGCGCAGCCGTAGTTGGTGTCGCTCTCTTCGCGCACCATCGAATGGTGGTGAATGTGGTAGCTGTTGGTGGTGAAGAACCAGCCGATCACGCGCGAGTTGAGTTCGAGATTGCTGTGCGCCAGCAGGGTCGTGACCATGAACAGTGTCCCCACCGCAACGCTGACCACCTCGCCCCCGAGCAAAAAGCCCAACAGCATGCGCGGCAGCATGAGGAACACCGGTTCGATGGGATGGTTGGCCAGCGTATTCAGCGCCGTCAGGTTCTTGAAAGCGTGGTGGGTCCCGTGTCCCGATAGCTTCCAGAGCCAGCCCCATTCATGCGCGCCCCGGTGATACCAGTAGTTGACCAGCTCGTTCGCGGCAAAGATCAAGAGCACCTGGACCAGGAGCGGCCAGCCGCTGGGCCAGATATCCAGGCCGAACTGCTCACGGATCGAGGCCAGCCAGGGAAAGAGTGTCTCGTCGAAGAATCCCTCGAAGAAACCGTAGGCGAAGAAGGCAACGCAGACGAAGCCGAATAGAAGGAACCTCTCCTTCAGCGACCCCTGCCAGTCGGGTCGGGCAGGAATGAACATCTCCAGCAGGGTCAGCAGGATCAGAACGACCAGCCAGAAGAGAAAGTGCGTCCCCTCATCTGCTCCCGCGAGGGGCAGGTAGAGTGCGAGCACGATGAGCGCGGGCTGGAGCCCCCAATAGATCAGGTTTCTGACGTGCTGCTTGTCGGGTCGCATTGGCCGAATTGATCCTTCACTCATGGTCGGAAAGGTCGCTCCTCATGACATGCAATGCCGGAGGCCCCCCTAGCGCACAGGAAAGCCGGTGGCAGGCCTAGTGACGGAAGTCCGGGGCCGCCCCGGACGCCGCCAGCACAATGTCGGATCCGCCGACTGATATCGGTCCGGGGCACGCGCCTACGCGGCGTCGTCCTCGCATTCGGGCCAGCGCGGGATCTCCTGGCCGTCGGGCATCACCGTGGCGTACAAATCGACGTCGGCGTTCATGACGAAGAACTCGTCATCTAGCGCCGTCTGCAGGTAGATGTCGATCAGTAGTTCTTCGGTCGGGAGCGGGCCGTTGGTGCAGCCGTAGGTCACGCCCAGGGAGAAGCCGCCCTCGCCCCCTTCGGCGTTGGCCTCGGCGCCACGGATCTTTGCCTGCGTTCGGCTGAAGCGCCGGGCGTCGGAATCCGAGAGCGCCATGATCGTCACGGCTTCCTTCTCGCCAAGGCCCCGGAGCAGCTCCGGCGGCAGGATCGCGCCCCGGTCGACCTGGACAACGAACTCCTCCTGAAGCGAGAGAGCGTTGTCGGCTGCTTCGTAGGTGATACCCATGGTCACATCTCCGGTCCTCAGCGCGATCGCTCGATCGGCGCGAACGGCGACCCGGATCTGGGCGGGGTCGGCCTCCAGCGGCAACAGGCGGCTCAGCTTGAGCATCGAGGTCAGAGGCACCCCCGCGCAGGCGCTCAGAGTCGATGCGGCGAGCATGACCGAGATCGTTCGAATGGGCAGGCGTGTCGATGGCATGGTTTTCCCGGAATGGCTGCAAGCGGAGCGGCGGTGGCACACGGCGTACGGATGTGCCCGTGAGGGATTTCCGAGTCTCGTGAGCTTCCCGGACACCCGAGCATAGGCGCTCCTCGAGCTGATACCAATGGGGCAAGGTGCCGCCTAGAAGGGCTGCCCGCCGGCGCGCGTCATCCGAGCTGCCTGCTTGTCGACGACCGACCGGAAGTGGTCGCGGACCCGCCCGCCAAAGAGCACGATGAGGGCGTCCATGGCGACCAGGATTCCGAACGCAAGCCAGGCATAGCTCCACCCCTCCTGGAAGGTCGGTAAGGACGACGCAGGGTCCTGGCTCATCACGTGGAGCGCGATGGGCACAGCGATCGCAAGGACGACCAGCAGTATCATGCGAACGGCGGTGCGCTGCGACGGCCGGAAGATGAAGGGCTCCTGCTCCGTTCGCCACCTGCGGAGATCCCGCATCGTCTCGAACATCGTCGACAGGGCGAGCGTTGCGGTTGCCGCGGCAATGCCCGACTCGGCCACGCGGGCCAGCGCATCCGGGAGGCGCTCCTGCAGCAGCGCAAGCGAGAATCCGCTGTCCCAGCCGAGCAGAATCACGTAAGGCAGACTCAGGGCAATGGTCCATCCGAGCTTGCCGACGACGGATCCGGCAGTCTCCCGAAAGCGAGGTTCGTCCACGACCCGGGCAGCCAGCGTCAGGCCGAGCCACTGGATGAGGAGAAACTGCACGACCCACGGCAGCACGACGTAGCCCAGGCTGACGCCGAAACCATCGATCGCCCGAGCCACGAGCATCCAGGCGAGCGTCAGGAAGGCCGCGCGCACAACGACCGACGTCGAATTCGAAGTGCTGGCCCGGACGTAGGCCATGACATCGGCAACTTCCCGCGGATCGCGTGGGTTCATACTCAAGAGGTCTCTCACCGACATCGCTTCTGCTCCTTTTCTGGTCCTCCTTCCTTTCAATGCACGCGAGCGCCGATTCGCACATCGGCGTGGTCTGGACGGCGCTCGGGCCTGGTCAGCGCTTTCCAGCCGCGGATGCAGGGTCTAAGCTCTCGGCACTTTCGAATGACGGGGTGTTCCGGACGATGAGCAGGAGCGCAGGGGAGGCGATCCTCGTCGGCTTCGTTCAGGCCCAGAACTGCACGAACTTCGTCGCTTCGTGGCGGCACCCGGAGCACAGCACCGGCTTTCTGACGGCGGACTACTACGCGCACATCGGGCGCGTGCTCGAGAAGGGCTGCTTCCACCTGGCCTTATTCGACGATCGCCTCGCGATGCCCGAATACCACGGCGGTTCCTACGAGGACGCGGTCCGGGACGGCGTACGCTGCGTCAAGCTGGATCCGTTCGCCGCGCTCATGCCGCTGGCCATGGCGACTAGCCGCCTGGGCGTCGGCGCCACCCTGTCGACCAGCTACCACGCTCCCTTCCACGCGGCCCGTCTCTTCCAGAGCATGGATCATATGACGGATGGACGCATGGCCTGGAATATCGTGACGTCCCTCAACTCGGTCGAGGCGCGGAACATGGGCCGGGCCGACGTCATCCCCCACGACGAGCGCTACGACAGGGCCGACGAGTTCCTGGAAATCGTGCTTGGACACTGGAACGGCTGGGACGACGAGGCGCTGGTCGTCGACCGTAGCAACGGCGTCTTCGCGGACCCTGAACGTGTGCGCAGGCTGGACTACCGGGGTCGCTTTCTCGCCTCACGCGGCCCGTTCACGGTGCCACGCTCGCCACAGGGACACCCGGTCCTGATCCAGGCCGGGCAGAGCACGCGTGGGCTGCGCTTCGCTGCCGACTGGGCCGAGCTGGTCTTCGCGGTCTTTCCGGACATCGCGACCGCTCGGCAACAGACCGACCGGCTCCGGGAATTGGCCCGTGAGCGGGGGCGGGAGCCTGACGACATCGCGATCATCCACCTCTGTCAGCCGATCGTTGCAGAAACGCGCGAGGCTGCCGAGCAGAAGCGCTCTGTGATTGCGGAGCTTCCAACCACGACCGACTCGCTGCTGCTACTTTCCGAAGCCCTGAACCTCGACTTCGGGGGGCGCTCCCTCGATGAGCCGTTCACCGACGCCGAGCTGAACGCGATGACGGGTTGGCAGAGCCTGCGTGACCGGACCCTGACATTCACGGAAGGGCGAAGCCCATCGGTCAGGGACTTCATCAGCGCGACCCAGCGAGGCCGCCTGCGCAACCCCTGGGTCGGCACCGGCGCGGACATCGCGGACCGGATGGAGGAATGGATGACCGAAGGCGGCTGCGACGGCTTCGCGATCACGGCCAGCCATGTGCCGGGGTCCTACGAGGGTTTCGTTCAGTGGGTCGTGCCCGAGCTCCAGCGACGGGGCCGCCACCCGAAGGCCTATCGCGGCCGGACGCTCCGGGATCACCTCGGCATGCCGCGGCCAGCAGCATCGGGAGCGCAGGTCGACACGGGCGCGGCGCAACCGGCGCGATGATCCGGCAGCTGAAGGGAGCTGTTGCTTGGGCAGGTCGGACCTGATGCGCGTCGTCGTATCGAAACGGGTTGCCGGGCTGGGCTCCTGCCTCCTTTGCCTGCTGCGCACCTGGGACTATGCGCGGCGAACGGATCGCGCCCTGGTCATCGACTGGCGGCATTCCGAGTATCTGCCCGATGCCGCCATGAACCTCTTCGACGTCCTGTTCGAGAACCGGGCGGAGATCGCGGGCGTGCCGATCATCACCGGAAGCGCGCTCGCAAGCTATCGATTCCCCGAACCGTTTCATCCCAGCGGCTGGAATCAGCGCTCCATCCACGAAATCCCGGATCGCTATTTCAGCGCTGACCGGTTGGACGACGCCTACCCCGACATCCAGTTCCCGCGCACCGCGCAGTACGCGCTGTGCACCAGTGGGGACGATCATGCGGCCCCAACCGTCGTCTTTCATCACGGACTCCGGGACGTTGGATCTGGCAAGGCGCGGTACTCGGACATGCCATCGGCCGCTCTGATAGCGGACTTCTTTGATGGCCTTACGGAGTCAGCTGCCGTCGTCTCCCGGGCCGACGAATTCGCGGCGCGGCACTTCGCGACGCGGCCGGTCTTCGGCCTGCACGTCCGACATGGCAACGGCGAATTTACGAAACGATCCCGGAATCGTCTCGGTAAGGACCCGCAGATGCTGGTCGATCGATGCCTGCGGACGCTCGCGACGGCTCGCGGGAAGGCAGGCGAGCGCGGGACAGTATTCCTCTGTACCGACAGCGTGGAAGTCCAGGATGCCTTCGGACGGGCGCTGCCCGAGGCGGTGAGTTTTCCCAAGCAGTTCCGGCCCCCAGGGGACGGTCCGCTGCATAGCGGAGCGCCCGGCGTCGATGCGGCGATTTCGACTTTGGCCGAAATGGTGTTGCTGTCGCGGTGCGACGTGCTGCTCCACACGACCAGCCAGTTCACCTTCTACCCGCAGTTCAATCGCTCATCCGCCGGGCATTCCCCGCTTGAGTTGATCGAAGTGGATCTCTGACCCTGTTTCGAACCCTCACCTGACTGCGCTGCTGCCGCGGTGCGGTGACTTTCCCACAGCGGTTTCAGACGCCCCGTCTCTTCCTTTCAAGATGCAGACGTATCGCGTCCAGCGTGTCCGACACCGACCGCGTCCAGTTGTACTTCTCGACGATGAGCCGCCTCGCCGACCGGCCGAGCGTGGCTACCCGGTCGCGGTCCGCGTGCAGCTGCAGCAGGCGGTCAGCCAGGGTCGCTGGCGCGTTGTCGGGGAGCATCAGGTCGAGCGGGTCGCATGCGGAAAAGACCTCGCCCATCTGCGGATGCTTCGAGCCGACCACGGCCAGCCCGCTGGCCATGTAGTCAAACAGCTTCAGCGGTGAATTGTAGTCGGCAGGGCCCGGGCGATAGAGCACGAGGCCGACGTCCATCGCGGCCAGCCAATGTGGTAGGCGGTCGTAGGGAATCGGACCGTGGTAGACGACGTTCTCCGGCCACTCGTCCGCCCTTGCCAGGCCCCTCCCGATGATATGGAACCGGATCCGGCTATCCTGATGCCGCTGCCAGAGTCGTTCGGCGGCCTGCCTCACCAGGTCCAGGTCGTGCCACGGAATATGAGCGCTGCCGACCCAGACGACGTTGAGCGTGTCGGGCCCGGTCGCGATATCCGATTGCGGCGGCGCATCCGGTCGAAACAACGCTGGATCCGAGCCATTGGAGATCGTCACGGTGTGCTGTAGACCGAGCAGCTCCTGAATCTGCTCCGTCAGCGAACGGGAAACGCCGATGGCCAGGTCGCACGCGGCCCGGTGCTGGCGGAACTTGTCGACGATCGCGTCGATCTCGGCATCGGTCGCGCCCCTGAGCCCGGCGTAGCTCGGCGGTGCGTTGAACTCCCAGACGACGAGTGTCGAGGTAAAGCGGTCGTGGCGCGCCCGGTCGATCTGCCCGCAGATCTCGGGAAAACCACGGTCCACGCGGATGTAAACCACGTCCATGCGATCCAACGCGTCCAGCAGGTCATCGTGCGGGAGCGGTTTTGCGAGCTCGTGCCGATGGTCCGCATCCATCCAGACCTCATGGCCCAGCGCCACGGCGTTGCTGACGAACTGGGCCACGTGGACGTTGCCACCGTTGGTCGCACCGGGTCGATACCGGTAGTTGAGGAACGCCAGCTTCATCGACTGCGTCTGTCAGCCGTCGGCGACGCCTCTTGGGTGTCCGAGATCATCGTGCACAGCCACCGTAATAGACGGTCGCCGCCAATGGATGGCGCTGTCCGTCCGCATGTCCGGATGCGTCGTCCGGGCGCAACGATGGCGCTCATCTCCTGTTGGGCCCAAAGGGCAGATTTATCGGCAATTCATCGGCCATGAGACGCTCTCCGCTCTTGGCTCGGCCAAACGCCTGTGCGGGGTGCGGTCATCCACCCTAGGTAAACTGCGCGGTCAAGGCAAAGGGCCGCTCGCGGAATGCACCACCGTGAACCGCCGATCGGGTGACGGGTGCGCGTCAAGCGGTCACCGGTAGCCATACTCCAGCGCGTCCTCGCCAAGGGCGCGGCACTCCGGAGCGGCCGTGCTCTGGATCAGCAATCCGTAAGCTCACCGTCAGGAGGAAATGCCGCTTCCCTGCCAGTCTGAGGGTCGCGTGTCCACCGCCATCTCCACCCGCTCAGGAGCCGGGCGTTGTCGACGTCAGTCCATGCGAAGCCACAAGGAGAATCAAAGAAGATGAAGACCATGGGTCGTATCGCCGGATCCGTCGGCTGCTGTTCGGTGCTGCTGGCTGCGCTGGGTTGCGGCTCGCAACCCAGCTACGAGCTGCCGGCGAGTGAGCAGGAGCAAGCGGCATTCCTGGTGGTGCATCCGAATCCGCTGGCTGGGATATTCCCCAGGGATCGGGGGCACGTCCTCATTTATCCGGAAGCCTGCAGGGTCAACGATGACGACAACGGCCAGCGACTCGCGAATGGTCCTTCAGAAAAGAACGGTCCCCTGACGGTACGTGTACCCGCGGGTCGTCAGGTGTTGATCAACCATCGCTATTTTCGCTTGGGTGAGCCGCGGTCTCTCTACTGCCACAACGCCTATCGTGTCACCTTCGAAGCGGGAAGGACCTATGAACTTCGCACCAGTTACCAGATCAAGACTCGGGCGGCGAGCGTCACCACGGACTCCATCACCATTGCCGTCTGCGAGGGCGAGCTGACCGTCGAT
>JBCCZC010000246.1:0-8364 GCA_039188505.1 Pseudomonadota bacterium | reverse complement strand
CACCATGTCGTCGCGATAGGCGGCATCGCGATCACGGAAGAAGGCGCGAATCGCTTCCGGGTCGGGATCCCGCGCCTGGAAGCCGACGAGCAGCGAGGTGCCCGTGTCGATGAGCAAGACCTCGGTTTCGACCGGCGGGTCGATGTTCTCCCCGGGACGGGTTTCGAAGGTGAGCGGCACCGTGAGTGCCTCGGACCAGGCGGCTTCGTCAAGGTGGCCGTCGATCGAGATATCGGCCGCGAAGTTGGGCACCCGCGGTGCGGTCAGGCCGAGCGTTGCTGCGATGAGAAGTGTAGTGACCATGGTCCGCCGTTTCGTGTCGTCGCAATCGAGAAGCGTGCCCGGTACAAGCTGACCTGCTGCGAAGCCGCCTGTTCGGCGGCGTCGGGCTCTGATTCTCGTCGAATCGCGATGGCCATTGTCCTCGAAGCACCACCCGGTGCTGCCCCCCAGCTTCAGTTGTCGCGGCAGCTCTTTTTCCCGGGCACGCTTATGGGACGCAAGTTCGCGCCAAAGCGTTACATGACGACCACCCGCCATGGTGCCGCATGCGCGCTCACCCGGTATCGGCCGTTGGTCATGGCGGGCCGTGATCGCGGCGTCGAAGCGCGGTACGATCGCACGCCCACCATGCCGTCACACCGCTTGCCGTGTGATGGCGGGTTGCAGAACAATAAACGAGAGAATGCCCATGCGCGCCCTGCTCGCCCTGTCCCTCCTGCTCGTGAGCAGCGCTCACGCCCTGACGGCCGAAGATCTCGTTTCGGACGCCACCTACGATCCGAACGTCGTCGCGCCCGAGGACTTCCTGCCGCACGAGATGGCCGAGCGGCACCTCCGGCACGACCAGATCGTGGCCTACATGCGCGCGCTGGCGGACAGTTCGGATCGCGCCCTGCTGCTGTCGACGGGCCGCACCCACGAGTTCCGGGAGCAGACGCTGCTCGTCGTCTCCCACCCGGACAACATCGCGCGCATCGATGAGATCCGCGAGAACCACATCGCCTACCTGCACGGGGAGAGCGACCAGCGCGGCCCCGTGATCGTCTGGTTGGGCTATGGCATTCACGGCAACGAGCCCAGCGCGTCGAACTCGAGCCCGCTTGCCGCCTACCATTTCGCCGCAGCCGAGAGCGCCGAGAGCTGGCTTCGGAACGCGATCGTTCTCATCGAACCGGCCATGAACCCCGACGGCATGGGGCGCTTCGCGCACTGGGTGAATACCCACAAGGGCTACTCGCCGATGGCCGACCCCGTCAATCGCGAGCACAACGAGGGCTGGCCCGGCGGCCGTTTCAATCACTACTGGTTCGACCTGAACCGCGACTGGCTGCCGGTCGTCCACGAGGAGTCCCGCAACCGTGTGCGCGCGTTCCAGGACTGGCGCCCGCACGTCTTCGCGGACTTCCACGAGATGGGCAGCAATTCGACCTACTTCTTTCAGCCGGGCGTGCCGGAACGCAAGAACCCGCTAACCCCGACGCGCAACGTGGAGCTCACGACAGGCATCGCGAAGTTTCATGCCAGAGCGCTGGACGAGGTCAACCAGCTCTACTTCTCCGAGGAGGTCTTCGACGACTTCTACTACGGCAAGGGCTCGACCTACCCGGACGCCCAGGGCTCGGTCGGCATCCTCTTCGAACAGGCGAGCGTCCGCGGCCACCTGCGGCAGTCCCGCAACGGCACGATGGATTTCGCGTGGGCCGTGCGCAACCAGTTCCTGACGTCGCTCTCGACGGTCGAGGGAGCGGTTGCCCTGGGTACGGAACTCCGGCAATTCCAGCGCGACTGGGTCACCGGCGCCTCCGAGCGTGCGAAGGATTCGGGGATCGAGGCGTGGGTCTTCGGCGCTGGCCTCGCCCCGTATCGGACGCGAGCGCTCGCTGACATCTTTCTTCAGCATCGCATCGAGGTGCGCGAGCTCACCGAGACGGTCTCCGTCGACGGGCGCAGCTACGAACCCGGTGAGGCATTCATCGTGCCTGTCGACCAGCCGCAGACCACCCTGATCCAGGCAATGTTCGAAACGCGGACGTCCTTCGAGGACAGCACCTTCTACGACGTATCGGCATGGACCATGCCCCACGCCTTCGACCTGCCGTTCGGTGAGGTTCGTCGCCTGGGCCGCGCTGCCGGCGAGGCGATCACGGAAAGCGACCTAGACCTGGCAATGCCGGCGCCGCGCCAGGGCGCGTATGCCTATCTCATCGAGTGGGATCACTACCTCGCTCCGAAGGCGCTCGCGCGCCTCCAACAGTCCGGGATCCAGGTTCGGGTGGCGACCAGTCCGTTCACCGCGATCGTCGAGGGCAACGCCCGCGAGTTCTACCGCGGTACGCTGCTCGTCGCGCGCGGCATTGCCCGCAATGACCGACCGGAGCTGGAGGCGATTCTCGCCACCATTGCCAACGAGGACGGCATCCGCGTCTGGGCCGCCGATACGGGTCTGACGCCGAGCGGAATCGATCTTGGCTCGGGCAGCTTTCGGGTCCTGGAACGGGTCAATCCGATCCTCGTCACCGGCGACGGGGTGTTCCCGCCCGACGCCGGCGAGGTCTGGCACCTCCTCGACACCCGCGTCGGCCTGGCGCCGGTCATGGTGGACACGACCCGGCTGCCACGCGTCGATCTCGACGACTATACGCACCTGATCCTGGTGCGCGGCAGCTATTCGCGCTGGTCGGACGACGTCGTCGAGCGGATCAAGGCCTGGGTCCGTGGCGGCGGCGTCCTGATCACGACGAAGAGCGGAAGCGAATGGGCAACCGAGAAGGGCTTCGTCGCGAGCAACGAAAGCAAGGGGAATGGCGACGACGAGCCGATGGCGCCGCGCGCGTACGGTGACTTCAGCGACGATTTCAGCAAGACGGTCATCGGTGGTGCCCTCGTTCGCGCGACCGTCGACACAACGCACCCCTTGGCCTACGGCTATCGGGAAGATGAGATGGTGCTGTTCCGCAACGGCACGCTCTTCCTCGAACCCTCGAAAAACCCCTACGAGACGCCGCTTCGCTACACCGATGACCCGCTCGTTGCCGGCTATATCGGCGACGAACGCCGCGACCAGCTCGCCGGTTCGGCCGCGATCATCGCGCAGCGCGTGGGCGGCGGCGCCGTGATCCGCTTCGCGGACAACCCGAACTTCCGCGGCTTCTGGTTCGGCACCAACAAGCTCTTCCTCAACGCGCTGTTCTTCGGCGAGATCCTGTCGCCGACGCCGGTCCCCGACACGGACAGTCGCCTGTGAACGAAGTCCTCTCGGACCTGGTCCACCTCCTGACGCTCGAGCGCCTTGAGGTGAACCTGTTCCGCGGCGAGAGCCGTGACATCGGTAGCAAGCAGGTCTACGGCGGCCAGGTCCTGGGCCAGGCGCTCGCGGCCGCCAGCTATACGGTGGACGAGGGACGCAACGTGCATTCGCTGCATGCTTACTTCCTGCGCCGGGGCGACATGCACGCGCCGATCGTCTACGAGGTCGATCGGCAGCGGGACGGGCGTAGCTTCAACAATCGCCGCGTCGTCGCCATCCAGCACGGCCGGCCGATCCTGAACCTCGCCTGCTCCTTTCAGATCGAGGAAGACGGCTTCGACCACGCCGACAACATGCCCGAGGTTCCGGCGCCCGAGTCCCTGCGCGACGTCGGTCAGTACGACATCGGGACCCTCGAGGGTATGCCGGAGAAGATGAAGCGGTTCCTGGTGACGGGCCGCGCCTTCGAGTTTCGCCCGGTGGGTCCGCCCCAGCACATGGACCCGGGCCCGCGGGAGCCGAGGAAGCATTTCTGGTTTCGCGCGGTCGACCGCCTCCCCGACGACCGCAAGCTCCATGAGGCCATGCTGGCCTACGTCTCCGACTATGGCCTGATGACCACGGCGCTGCTGCCGCACGGTCGTTCGCTGCTCGACCCGTCGCTGCAGCTGGCGTCCCTCGACCACGCCATGTGGTTCCACCGCCCGTTCCGGATCGACGAGTGGCTGCTCTACGCCTGCGATAGCGCCACCGCCGCGGGCTCCAAGGGCCTGTCGCGCGGCCGGATCTTCCGGGCCGACGGCAAGCTCTGCGCGGTCACGGCGCAGGAGGGACTGATCCGCATGTGGGAAGGCGCGGACGCCTGATCCCGCGGCCGAGCCAGTCTTCTGCCTGGAAGTGTCCTTCCCTGCGCTTTCCAGACCCGAGTTCGAATCACGCTGCTTTCGAATGCCCCAGGTCTCGGCGCCTCGCCGCCGCGGACAGCAGCGGCGCGGCCCTGAGCCGCGCTAGTGCGCCTCGTCTCCTGATGGGCAGAAGCTAGGCTTCAACGATCACGTCGAAGGATCCGAAGATCATCCGCATACCGTCGAAGGGCATCTCGTTCATTTCCGGGTCGTTCTGCATCGCCTTCATGATCGACTCCATGGCCGCCACGCGCGTTGCCTTGTCCGGCCACTCGACCCAGGAAAACACGACGATCTCGTCGTCCTTCTTCTGGACCGCAAGGGGAAACGACGTGACCTTGCCGTCGGGCACATCGTCCTGCCAGGTTTCAACAACGCGCGTCGCCCCATGGTTCTTGAAGTGTCTGGCGGACGCCGCGGCGACCCGCTGATACGCCTCGCGATTGGCGGCCGGAACGGCCAGGACATACCCATCGACATAGCTCATGAAGAATCTCCCCCGAGAGTGTTCTCACAGCATAGCCCTGACCGGCGAAAAGGCTACTGCTAAACTGCCGTTTCCAAGTGAATCAGGCTGATCATGATCGAACCCGGAACCATCGAAGATCTCGCGCGCCGCATCGGCGCTCTGCTGCCGCCCGGCCTCGATGACGCCAAGCGCGATGTCGAGAAGAACCTCCGCGCCGTGCTTCAGTCCTGGTTCGACCGCCTCGATCTCGTCACCCGCGAGGAGTTCGAAGTCCAGAAGGCCGTCCTGGCCAAGACTCGCGCCAAGCTCGAAGCGCTGGAGCAGCAGTTGGCGGAACTGGAGGGCGAGTGAGCGTCTGCGCAACCGGGCTCCGGGCGCCTCGACGGGACGCAGCGCGGTCGCGGAGGAACAGGGCGATATGACGATGGAAATGGCGGAGAGGGAAGGATGATTCGGCCGCAAACGGCCTCACGCCTTTCGGAGTCGCTCGCCGACGGTGTCGGCTGCGCGATTTGTCGGCCGACTGATGTCGACCTCGGGTCGAACCCATCTCGCGAGCAGCGTCGGATAAACCGTGCTGCACCATCGACTTCGGGCTTCGGATTGCTGATCAACAGCGAGAAGAGGCTTCTCTCACTCCCGCTCACCATTTCACAAGCGCCGGACGGCGCTTGTGGAATGGCGGAGAGGGAGGGATTCGAACCCTCGGTACGCGCGAGGCGCACAACGGTTTTCGAGACCGCCCCGTTCAACCACTCCGGCACCTCTCCGCAGGCGAACGTGGAACAGGGGACGCGGGAGAATACAGAAAAGCCTGGAATCGGGCAAGCACAATGGCGGGGGCGTCGAATGCTACGGGGGCGGCAGCGCGCGGACGCCCTCAGCAGGTTGTCAGATTCCTTCGGTCAAGACGGGAGCTAGGCGTGGCGAAGGCGATATCAGCAGGCGAGACAGTCGCAATCCCTGACGGGAAATTTCTTCACTCGGATGTCGATGCCCTGCGACGAGCGCTGTCAGCGACTGGATTCTGCCGTTTGCGCGGCCAGCCACCGACGACGCATAGCCTCCATGCGGTCGCCGCCATGCTCGGCGAGATCCAGGGGCATGTCCGGGCATCGGAAACGGGGCTGATCGGTGATCATGAGGCGCCCGTCCGGCAGGATTGGACGCCTTACCGAGCAGAATACGTTTCGCTTGGGGCCCAGGGTCTCGAACCGCATACCGATGGTGCCTACATCGACGGCCTCCTGGCCACGGACACCGGCCTGCAGCGCTTCGGTCCGCCGAGATTCATCGTCCAGCAGTGCCTCAAGCATGCTCCCGGGGGCGGTGAGACCATTCTCGTGGATACGCAGCAGATCTTCGCCGAACTGCTGGAACACGACCCCGAAATTCTGGCCACGCTGCTGACGCCCGGCTGCATCGTCCTCTGTCGCGATGACCTCCTCTGTACCGAGCTACCGGTTTTCGAGCGGCGCGGCGACGACTGGTTGAGAATGCGTTTCCGCTTCGACTCGCATCTGTATGTACCCGCCTGGGCCGAGGCGGCCATCAGCGCGTTCAGAGAGCGGATCCATGCCGCCATCGGAAAAAACCCGCTGTTCACCTTGAAGCCCGGCGATCTGCTGATCGTGGATAACGAGCGCATGCTGCATGGCCGGACCGGGTTTTCCCGCGTCGGCGAGCGGCGGCTGAGAAAGGTCTGGATCTTTGACGATACCGGCGAACGCGTTCACCGGCTCGTCGGAGATCCACGGTCCCATCGTGCGCTGCGACCCTTCGAAGCGTACGCGCCGACGTCGTTTGATGCCCCTGCTGTGGCGACGCGGGGACGCTGCGATTCCGGCATCAGAATCGACCATGAGCAATCCGCCGCGCTGAACAAGCTCGAGAAGCGATTCTGTATTCGGTCGAAGCGAACCGCGGGCACCCGGCCGGTTCCGGCATGAACCCGGGAGCTCCCTTCTGAAGAGGCTGCGGCTTTTCGCCGGCAGCGCTGCCCGCGCGTGGATCGCCGAGCGCGGCCTTTCGCCCGACGACGTCCGAGTGGTTCCCGGAGCCGCCGGCGGACCCAAGTGGCTCATCCTCAAGGCGCTGGACGATTTCCTGTTCGGCGACTGGTTCCTTCGCGGGACGAAGCCCATCGATTTCGTGGGCGCCTCGATCGGGGCCTGGCGTTTTGCAGCGGGCGCCGCGGGGCGGACGGACCTGCTGGGCCAGCTCTACAAGGAGCAGCGGTATTCCGAGCGACCGGATGTCCAGGAGATCACCCGCGGGGCCCGCGCCATCGTCGCGGCCCTGCTCGCCGATGGCGCCGCAGAGGCGATCATCGGCCACCCGCGCTTCCGACTTGCGATCCTGGCCGTACGCAGTCGCGGCCTGCTGGCGTCCGAGCAGCGGTTGCTCCAGGGCCCGGGGCTGCTAGGCGTCGGCCTGCTGAATGCGCTGAGTTCGCGAGCGGCGGGCCTGGGCTTCGCGCGCCACGCCGTGCACCATCCGGATTTCGAAACGAGCCTTCTGGACCGGACCGGGTGGTCAGCAGAACGCAGCGTGCTCGATGGCCCGGCTCTCGGCCCCGCGCTCCTGGCCAGCGGCAGCATTCCGCTCGTCCTCGAGGGCGTCGGCATTCCGGGCGCGCCGCCTGGCGTTTACCGGGACGGCGGAATTACCGACTATCACATCCCGCTGCCGTTTC
Source organism: Pseudomonadota bacterium (assembly GCA_039188505.1). GTDB lineage: Bacteria > Pseudomonadota > Gammaproteobacteria > Xanthomonadales > SZUA-38 > JBCCZC01. Next base: position 1,045 of record JBCCZC010000246.1, on the reverse strand, counting down.
GCGACGCCCGCGACGGCATCGTTTTCTACCCCCACTTCTCCAGTACCTTCAAGCCCGGCTGGTTCGACAAGGCGCTACCCTGGCGACGGCTAGACCCCCTGGACCTGGACCGGACCTTTGCGGTCGTGCCATCGGCAGAACTGGTGGCCTCGCTTCCCGGCGGGAAGATCCCCGACCGGAAGGACTTCGCCAAGCTCGACTACGCCTCCCGCCAGCGCGCCTGGCAGGCGGCGGTCGAGGCGAGCAGGTCCATCGCCGATGCCTTCGTGGGCTGGCTCGACCGCGGCACGCCGGTCGAGGACATTGAGCCCTTCCCTGAACATTGATCGAACGCCGGAGGCGGCCGACCTAAACGGCGCCTACTCATCACTCCCGATTGCAAGCGCTGGGCAATCCACAGCCACCGACGCAACAACTTCTGCATACCATAGGGGCGCCTTTTCAAGCATGTGGTCAATCGTGCTCTTGTCGAGCCTGCACAGGGCCAATTCCGGATCTGCCCCTCGAGACACCAGAAAACGCCAATTTCTGGCACCCTGTGCCTCGATTTCGTGGTGCGCTGGATAGTGAAGGACGTGCTCTCCACGGATGTTCAACGCGTTCTCGTTCAATCCGATTCCGAGAAGAAACTGAAGAACAGGAACGTCGCCGTAACGTGCCGCATTACCCAACAACTCAGTTTCGGACTCGGGGGGCAAGCTGGCTCCGGCCTCAAGCAATAGATTGACGACAGCCCAGCGACCCTCTTGAGACGCCGCCAGCAGCGGAAAGTCACGATTCACGTCGGCCCCGCTGTCGACCAGAAACCTCGCGACCTCGAACGATCCACCCAACGCAGCCTGACGTAGCAAGGATTGACCATCGTTGGTCAAGAACCGCTGATCGTCTTCAGGCAGCGACTCGAACAGTTCTTCGAAGACGTTGGCAAGCTCGAACAAGGCCGCTGCCCTGAGTAGATCGTACCGACCGGGTCTCACGCCCTCCTGCAGCACCGCCTTCAAGAGGTCTTCGTCTCGAGCTCGAACAATCTGTTCGAACGTCTGAT
>JBCCZC010000245.1:0-8370 GCA_039188505.1 Pseudomonadota bacterium | reverse complement strand
CACCACCGCCACCGCCGCCGGTCGATCCAGCAACGGCGGCAGTCGCGTCGACCAGGCCAGCGCCGCAGCCGCCGCTGCAGCTACCAGGAATGGAGCGCGAGGTGCTAGCGAGGATGCTTTCGATCTCCGCCGGCGTAAGGCTCGGGTTCTCGTCGATCATCAGCGCAGCGACGCCGGCCACGTGCGGCGTGGCCATCGACGTGCCCTGGTAGTAGACGTAGTTGTCGCCGCCGGGCGTCGTGGTGCCCGCGTTGAGCGTCGACGCCACGCCGTTACTGGACGTCGGGCTGGTCTCGCCACCCGGGGCCGCGACGTCGATGACCGAACCGTAGTTCGAGTAGCTCGCGCGATTGCCCTGCCGGTCGAGGGCGGCAACCGTGACCACGTTGGCGCAGTTGGCCGGACGGGCGCCGGATGCATTGGTGTTGGAATTACCCGCCGCGACGACGACCACGGTGCCGTTGCCGACCGCCGTGTTGATGGCGTTCTGGTAGGTGCTACCGCAGCTGCCGCTGCCACCGAGGCTCATGTTGATGACCTCTGCCGGATTCGAGTTGTTCGGGACGCCGGCCACGCTCCCGCCGGACGACCAGATAACGGCGTCGGCGATGTCCGAGAGAGAACCGCCGCACCGTCCAAGGACGCGCACGGACAGGATATCCGCGTTGTAGGCAACGCCAGCGACGCCGGTGCCGTTGTTGGTCACGGCAGCAATCGTTCCGGAGACATGCGTGCCGTGCCAGGAGCTGTTGCTGGCCGGGCCGCATTCGCCGGTCGTCCAGTCGCCCTCGTCTTCGGCATTGCTGTCACGCCCGTTGCCGTCGCGCGCCGATGACGAGTCGGAGATGAAGTCATAGCCGCCGATGATGTTGCCGATCAGATCGACGTGCGGCCGGTGGCCCGTGTCGAGAACCGCGACGGTGACGCCGGCACCCGTGGCCGTGTCCCAGGCAGACTCCAGGTTCAGGCCCGCAGTCGCCTCGTAGTAATGCCACTGGGCGCTGTAGAACTGGTCATTCGGCGTGAACATCGGCTTCAGCAGCGCGTCGAACTCGACCGACGCCACCGCGGGGTCGGCCTCGAGCTCAAGCATGAACTCCTGATGGCTCATGCCGATTTCACTCGGATCGAAGCGGACGACATCGGCGCCGGTCGCAAGCGCTCGCTGCCATTTGACATTGAAGCCGGCTGAGGCCCGCAGGTCGGCGACCCGGGCGCGCGCCGCGTGCCGGATATCGCGCTCGAGGGTCGCGCGGTTGGCTGCCACGAGCTCGTCCAGCTCGGCCGGGTTAGCGGCCTGGGCGGCCAGGCTGCTCCGCAATGCGGCCAGCTCCTGCCCGAAGGACTGCGTACCGTGGAAAGTCACGATGTACTGCGGCGTGCGATCGCTCGGATACGAGAAATCGGTCTCGGCGGCTGGACCACCGGTGCTCTGAGCCAGGGCTGCACCATGCATGCCCATCAATACAGTACTGCCCGTCAGCAGCACCGCGGCTGTAAACTTCTTCATTGACGAATCTCCTCCCACTACATTGAAAACGAGCTTTGCATCGCGCATGCTGCGCATGCAGAACTCTCCCCCGGATGCCGGCCGATACCTCGGCTCCAAAGGCCAGATCCCTTCCCCACATGGACCTGACGGACGCTCCGGGCGGCCCCATACTAAGCAGTTCTTTGCGCAATGTAAAAAATTAGTGAAGATGGTTGCGAATGGGGCGATTTCGTGATCGTCGGGCGGGCATCGACGAAGGCTCCTAGCGGCAGCTGGCCCAACGGTTCGCCGCCACTTCGAAAGGCGCCAGGGGGACGATTTCATGGGCAGCGCGAGACCGGAGGGCTCCTTCGTGACGGCACACGGCAATACGGCGAAGCCGATCCTCGGCCTGGTGCTCTCCGGCGGCGGTGCACGCGGCATCGCTCACATCGGGGTGATCAAGGCCCTTCAGGAACGCGGCATCGTGCCGGACATGATCGCCGGCTCCAGCTCCGGCGCGATCGTCGGGGCACTTGCGGCCGCCGGGCACAGCACCGAGACCATGCTCGAGTTCTTCCGGACCCGGAGTCCCTTCCGCCTGAAGATGGTGACCGTGCGCAAGGCGGGGATCATCGACACGGTCAAGGTGGTCGAAAGCCTGCGCGAGTACTTCCCGGAGGACTCCTTCGAAGCCCTCGATACCCGGCTCTACCTGACGGCGACGGAAATTGCTCGTGGTCGCCTGACGATCTTCGAATCGGGGCCGCTCACACCGGCGATCCTCGCGTCCTGCTCGATCCCGATGGTGTTCACGCCGACGACGATCGCCGGTCGCCAGTACGTCGATGGCGGCGTGATCAACAACTTCCCGGTCGAGCCGCTCCGTGGCCACTGCGACGTGATCGTTGGCCACTACGCGAGCCCCCTGCGTGCCGTGCAGGCCGCGGACGTCGACGGTGCGCTCGCGGTTTCCCAGCGCGCTCTGGAGATCGCGATGTACTTCAGCTCACGCCGGAAGTTCTATCAGTGCGACGTCATGATCTGCCCGCCTCGCCTGAGCGACTTCGGACTGTTCGACATGAAGAACCACCAGGAGATCTTCGAAACGGGCTACGAGGCCACGCTGGGCCAGCTCGACGAGATCGAGCAGGCGCTGGCCGGCGCCTGAGCGTTTCAGCCCTGACCTGACGCCGCCGCCCAGACCAGCGAATCGGCACCGAGTTCGGCAATTCGCTCGGCGTAGCGATCCTCGATGAGGTCGCGCTTGAACTTCAGCGTTGGCGTGAGCAGACCGTTCTCGATGGACCACTCCTCCTGCGCGATGAAGACGTGGGACATGCGCTCGTGCGACTCCAGCCCCGCGTTCACCTCCTTTAGCGTGCTCCGCAGGCTAGTCTCGATCTCGTCGCGGGAAGACGGTTCGGCCGCCGCCGAGAGGACGACGACCGCAACGGGCGCGCGCAGACCCGCCCCCATGACGCACACCTGCTCGACGAGGGGATTGGCGGCCAGCTTGCTCTCGATCGGTACCGGCGCCACGTACTTCCCCTTCGCGGACTTGAAGATGTCCTTGACCCGCCCCGTGATCGTGAATGCCTCGAGCGTCTCATCCCACTGGGCCCGATCGCCCGTTCGGAAAAACCCATCCTCCGTGAACGCCTCAGCCGTGAGCTCGGGGAGATTGTGGTACTCGCTGAACAGGCCCGGACTGCGCACGAGGATCTCGCCTTCGTCGGAGATCTTCATCTCGGTGCCCGGAATCGGTGCCCCGATCGTACCCAGGCGGCTCTTCCTGAAGGGCGTATTCGTACAGGAGAGTCCGCAGGTTTCGCTCATGCCCCAGCCCTCCCTGATCTTGATGCCCAGCCGCTCGTACCAGTGCAGGGTGCCGATGGAGATCGGCGCGGTCCCGGAGCCGAAGAGGCGGGAGTTGTCCAGGCCCAGCGCACGCCGGATCTTGCGCGCAATGAGCCCGCGGACGACGGGAATCTTCAGCAGCAGGCTCAGGCGTTTCGGGGGGATCTGCTGATGGATGCCCGATTGGAAGCGTGTCCAGAGCCGCGGTACCGACAGGAAGAGCGTGACCTGGGCCCGCTGCAGGTCCGCGGGGAAGGTTTCCAGGCTTTCCGTGAAGTAAAGCGTCGCACCGGTGTAAAGGGCGGGCCCGGCAACGACCGTTCGCTCGGTGATGTGCGCCAGCGGAAGGTAGGAAAGTAGACGGTCATTCGCGGTCATGCCGACGGTTCCGAGGGTCGTGTTGCTCGCGTATACGTACGCCCCGTAGCTGATCACCACGCCCTTGGGCCGCCCCGTGCTTCCCGACGTGTAGAGGATCGTCATGACGTCTTCGGCCGCCGGAGCATGCCAATCCTCAATCGGTTCCGCGCCCTCGATCAGCTCGTTCCAATCGTGCTGGCACTCGATCGCCGGGTACTGCATGGAGATCGTCGCGATCGAATCCCCGACTGCCTCCGCCGCACCGGGATCATCGAGCCGGCCGATGATGATGGCGCGCGCGTCGCTGTCGGCGAGCACATAGGCGATCGTCTCGCCGCCCGCGGTCGGGAAGATCGGCACCGAGATCAGTCCAGCCATGCTGATGGCGAGATCGCTGATGACCCATTCGGCGCAGTTCTTCGAAAGGATCGCGACCTTCTCACCTGGCTCGAGACCCAGCCCGCGCAGGGCGGTGGCCAGTCGTCTCGCGCCGTCGAGCGTGGCCGCCCGAGTCCAGGTCTGGACTTCACCGTCCACCGGCTGGTGCATGAAGGGCCGATCGGGGTCACTCTCCGCCCACCGGGCAAAGGCTTCCTGGGCGGTCTCGAATTCGGTCATGGCGATGGGTCTCCGCGAGCAGGGGTCGGCTACAGAGTATGCAGGACCGGCCTCCCCCGCCAGGGAGCGGGCGGGCCAGCGCCCGTAGTCGTCGGCGCAAGCCCGCTTTCGGAGCGCGGCCATGGTCCCGACCCGATGGCCACCTCGACTTCCGATGATCGATCCGGCTCGACGCTCGCGGCACAGGCCTGAGCGGGTCTTACGGCCTGTGAGCCCGGTTCATCCGGGGTTGCTGGGCGAGACGATCAGGAGGTCTTCTGCGAACTGCCCTTGCCTGCTCGAGTCCACGGGAATCCAGCTGTTCGAGCATATCGCCACGCACTTCCAGGAAGTGAAGCGGCTCGAGCCCATTCGGTGTGTTCGCGCGTTTCACGGTCCGGATTCCTCCACGAACGTGCGTGCTGCGCTGAGCAGCAGCTGGCCGTCCACGCGTTTCGTATGGTCCGGGTTGGCGTACTGGAAGAGGATCTCACCGTCTGCCGAGACCACGAACGTCGCCGGTACCGGCAGGAGCCCATGGTCTTCTCCGCTGAACTCACGCAGGAATGCGCCACCCCGGAAGTGTCGCTCCAGGGTCGACTCAGGGACCTGGTAGGCGACACCGTACGCCTTGGCGGCGGCCAGCGTCGGGTCGGAATAGACGGCATAGGGCGCATCGGGCCCGGGGTCGCCAAAGCTCAACAGCTCCGGACGGTCCGGGCTCACGAAGAAGATGTCGTAGCCGAGCGAAGCGAGCGAGTCCTCGATCTTCTGCAGCTCCATGAACTGGGTCTGGCAGTAGGGGCACCAGCCGCCGCGAAAGAAGGTGATCACGAACGGGCGGTCCCGGCGCTGGGGGTCGATCGCAAGCTGGTTTCCGGTAATGCCCGTGACCGCCACGCGAGGCGCATTGAAGCCGGGCAGCAGCGGACGAATGGACTGCGGACCCACCCCGAGATTCAGATCGTCGATGCCGACCGGGTCCAGCACCGTCGGCGGTTGGTCGACCATCGGGCGTTTGCCGAGGCTGCGCTCGGCGCTCGTTGCAGCAGCCGTCAGGAACAGCCCGACCAGCAAGCCAGCAGCGGTGATAAGTCGCATGAGACACTCCCGTTTGACTGACTCAATGGACCCATCAGTCTCGACTTTGCTTTCGCCGCGTCGCGATCTTCCGGGTCGTGCGAGGCGCGGGATCGCCGGGCTCGGACGCCTCGCTCTCGTTCTCCGTCTATCATGGCTTGCTCGGCCGCGTCAGTGGCGCGCTGAGCAACGCCACCGCTGCGCAGTGTTCTGGACGGACAACCGATGCTTGAGCCCAAGAACAACCCCAATTCGAGCTTCATCGTCGATCCACCGGCCTGGCTGCGGCTGCTCATCAGCCGGCGGATCCTCGGTCCGCACATGGACGCCGCCGTCATTCGGAAGCGACGGCTGAAGGCGGAGGCCGCCCGGCGCAAGCGGCAGGCACCGCACGTCGTCGACTACTACCACCAGCTCGACGATCCCTACTCCCACCTGACGGCGCAGGTGGTCGCGACCCTTGCCGAGCGCTATGACATCGAACTCAAGGTCCATCTGATCCGGGCGACCGGCGGGGCCAACCAGCCCGAGTTCGAGAAGCTGGCCGTTTGGGCGCGCCGTGACGCGGCGCTCATTGCGCCTCACCTTGGTCTGTCCTTCCCAGCACAGTCGGGGACGGTGCCCGACCGCGACCATCAGCGCCTCGCCGGTCGCGCGCTGGCAGCCCTGGGCGACGACGCTATTGCCAGCATCGAGGCCGTCTCTCGACGGCTCTGGTCCGGCGATGAGTCAACGCTCGTCAGCGAAGCAGAGAGCGGCGTCAGCGAGGCGGAACTGGACATTGCGCTGGATCGCGGCTCCGAGCGGCTGGCGAAGTTCAAGCACTATTCGGGTGCCACCTTCTACTACGGGGGTGAGTGGTACTGGGGCGTCGATCGCCTCTACCACCTCGAGCATCGCCTGCGTGAGCTGGGCGCGTGCAAGGCGCCCGAGGAGCCTCTGATCGCACCCCGACCGGAAATTGATCTGACGGGAATCGACGCGAGCAACCTACGCCTGGACTTCTATCCGTCGCTGAATTCGCCCTACACGGCGATCATCTTCGACCGGACGATTGCGCTGAAGGACGCCTGCGGCATCGCGTTCCACCACAAGCCGGTGCTGCCCATGGTGATGCGCGGGGTACCGACCACAAGGCCGAAGACCAGCTATCTGATCTTCGACACCAAGCGGGAGGCTGACGCCGCCGGGGTCCCGTACGGCAACGCGATCCTGCCAATCGGCACGCCCACCCGCCGCGCCTACTCGCTGCTGCCCTGGGCGATCGACCAGGGCAAGGATGTGGCGCTGATGAGTTCCCTGCTCCGCCACGCCTTCGCGCTCGGCGTGGGATTACACACCGATGCCGGCATGCGACGGGCCGTGGAGGCGGCCGGGCTCGACTGGGCCGAAGCCCTGAGGGTCATCGACGGTGACGACTGGAAACCCATGGTCGAACGGAACCAGGACGAGATGGTCGACGGACTCGGCCTCTGGGGAGTTCCCAGCTTCCGGCTGTCCGGACCCGAGGGCGAGCCTGCGCTGGCCGTCTGGGGGCAGGACCGACTCTGGTTCATCGCCGCGGAGATCAAGCGACGCGCCGCACCCGCGGCGCAGGAACGCGCTCCGGACTGATCTCCCAAGCCAATCCCAAGGTGATCTCCATGTCCCCGAGAGCGTCGTGAGCTAGCGTTCGGTTCAGCTCAAACGCTGGAGAGAACGGATCAATGGGTCGGATGAAGCTGGCATGCCTGCTCGCATTGCTGCTCGTGGCGCCGTCGGCAAACGCCGAGGAGGATGCCGCCCTCCGGCAGGACGCGAGCGAGCTGTCGCGGCTGCTTCGAACCGAACATGTCGACCCCTTCTGGTTGCGGGGTGAACGCAGCTTCAAGCAGGCCGAGCGGGCGCTCCTCGAGGCCGCACGCTCCGAGACTCGGCGTGAGTTCGTGCTCACCGGCATGCTGCGGCTGCTGGCCGTCATCGGCGATGGCCATACGGTGATGGCGAGCGGAGATCGCTACCGGCGGTTGGGTTTCACGCCGTTCTTCGCGGAGATCTACGACGACGGCGTGTTTCTCGTTCGGGTCCCGAGCGCTGTCGGCGAGCTTCGCGGTGCGCAGGTCCTGCAGGTCGGTGGCGTGCCGATCGAGGCGGCGCTGGATCGGCTACGCGGCGTCGTACCCCCACGCCACCGAAAGCCGGTTCCGGCGCTGGGCACCGGCCTACCTCCACCTGCCGGGCCTGCTGTTCGGGCTCGGGCTTTCCGACCATCCCGACCAGGTGACCCTGACCGTGGCTCTCCAAAACGGCGCAAGACAGGTTCATCGCTTCGAGCACGTGACGGACGCCGAGTACGAAGCGCTCGAGATGGTGTCGATCGAGTTCCCGTCCACCCGGCGGACGCGGGAGCCGGAGGCGAGGTACCGGTTCGAACCGATCGAGAACAGCGACGCGGTCTACTTCAGCTTCCGGCGCGTTGCGTCCGCGGACGACGGCGAATCGATCTGGACCTTCGGTCGGCGCCTCGCCACCCACCTGCGGGAAGCCAGGACGCGCCGCCTGATCATCGATCTCCGCGACAACGGGGGCGGTGGCTATCAGTTCTCGGCACATTTGAGGCCGTTGCTTCGACAGGTTCCGAGCCTTGACCACCCCGGGGGCATCGTCGTGCTCACGGGACCGAAGACCTACTCGGCAGCCAGCGATTTCCTGGCCCAGCTCGAGCTTTTCACGGACGCCACGCTGATCGGATTGCCACCCGCGGGGCGCAATGGCGAACCTGGCGATGACGATGACTTCGTGCTGCCGAAGAGCGGGATCACCGTGCGCATCTCCCAGGTTGCCGCCCACGCCGCCAGCGAGGTCGATGCCCGGTCGGTCATCGGCGTCGACCAGCTCGTCCCGGACAACTTTGCCGATCGACTTGCCGGCCGGGATCCCGCGCTGGATGCTGCGATCGAATTCGAGCCGCCACTCGCCACGGACATTCCTGCCCCGTCGAGCTGGCTCGGACGCTATGCGTT
>JBCCZC010000244.1:0-8500 GCA_039188505.1 Pseudomonadota bacterium | reverse complement strand
TGCGGCAGGCCCCTGACGCTGCTCCTGGCAATCGATGGCGACGCGCCGGGCCTGGCCCGAGCGATCACGGCGCTCGCCGCAGCCACGGGCGAAGACCGGGCGGTCGACGGGGCCATCATGATCGTCGGCGACCCCGCGGCCGCGACGCGCTTTCGCGAGGCCCATCCGGGAGCTCCCGCAGTCTTCTGCGACGACGGGCAGATCAGCCGATTCATCGTCGGCACGACGCCGCCGACCAGCGGCTTCCTCACCCTCGAGCTGGACGCCAATGCCCACCTGCTCGCTCGGACCGACGGGTGGCCGGCCGCGCTCAAGGCGGCCGAGTCCGCGGATGAGGGCCGCCTCGTCACCGCCTGCGCCCCGGCCCTGATCGTGCCCCGGGTCTTCGAGCCGATGTTCTGCCGTCACCTCATCGAGGTCTACCACGCCGACAACGAGCCATCGGGAGTGCTGGCGATGGAGGGCGGGCGGATGGTCTACCGGGAAGACCCCGACGCGAAGATTCGACGCGAGCACCGCATCGCCGACCCCGCGCTTGTCGGCGCGGTCGAGCAGCGGATCATGCGCCGGGTCCTGCCGGAGATCGAGTGGGCGTACAACTATCGCATCACCCGCTACGAGGCCTTCAAAGTCGTCTGCTACGACGGCGAGACGGGCGGCCACTTCAGCGCCCATCGCGACAATGACGGCCCCGACACGGCCCACCGGCGCTTCGCCATCACGCTCAACCTCAACAGCGACGAGTACGAGGGCGGTGAACTCCGCTTTCCGGAATATGGCCGCGATCGCTACAAGCCGCCAACGGGCGGCGCCGTCCTGTTTTCCTGCTCGCTCGCCCACGAGGCGCTGCCCGTGAAGCGCGGCGTGCGCTACGCCCTCGTGAGCTTCCTCTACGGCTCGGACACGGAGATCCAGCAGGTCGCCCGCGAAGACCGGATCGCGGGGAACACATGACCCTCGATCCCGCCTTCGCCAAAGCCTTCTGGGCCAATGCGCGCTGGTTCCCGCAGCAGATCGATCTCGTCTACGGCCGGCTGCTGTTGCTCGAGCTCGGCGAGGCCAACTATCGCCAGTCGATGTTCCTCGACCAGCGCCTGGCGGCCCGCGAGCCAGCCCAGCAGGTCGTGCCGCTCTGGGAGCTGGCCGCGACCACGCCGGTAGGCACCAACCCCCGCGCGCTGATCTGCCACGTGGGCCACTGCGGCTCGACGCTCGTCAGCCGCATCCTCCAGGAAGCGACGCCCGCCCTGTGCCTGCGCGAGCCGCTGCCGCTCCAGGCGCTGGCGCAGGTCGAGCGCGAACGCGGCGATGCCCTGGCGGCGGTGGCAGACGCCCGCTACGAGGAGTTCGAGCGCTTCCTGTTCTCGGCCCTGGGCCGTTCCTTCGGTGCCGAACAGCCAACGATCATCAAGGCGACCAGCAACTGCTCCAACCTGCTCGGGCGCTTCCTCGACCCGGCGCCGGAGCACCGCGCCCTCTTCGTCTCGCTACGCCTCGAGCCGTTCCTTGCCACGATGCTGCGCTCGGAGCTCCGACGCCAGGAAACCGCGGGCTTTTGCCAGTCGCGGCTGCTGGATCTGCACCGACTCCTCGACGACGATTCGGCCCGGCTCCACGACCTCGGCCCGGGCGAACTGGCCGCCATGAGCTGGGCGGGTAACGTCCTCTGGCTGGCCGATGCGGAGAAGCGTCATGCCGACCGGATCCGAGCCGTGGACTTCGAAACGCTCCTCGACGCGCCGGGTGCCGAGCTGGCGACGGCCGCGCGATTCCTGGGATTGTCCGCCGACGAAGCGCGGCTAGCGGAGGTCTTCGGAACGACCACCCGGGCCTACTCGAAGGATCCGAACATGCCCTATTCGCGGGCGAGCCGCGATCGGGAACTGGAAGACTGCCGGCAGCGCTGTGCCGAGGAGATTCGCCAGGGCCTCGCCTGGGCGGAGAACCTGGTCTCGAAGGTGCCGGCGGCGGCGCCCCTCGCCGGATTGTTCTAGCCAACCTCCGGGAGTCGGCCGGCGGTCACGGCCTCGACCAGCGCGTCCATGGCCTTGCCGCGGTGGCTCAGCGCGTTCTTGTCGTCGAGCGCCAGCTCCGCCGCGCTGACGCCTTGCGTCGGCACGAAGAACACCGGGTCATAGCCGAAGCCCTGATCGCCCTGCCGGGCGCTCAGGATCTCGCCGTGCCAGTGGCCCTCGAAGAACTCCGGGACCGCGAAGTCCGGATGGGCGACGAAGCACAGCACGCAGGTGAAGTGCGCGGCCCGATCGGCGTTGCCGTCGAGCTCGGCGAGGAGCCGGTCCACGTTGTCGGCATCGGTTGCATCCGGTCCGGCGAAGCGCGCCGAGCACACGCCGGGAGCACCGCCGAGGGCGTCAACGGAAAGGCCCGAGTCATCGGCCAGCGCGGGAAGACCCGATTCGCGGGCCGCGTGCTCGGCCTTGAGCAGCGCGTTGTCCTGGAAGGTCTCACCGGTCTCGTCCGCGCCCGTGATGCCGAGCTCGCCCTGGGGCACCAGCTCGATGCCGAAGGGCTCGAGGCGCCGGCGAAGCTCCCGCAGCTTGCCGGCGTTGCCCGACGCGAGCACCCACCGTCTCATTGCGCGAGCGCCGCATGCTGCAGGTCGAGCAGTTCCTTGATGCCCGCCTCGGCGAGGTCGATCAGCGCGTTCATCTCCTCCCGGCGGAAGGCATGACCCTCGGCCGTACCCTGCACCTCGATGAACGCGCCCCCGTCATTCATCACGACGTTCATGTCGGTGTCGGCGGCCGAATCCTCGGGGTAGTCGAGATCGAGCACCGGCTGGCTCCCGTAGATCCCGACCGAGACCGCGGCCACGGCCCCGTGGATCGGGTTCTTCTTCAGCTTGCCGGCCTTCTCGAGCCACCGGCAAGCGTCGACGAGGGCAACGTAGGCACCGGTGATCGAAGCGGTCCGCGTACCGCCGTCCGCCTGGATCACGTCGCAGTCGAGGGTGATCGAGCGTTCGCCGAGGGCCTCGAGGTCGACCACTGCGCGTAGGGAGCGTCCGATCAGTCGCTGGATCTCCAGCGTGCGGCCACCCTGCTTTCCGCGCGCGGCCTCGCGGCCCATGCGTGAACCGGTGGAGCGGGGCAGCATCCCGTATTCGGCGGTGACCCAGCCCTGCCCTTTACCACGGAGCCAGGGTGGCACGCGTTCCTCGACGCTCGCCGTGCAGAGCACACGCGTGCCTCCGCAGGCAATGAGCACGGAGCCTTCCGCGTGCATGGTGTGACCGCGGTCGATGGACACGGGGCGAAGTTCGTCGGGGCGTCTGCCGCTGGGACGGGTCATGGATTCCTCGGGGGCTGGCCGGGCGGGGCGGCCATGGTACCCAATCCACGCGTCCGGAGCGACGGAGCGGGCCCGAAACCGGTCGAGCGTGCGTGCTACCATGTGCGGCCTTTTTCGGGGCGCCCGCTGGTGTCCGGAGACACGAGGACCCGCATGACCTACAGCATGACCGGTTTTGCGCAGGCACGCCGAGACACGGAGCTCGGCCAGCTCGGGGTCGAGCTGCGCACGCTCAACCACCGCTACTTCGAGGCCTTCTTCCGGCTGCCCGAGGAACTCCGCGCAGCGGAGCCGGACCTGCGCGACCTCGCGGCCGGCCGCGTCCGTCGGGGCAAGCTCGAGGTATCGGTCCGCTATCGACCGGCCGCCGGCGCTGCCGTCGAGCTGCGCTTCAACGCACGACTGGCGAAGCAGCTTGCGGCGCTGGAGCGTGAGGCGGCGGCCGTCTTCACCGAGGCCCGCCCGGCGGACCTCGCGGCCTGGCTCGCGTGGCCCGGCGTCGTCGAATCGCCGGAGGCCGATCTGAGCCCCGTGAAGGAAGCGCTCCTCGAAGCCATGGGGGACGCGCTCGATGATCTGCTGGCACACCGCGCCCGCGAGGGTGAGAAGCTCGCCGGCCTCATCCGCGAGCGCCTTGCCGAGATCGAACGGATCGCGGCGGACGTGCGCGGCTGGCTCCCGGAGATTCGGGAACAGGCCGCCACCCGACTTAAGGACAAGGTCGCAGCTTTGACGGAATCCGCCCTGGATCCGGGCCGACTCGAGCAGGAGATCGCTATGATCCTGCAGCGCCTCGACGTCGACGAGGAGCTGGATCGTCTCGATGCCCACGTGCAGGAGGTGCAGCGGACGCTCAGGTCGAAGAAGCCAATCGGCCGACGCCTGGACTTCCTCATGCAGGAACTCAACCGCGAGGCCAACACGCTCGGATCGAAGACGGTCGACACACGCCTGAACCGGGCCTCCGTCGAGCTGAAGGTCCTCATCGAGCAGATGCGCGAACAGGTGCAGAACATCGAATGAGCAGCCAGCGGGGGCATATCTTCATCGTCGCGGCGCCGTCGGGCGCGGGGAAGACCACGCTGGTCGCGGCGCTCCTCGATCGGCTCCCGGAGCTGGCCGTCTGCGTCTCGCATACGACGCGGCCGCCGCGGGAGGGTGAGATCGATGGCGAGGCCTACCACTTCATCGACGAGCCGGCCTTTCGGCAGCTGGTCGAAGCCGACGGCTTCGTCGAGCACGCGCGGGTGTTCGGAAACCACTACGGCACCTCTTACGGCGCGATCGAAGCCCTCGTCGCGGCCGATCGCGACATCATTCTCGAGATCGACTGGCAGGGCGCCCAGCAGATCCGGGAACGCATTCCCGAATCCATCAGCATCTTCATCATTCCCCCGTCCCTCGAGGAACTGAAGAGTCGGCTGACCAAGCGCGGGAAGGACGCGCCCGAGGTCATCGCACGGCGCCTCGCGGAATCGCAGGCCGAGATCGCCCACCACCACGATTTCGACTACATCGTGGTCAACGACGATTTCGAGCAGGCGCTCGAAGACCTCATTTGTATCTGCCGGACCGCGCGCCTTCGCGGCCCCGAGCAGCGCCGCCGCCTCGCCCCGCTCCTGAAGTCTTTGCTGGACTGAGTGACCGTTCGGCGGTACCTTGAGGGGTTCGGAATATCGAATCCCCGGTTTCCGCGCCCGGCGTGGAAGCCCGACAGAACAGAGCAAGGTCCCGATTCATGGCACGCATTACCGTAGAAGACTGCCTGGAGCAGGTCGAAAACCGTTTCGAACTGGTCCTCATGGCCACCCGCCGCGCCCGCACGATCGCAAACGGCGCGGAGCCGATGCTCCCCTGGGAGAACGACAAGCCCACCGTCGTCGCCCTGCGCGAGATCGCCGACGGCATGATCGATGCCCGCACCCTGGCCGAGTTGGAGCAGGCCGAGCGCGAACAGGAAGCCGCCGAGGAGCTGGCCGCGGTCACGTCCTCGGAAGAGTGACCCGTCCGGGTCGGGCGCGCCGGTAGGTGGCGATTACCACGCTTGACCCCGCCAACGTGCCGGCGGCGCTGGACGCCGACCTGCCGCCACCGCTGCTCGAACTCGAGACGGTCGTCTCCGGCTACCTCCGGCCGGAAGAGGTGGAGCAGGTCCACCAGGCTTTCATCGTCGGCGCACGGGCCCACGACGGCCAGGTCCGCCGGAGCGGCGAGCCCTACATTTTCCATCCCGTGGCTGTTGCTCGGATCCTCGCGGACATGGCGATGGATTCGCAGACGATCATTGCCGCGCTCCTGCACGACACGATCGAGGACACGGAGCTGACCCACGAGGCCGTCGCCGAGGAATTCGGCAGCGTGGTCGGCGACATCGTCGAAGGCGTCACCAAGCTCGACAAGATGCAGTTCTCGAACCAGCAGGAGGCTGCTGCCGAGAGCTTCCGAAAGATGATCCTGGCCATGGCCCGGGACATCCGGGTCATCCTCATCAAGCTGGCCGACCGGCTGCACAACATGCGCACCATCGGCTTCATGCGGCCCGACAAGCAGAAGCGGATCGCGCGCGAGACCCTCGACATCTACGCGGCCATCGCCCAGCGACTCGGCATCGACGCCTTCAAGCGGGAGCTCCAGGAACTCTCCTTCTCCGCCCTGCACCCGATGCGTTATCGGGTCATCAAGTCGCACGCCAGCGCCGCGATGGGTCGCAACGAGGAGCGCTTCTCGACCATCGAGGCCGCCCTCCGGACCCGGCTCGACGCCGCGCGGATCGACTGCTCGATCGAAGGCCGCGTCAAATCGCCCTACAGCATCTACGACAAGATGAAGCGCAAGGGCGCGGGCGTTCGCGATGTGCTCGACCTGATCGGCTTCCGCATCGTCGTGGACACGGTGCAGGAGTGCTACCTGGCGCTCGGCGTCGTCCACAATCTCTACAAGCCCCGCACGAGCCGGTTCAAGGACTACATCGCGATCCCGAAGAACAACGGCTACCAGTCGCTGCATACCGTGCTGGTGGGACCCTTCGGTGATTCGATCGAGATCCAGATCCGCACCCGCGAGATGGATACGGTCGCAGAGCGTGGCATCGCGGCCCACTGGGTCTATAAGCTGGCGGAAAACCGCGACAGCGGTCGGGCCGGCGCCCGGGCGCGCGAGTGGCTCTTCGGCGTGCTCGACATGCAGCAGAAGGCCGGCAGCTCCATGGACTTCCTGGAGCACGTGAAGGTCGACCTCTTCCCCGACGAGGTCTACGTGTTCACGCCCGATGGCGAGATCCGGTCGATGCCGAAGCATGCGACGGTGCTGGACTTCGCCTACGCGGTCCATACCGACGTCGGCAACCGCGCCGTGCGCGCCTGGATCGACAAGACGCGGCTGGTGCCGCTGCGGTACCGACCGAAGAGCGGGGAAACGATCAAGGTCATCACCAGCCAATCCTCGAACCCGCGCCCCAACTGGCTCGAGTTCGTCGTCACCGCGCGGGCCCGCACGGCCATCCGCCACTACCTCAAGAACCTGGGTCACGAGGAGGCGGTGCGGATCGGGCATCTCATGCTCGATGGGGCCCTGGCCGACCTCGGCACGTCGCTCGACACGATCGGCGAGAGCCGCGTCGACGAGTATCTCGAAGGCATCAAGCTCAAGCGCCTCGAGGAGCTGCTGGCCGACGTGGCGCTCGGTAACCGCATGCCCCGGGTCGTTGCGCAGCAGCTGCTGGAGGGCAGCGGCGGGGACCATCCCGATACGCTTCCGGTCAGCCGCGAATCCCTGCTGCTCACGGGCGAGGAAGATCATGTCGTGACCTACGGCGTCTGCTGCCACCCCGTGGCTGGTGACGCCATCACGGGCTACCTGAGCGCGGGCAAGGGGCTCGTGGTGCACCGGAAGGTGTGCCGCAACCTCAAGGAGCTGCGGAAGCATCCGGAGCGCCTGATCGATGTCGCCTGGCAGTCCGGCCGCAGCGGCACTCTGTTTCCCGTGCCGCTGAAGGTCGACGTCCACAACCGGCCGGGCGTGCTTGCCAAGGTCGCCTCGACCATCTCCGGCATGGACACCAACATCGAGAACGTCCAGAACCGGGAGCGCGACGGCGAGACCTCAGAGCTCTACTTCGTCATCAATGTCCGCGACCGCAAGCACCTCGCCCGCGTGATCCGTCGCCTCCGCCGCACGAAGGACGTCATCGCCGTCCATCGCGACTGAGTCGCCTGATGGACCCGGGATGCCCGCTGCGGCCGCGCCCGACCGCCCATCAGCGTCCGCTGCCCCTCGTTGAATAGCCCTGCTATTCGCCTCGCGCCACCGAACCCTGCTGCACGCCCAGATGACCGCCTCGCAGAGTCATCCCGGATCCATTAGGCGACTTCGCCCGTCCGGACCCGGGATGCCAGCTGCGGCGGCGCCCGACCGCTCAACTATCGAAGACGACGCGTTCTTTCTTGCCTGCGGCGCCGGGCACGTATTCGACGCGAAGCACGCGGGCTCGCACCATCAGGCCGCTGCGGCCCGGCTCGTCGAGCTGGATGAGGAGATCGAGGATGCGGGCGTACTGGTCGTCCTTGTGCGCGTGCTCGTCGTCGTCGAAGTAGCCGAAACGGTTCTCGACGTTGAGCTGCCGAGCAATTTCGACAAGACGAGTCGCCTCTTCAGCCCCCGGCTTCGGCGCCAGAAAAAGTCTGAAGAACTGGTCGGACATCAAAGCACACCCCTGGCGCGATGGTGCGCCGATGCCAGAACGATCGCAAGCGAACTGGAAAGACGGCGTTAAGGCTTCGTTGCTTTCGTGTTACCGCGCCAACGTCCCCCGGAGGCCGCAGGCAAGGTAGAATTCCCGGCCGATGGACGTCTCCCACCTGCTCGAAGACCTGAACGCCGCACAGCGCGAGGCGGTGACCGCCGAGCCCGGCAATCTGCTGGTGCTGGCCGGTGCCGGCAGCGGCCAGACGCGCGTGCTGATCCACCGGATTGCCTGGCTGACCGAGGTGCTCGGGGTGTCGCCGTTCTCGATCCTGGCAGTCACGTTCACCAACAAGGCCGCGGGCGAGATGCGCCACCGCGCCGAGGCGCTCATGGGCGCGCCGAGCCGCGGACTCTGGGTCGGCACCTTCCACGGGATCGCGCACCGCCTCCTGCGCATGCACAACGAGGAAGCGGGCCTGCCCGACAGCTTCCAGATCCTCGACTC
>JBCCZC010000243.1:0-8535 GCA_039188505.1 Pseudomonadota bacterium | reverse complement strand
GCTGGCAGTGGTCCTGAGCGAAGCGGAGCCGATCCGGCGCCAGGGTCTCGGGGCCGGCGCGGTGTCCGTGCTCGATGTCGCAACGCTCGCAGCGGGCGTGTACGACGACCCGACGCCAGAAGCCACGCCGAAGGATACGGCCTACATCATCTACACCTCAGGGTCGACCGGTCGTCCGAAGGGCGTGGCCATCGAACATCGCAGCCCCGCGGCGCTGATCGACTGGGCCGAAGCCGTGTTCGGCCGCGAACGACTCGATCGGGTCCTGGCGTCGACATCGGTTTGCTTCGATCTTTCGGTGTTCGAGCTCTTCGTGCCGCTCAGCATCGGCGGAACGGTGGTCCTCGTGGAAAATGCGCTCGCTGATCCGCAGCTGCTGGCGTCCTCGCAGGTAACGCTCATCAATACGGTGCCCACCGTGGCTTCGGAGCTGGTCCGGCAGGGCGCGATCCCGGCCAGCACCAAGACCGTCAACGTTGCCGGCGAGCCCCTGGCCAGCGCGCTGGTGCGAGATCTTTACGCCGCTGGGTCCGTGGATCGCGTCTACAACCTCTATGGTCCCTCCGAGGACACGACCTACTCGACGGGCGTAATCGTGGACGAACGGGAGCCCGGTTCCTTCGCGCCCATCGGTCGCCCGATCGCCCATACGCGCGCCTACGTGCTCGACGAAGCGCTGGCGCCGGTCGCGCCCGGCTTTCCCGGCGAGCTCTTTCTGGCGGGTTGCGGCGTCGCGCGAGGGTACTGGAATCGTCCGGAGCTGACGGCAGAACGCTTTCTCCCCGACCTGCAGGGCGATCGGCGGAGCGGTGCCGTCATGTACGCCACCGGTGACCGCGTGCGCCTGCGCCACGATGGGGAGTTGCTGTTTCTCGGCCGGATCGACGACCAGGTCAAGCTACGGGGGTTCCGCATCGAACCCGGAGAAATCGAGGCAGCGCTGGAGCAGCACCCGCAGGTGCTGAGGGCGGCGGTCAGCCTGAAGGGAGAGGCGCGGCCGGAGGTCGACATGAGCGGTCGCGAGCTGGTGGCCTACGTGGTGCCGCACCATGCGTTGCGCGACATCATTTCGAACCAGCCGCTTCCAGCGTCCTCCGAGTTCGCGTCCGACGTGCGCGAGTTTCTCGCTCGCCGGCTCCCGGACTTCATGCTCCCGGCGCGCTTCGTGGCGCTCGAGACCATTCCGCTTCTGCCGAACGGAAAGGTCGCGCGGCAGCAGCTGCCGGAGCTGGAGCGCACGGCAGAGGATCGGTCGGAGGCGCCGCGGCCCGGCCCGGAGTACGCCATGGCGGAGCTCTGGCGGCCCTTGCTGGGAGGCAGGATGCCGGGCCGGAATGACAACTTCTTCGCCCTTGGTGGGGACTCGATCCTCGCGCTCCAGCTGGTCGCGCGAGCCCGGGCGGCCGGTCTGGCGCTGATGCCCCGTGACCTCTTCCAGTATCCGACCATCGCCGCCCTCGTCGCGCAGACGTCGGAGCGCGAAGCGCCGACGATCGCAGCGCCCGTCAACAGCGGCATCGTCGCCCTGTCCGCGATCCAGCGCTGGTTCTTCGCCCAGCCACTGGAACACCGGGCCCACTGGAACCAGGCCGTTCTGCTCGACCTGAAGGCGCCGGTGCCGCTGCCGCGGCTGCGCGTGGCGTTGGAAGCGGTGCGTGCGTGCCACGATGCGCTGCGCTCCACCTTTCACGAGCGGGACGGCACGTGGGTTCGAACGATCCACGGCGTCGAGGGCGACGCACCGGTGGAGGCCGTGACGCTGGGCGCGCAGGACGATCTGGAAAAGGCGATCGCGGCCACGGCGGCCACGGTCCAGGCGCGCTTCGACCTCGAGCGCGGGCCGCTCTGGAGCGTGGTGCTGTTCGAGCAGACCTTCCAGACCCAGACCGAACGCCGCCTCCTGGTCATCTGCCATCACCTGCTGGTGGATGGCGTGTCCTGGCGCATCCTGCTGGGGGATCTGCAGCTGGCCCTCGCACAGCTGGAGCGGATGAACGCCGTGGACTTGCCGCCGGCGTCGACGCCCCTCTCGGCCTGGGTGGCCCATCTCCAGGGCCGCTACGAACCCGCCAGCGAGGACGCGCAGGACGGACCCAAGCCCGCCGCCTTGCTGCCGCTGGACATGCCGCAGGGCACGAACCGGATGATGGATGCCGATACGGTCATCGTCGAACTCGACGCGGAGATCAGTTCGAAGCTGCTGCGCAACCTGCACGACGCCTATCGCGTCGACGTCGACGAACTCCTGCTGACGGGGTTGCTCCGCGCCTTGAAGGGCCTGTTCGGAGATCGAGGGCTCGACGAGCCGGCGCTGACCCTGGAACTCGAGGGGCACGGGCGCCCCGATCTCGACGCGGAGATCGATCTCTCCCGGACCGTCGGCTGGCTGACCACGCTCTACACCGTGACCCTGGCGCTCGATGACGATGACCCCGATCGGTCGCTCCGGCAGGTCAAGCGTCGCCTGCGGAGCGTGGCCAACCGGGGACTCGATGACGGGGTTCGGCGCTACCTGCTCGGCGATCCCCGGGCCAGGGATGCCGGGCCAGCAGCGCAGCTCCGATTCAATTATCTCGGGCAAGCGGATCAGCTCTTCGAGGGCTCGACCCTGTTCGGCCCGGCGCGGGAGGCTGTGGGCGCCCTCAGGCACCCGGCCGACCCTCGCGGCCTCGTTTTCGACGTCAATGCGCTCGTGCGCGGCGGGCGGATGCTGCTGTACGTCGGCTACAGCACGGGGTTACATCTGCGCGCCACGGTCGAAGCGCTCGCGCAGGCCTGGGCCGGCGAGGTCGAACGGCTGCTGGCGCACTGCCTCGGAGGCGATCACGGCGGCGGCTTCGTCGACGAGGATTTCCCGCAGATGGACTTCGACCCGGGCGAACTCGACGAACTCCTGATCAAGCTGGATGGAGGCGGACGTGACCGATCCGGGTCCGAATAGCCGCAATCGCATCGAAGACATGTATCCGCTGACGCCGATGCAGCGAGGGCTGCTGTTCCATCATCTGCTGGCGCCCGGCAGCGGTCAGTACATGCCGCACATCATCGCCGAGCTCGAAGGGGCCGTGGACAGCGTCGTTCTGCGCGAAGGCTGGGAGGACGCCGTCCGGCAGCACCCGGTTCTGCGGACCGGTTTCTTCTGGGAGGAGCGGGACGAGCCGTTTCAGGTCGTGCTGCGGGACGCTGCACTGCGGTGGAGCGAGCTCGACTGGCGTGCCTGGCCGGCCGAGGAGCAACGGGAAAAGCTGGAGGGCTTTCTGCTGGCCAGCCGCAGCCTTTCCTTCGATCCGCGCCGTCCACCGTTGATGCGACTCAGCCTGATTCGCCGGGACTCCCGGCGCTACACGCTCATCTGGGCCTACCATCACCTGATCCTCGACGGCTGGTCGGCCGCGCGGGTCATCGAGCAGGTCTGCGCCCGTCTGCTCACTGGTCGTCACTCCGCGGGCGGCACCGGCAGCCGCTTCGCCGATTTCGTCGCCTGGCAAAGGCGTCAACCCGCGGACGCTACCGAGTCGTTCTGGCGAAGCCACCTGCGTGCGCCGGCGGCGCTGACGACCGTCCCGCTTCCGCCACCTGCGCCGGTTCCCGAAGGCGCGCGGACCCGCGCCAGCCGGACGCTGTCTCCCGAGGCGACGGATCGACTCAGAGCGTTCGCTCGCGACCAGCGCGTCACGGTCAATACGGTGCTCCAGGGGGCTTTTGCGCTGCTTCTCGCCCGCTATAACGATCGTTCCGAGGCGACGTTCGGCAGCACCGTTTCGGGACGTCCGCCCGAACTCGCCGGCGTGCAGGAGGCGGTGGGCCTGTTCATCAACACCCTGCCGGTGCAGGTGGACCTGCCGCCCGCGCTGCCGCTCGGGGACTGGTTGCGAGAGCTCCAGCACCGGCAGGGCCTGGCTGCCGCCCACGAGCACGTGTCGCTGCGGGAGCTGACGACCTGGATCAATGATGGCGACCCGCTCTTCGAATGCCTGTTCGTCTTCGAGAGCTACCCCGCGCCGGCGCTGTCCTCGTCAGACGGAAGTGGCCTCGCCCTGCGCGATCTGCACTTCGACGAGCAGACGCATTTCCCGCTGACCGTTCAGGTCTCCGATGGCGAGGTGCTGGAGCTGACGGCACGCTTCGCCGCAGACCGCTATCGGATCGACCATATGGAACGCCTGCTGCGTCACCTGCAGGACCTGACGGCGGCCATGGTCAGCAGTGCGAACGCGCCGCTGGGCGATTTCGCGCTCCTCTCGGCCGAGGAAACGGCGGAGCAAGCGGCCTGGAACGAGACGCGGCGACCGCTACCGCCGTATCGGACGATCACCGAGTGGCTCGAGGCCCAGGCGCAGGCATCGCCGGAGGCGGTCGCGCTCCGCTTCGGCACCCGCGAGCTGTCCTACCGCGCGCTGCACGCACGCGCCGAACCGCTCGCCCGGCATCTGCGCGCGCTCGGTGCGGGCCCCGAATCGGTGGTGGCGATTCACCTCGAGCGCGCGCTGGAGCTGCCGGTGGCGATCCTGGGCGTGCTCAAGGCGGGTGCGGCCTATCTGCCCCTGGATCCTGAGCAGCCGAACGCGCGGCTGGAGGCCATGATCACGGACGCAAGCCCCGTCGCCCTGATCGTCGACAGTCGTCAGGGCCTGGCGGTGCTCGCATCGAATGGCACAGCCAGTGTGGATCTCGCAAGGCTGGGGAAGCAGCCGGAAGGCGACGATCCATGGCCGGCGCCGGCTGGGTCGACGGCGGCGGCTTGCCCTGGCTCGGGCGCGGACAACATGATCTATGTGATCTACACCTCGGGGTCCACCGGCCGACCCAAGGGCGTGATCAACACGCACGGCAGCCTGGTGAACCGGCTGGCGTGGATGCAGCGGCGCTTCCCGCTCGCTGCCGGCGAAGCCGTGCTGCACAAGACGCCGGTGGGCTTTGACGTTTCCGCCTGGGAGCTGCTGTGGCCGCTACTGACCGGTGCGACCATGGTCATCGCCGAGCCCGGCAGGCATCGCGACAGTGCCTACCTCGCCGATCTCATCCGCTCACGACGCATCGGCACGGTTCACTTCGTGCCGGCCATGCTCAGCGCGTTCCTGGACGATCTGTCGCGCGAACAGCTGGCCACGGACCTTGCGCCCCTGGAACGGGTCATCCTGAGCGGCGAAGCCGTGACCGCGGAGCTGCAGGATCGCTTCTTCGCGAGTGCTCCGGACGTGGAGCTGCACAATCTGTATGGGCCAACGGAGGCGGCGATCGACGTGACGGCATGGGCCTGTCGATCCGACGCCTTGGCTGGCGCTGTCCCGATTGGATCACCGATCGACAACACACAGATCCGTATCCTCGACCGCGATCTGCGTGAGTTGCCCACGGGTCTTCCCGGTGAGCTCTGCATCGGTGGCCTCGCCGTCGCCCGTGGCTATCTCGGGCAGACGGCTCTGACCGCTGAGCGCTTCGTGCCTGATCCGCTGGCGACGTCCAACGGCGGGGCGGGCCTGCTCTATCGCAGCGGCGACCGCGCGCGGTGGCGCGACGACGGCACGATCGAGTACCTGGGACGAATGGATGACCAGATCAAGCTGCGGGGCGTGCGAATCGAGCCTGCCGAGATCGAACGGAGCCTGCGTCGTCATCCCGGTGTGCACGAGGCGCTGGTGGTGCTGCAGTCGCTCTCCGGCGGTGCGCAGCTGGTCGCCTATCTGACGCCGTCGGACACAGCGTCGGATGCCGCCGAGCGGCTTGACGACATGGCATTGCTCGACTGGCAGGCGTTCCTGCAGCCGAAGCTACCCCCGGTCATGGTGCCGACCGTCTATGGGGTGCTCGATGCACTGCCGCTCAGCGCGAACGGCAAGGTGGACCGCGGCGCACTCCCGCTGCCCGGCGTTCGCGAGGTCGCGGCCCATGTGCCGCCGCGCAACGAGACGGAGCGTCAGATTTCAGCCGCGTGGGTCGCGGTGCTCGGCGTAGACCGTGTGGGCGCCGACGATAATTTCTTCGCCCTCGGAGGCCACTCGCTGAATGTCATCCGCATCAACACCCGCCTGCGCAAGCAACTGGGCATCGAGCTTCCCCTCGCAGCGCATTTCCAGTTTCCGACGGTGGAGGCGTTGGCCAATCATATCGACGCAATGCGTATCGCAGCCGGGGAGATGGATGCGCCGGGCGACGCCGATGGCAACCGGGTCGAAATCGAGATCTGATAGGACAGCAGCATGACCGAAGCACTGACGATTGAGGCCAGAACAGGGGCGACCCGCAGGGAGGCGTTCTACGCCGCGCTGCTGACCGCCACCTGGCTGCCTTTGCTGGTATTGCCGGCGCTCTGGTTGGCGGAGTTTCCCTTCGATGGATCGCTCCTGCTCGGACTGGCGGTGTTCGCCGGTGGTGTCGGGCACGTCGCCAGCACGGCATCGGTGTACATCGACCGCGACGTGCGTGAGGTCATGCGGCCGATGCCACTCCGGTTCTACGGAGTACCGGCACTCGCCCTGCTGCTGACGGGTGCCGCGCTCGCGTTCGGCGCCTCGGCGCCGCTCAGCGACGATGCCGTGGCCGCGATGTTTCTCGTGCATCTGCTGTGGCTGCACTACCACTACCAGAAGCAGAACTACGGACTGGTTGCCTTCGCGGCGGCAAGCAGCAGCGCTCGGGTGCCGTTTCAGCTGGCCTGGGCGCTTCTGCTTCCGGCGCTCGCCGGTTGCCTCGCGGTGATGCCGGCGCTTCTGGACGGTGCGTTTGCCGAAGTCTCGTTCTGGCGACCGCTCGCCGACGTCATGGCAATTCTGTCGGTGGGCGCCTATCTGGCCGGAGCGGCCGCGGTTGCGTATCTCGTGCTGCGCCATCGCGCGGTGTTTCTTCAGCCTCGGGTGGCCATTTTCACCGCCGGTGCGCTGTGCTTCTTCCTGCCGGCCATGCTGGTGGAGGACGAGATCTACGCCTTCTGGAGCTACGCGCTCGCGCACGGCTTCCAGTACCTGTTGATGGTCTTCCTTCTGGCGCGCGGGCCGCAGCGTCTGTGGCTTCACGGCATCGTATTCGTCGCCTCGGTCGCCGTCGGCGGACTCCTGCTGCACCGGCTTGCCGGCAACAACGCCCTCTTCGTGGCGGGTATTCTCCTGACGTGGGTTCACTTCGTGCTCGACGCCCGGCTCTGGCGCATGTCCGATGCCGGACCGCGCAAGCTGATTCGCGAACGCTTTGCGTTTCTCTTTCGCTGACCGGCCAGCTGATTTTCGAGGGTCCGTGATGCATGCAAGATCCGTAGTCCGGCGAGCCGGTCGCCCTAGCCGTGATCCGGCGATGCGCCTGCTCTGCCTGCCGCCCGCGGGCGCCGGCGCGAGCACGTTCTACCCGCTCATGGCGCTCGATTCCGACGACCTCGAAGTCTGCCCGATCGCCTTGCCGGGTCGCGAGGATCGCTTCAACGAACCGCTGCCCGAATCGATCACCGCGCTGGCCGACTCTCTGGCGTTGCAGCTGCTGCCGCTGCTCGATCGGCCCTTCGCACTGCTCGGCTACAGCATGGGCGCGCTGCTGGCGTGCGAGCTCATCGAGCGCTGGGCGCAGCACGGCCGGGGAAGGCCCGTCGCGCTCTTTGCCCTGGCGGCGCGCGCGCCGCAATGCAGCTATGCCGACGACGACCCGCTGCATGAACTCGAAGGCGACGCTTTCCGTGCGGCGTTGAAACGACTGGGCGGTCTACCCGACGAACTGCTCGAGCACCCCGAGGTGATGGATCTCTACGAACCGATTCTGCGTGCGGATCTGCGAAACTGCGCGATGCACCCGCGGCGTGACCAGAAGATCGACAGCCCTGTCCACGTCTTCCTGGGGCGGGACGACGTGCTCGTGAGCCGGGAAGAGGCCGACGCCTGGCGTCAGCTCACCAACGGCGCTTTCAGCCTGGAGCTGCTGGATGCACGCCACATCCTGACGGGAGACCAGCTCTTGGCGACTGGCAACCGGATTCGCGCCCTGCTGTCGTCCGGTGTCGACGGCGCAGCAAGAACTGCCGGATCGTGACTTGAGGCGGCGATCCTCCGGAGGCGGACTGCGATGGACATCCGGCACGATTCCTCTCGGTACGAAGCGGTGGCTGCTCTGATTCGCTCCGAGAACGGCGCGCCTAGAGCCGATACGTGCCGCCATGGACCGCGGACGAACACGGGCGCGCTCACGACCCGCGTTCGGCTGCGGCACTTCGACAAGCAACAGTCTCAACGATCCAGTTGTCCACTGGAACGGGACGCTTGCCAGCTGCAATGGGACATGGAATCCATGCTCCGATCATGTCACCGTGGCGAAGGGAGGTCCTGGCTGGCGGCTGGACCTCTTCGGCGCGACATCGGATCCCCGGAAGCAAATGCGAGGGCGAAGGTTTGTCTGACTTGATCTGCTATAGGACGATGCCCGAATGGACGTCGTCGAGCCTACCCGGAGGATTTCGCACATAAGGCGCATAAACGCCGTGTCGCGGCAGCTCCCGTACCCTGAACGTCCTCACGATCCTGACCGAATTGCCTTTTTTCCAGCCCACCAGCCGGAATC
>JBCCZC010000242.1:0-8546 GCA_039188505.1 Pseudomonadota bacterium | reverse complement strand
GCCGGCCCAGTTGAAGAAGCCAGCGGTTTCGATGAACTGGCTCCGCTCGATGAGGTCAGCGACCTCCGCCGGAGACAGTTCTGAGCGCTGCCCCGGGCGCGCGGTACTCTCGAGCCTGATCCGGACGACGTCTTCGGCGTCCTCGTAGGGCAGCTCGCTCAGCAGCACGCCGTGAACCACGCTGAACACCGCCGTGTTCGCGCCGACGGCGAGCGCCAGCGTCAGGATGACCGTGAAGGTGAACAGCGGCTGCGACGCCAGGGCGCCCAGGCTGAAGCGGATATCGTCGATGAGTGCTTTCATGGGAAGGGGCCTCAGGCTGCGGCCGAGTCGGCGCGGCGCGGACGCCGGTGCTCGTTGACGATGGCGCCGTCGAAGATGTTGACCGTCCGGTCGGCGTACTCGGCGAAGCGCGGATCGTGCGTCACCATGCAGAGCGTCGCGCCCTGGTCGTGCAGCCCTGCGAGCAGGTCCATCACGGCCTGGCCGTTGCGGGAATCGAGGTTGCCGGTCGGCTCGTCGGCGAGCAGCACCTCCGGATCACCGACGAGCGCACGGGCGATCGCGACGCGCTGCTGCTGACCGCCCGAGAGCTGGGTCGGCGTGTGTCGGCGGCGGTGCGCCATGTCGACCTTTTCCAGCGCCGCCTCGACGCGTTCCGCGCGCTCCCGCCGGGGGATGTCCGTGCGGTAGGTGAGCGGCAGCTCGACGTTCGCGAACACGCTGAGCTGCGGGATCAGGTTGAAAGACTGGAAGATGAAGCCGACGTAGCGGCTGCGGATCGCGGCTCGTGCCGCGGCGTCGAGCGAGGCGACCGGCTTGCCTGACAGCTCGTAGGAACCGGCCGTGGCGGAATCCAGCAGGCCGATAATCGCGAGCAGTGTCGATTTGCCGCACCCCGAGGGGCCCGCGATCGACAGGAACTCGCCTTTCTCGATCGTGAGGTCGATGTCCGAGAGCGCGTGCGTCTCGATGTCTTCCGTGCGATAGACCTTGCTGATTCCCTGCATGCTGACGATTGCGCTCATGATGCTTCTCCTGGGTTGCTGATGGTGATGCTGTCGAACGACACGTAGGGGCGCGTGTCGGAGATGATGATCCGGTCGCCGGGCTCGAGGCCAGACACGACTTCGATGCGGTCCGCGCCGATGCGGCCGACCTCGACCGGGACGCGTTCGGCGAGCTGCGACCCGGCGCGGAGCCGGAAGAGCCCGATCTGCGTGGACTCTCGCGCGTTGAGGGGCCGCTGAACGGTGACCGCGTCGGATTCCTCGGCGATGTTGATGCGCGCGGAGATCGTGAGGTCCGGCCGGGCAGAGCTCGGTAGCGCCTCGGCCGTCACGAGGTCCACTTCGACCGTGCCGCCGACCACCGCCGGGTCGATCCGGGTGACGCTCGCGGGAATCTCCAGCGAGCCGATCCGCACCAGGGCGACCTGGCCGGCGGCGATGCGGCCGGCCTGGAACTCGGGGACGCGAACGCGTGCGATCAGGTCGAGGGGCGAGACGACGCGGGCGATGCGGGCGCCGGCCGGGACGGACTCACCGGGCAACGTCTCCAGCGCGTCGACGACGCCGTCGATCGGGCTGCGCAGCACGAGGTCCTCAACGCGGCGCTCGAGCGCAGCGAGGACGTCCGCGAGCTGGCGAACGCGCGCGGCCTGGGCATCCCGCCGGGCGTTCTCGCTACGCTCCCAGAGCGTCGTGCGTTCCGCCTCCATGCGCACACGCTGGGCGAGCTTCGCCGTCTCGAGCTCGGACTGGCGCAGGCGGATGCGCGAGACGATCTTCTGTTCGGCGAGCTCGCGCTCGGCCTCGAGCTCGAGGCGGGCCGACTCGTGGGCAGCCTCGGCCTCGGCAACGCGCATGCGTTGTTCCAGGGCCTCCTCGGCCAGCCGTACCTCGAGCTCCGCGGCGTTCGCTTCCTCGGCGGACAGACGCCAGCTGGCCTCATCTCGTGCCCGAACCAGCTCGGGCTCACTGAGCTCCATGATGATGTCGCCGGCCGCGACGGTCTCGCCCGGCTCGACCCGAACCGCCTCGACCCGACCGCCGGTCCGCGAGCCGAGCCAGCGGATGTCGCGGGGGACCAGCGTGCCGGAGACGTTCACGTCGAGGACGAAGCGCCCGAGTTCGACCTCGGCCAGGCGGACCTCGTCATGGGGAACGGACGGTTGGCCGGGCTTCAGCCAGCCCGCGGAGGCCGCGGCGATGACGCCGGCCAGCCCCACCGCGCCGGCGATCCGGAGCCAGGGAAGTCGCTTCTGCTGCTTGATTTCGATGTCCATGGCTGACCTGAAGCGAGATCCGTGCCAACTTCCGGAAAGCGCGGGAACTCAGGGTATGGGCGCCTTCGTCGGGCGCGAACTTCGCCGGGTGCGTTTCGAAACCGGGATCGGAATTGCGAATTTGGGACGGACTTTCACGATCCCGACCGCCGCATCCCTATAATCCCGGCATCCCCCTGACCAACGACGATCCCCATGAAGGAAAGCACCGCTCGCACGATCCACCGCGGCGAATACCGGGTCCCGGAGTTCCTCGTCGACGACGTCGATCTGCGTTTCGCAATTGATGCAGACCGGACGATCGTCCACGCGCGCCTCGCGCTTCGGCGCAACCCCGATGCCGAGCGTGCGGACGGCCCCCTCGTGCTGGACGGTCAGGATCTCGAGACCCTCGCGGTGCGCGTCGACGGCGTCGACGTGCCGCCCGAGCGTCGGACCGAGGCGGGCGAGCACCTGACGCTGGAGGATGTTCCCGCGGCGTTCGTGCTGGAGACGGAAGTGGCCATCTCGCCGGCGGCGAACACCGCCCTCGAGGGCCTCTACGTCTCGGGCCCGTTCCTGCTGACGCAGTGCGAGGCCGAGGGCTTCCGCAAGATCACCTGGATGCTGGATCGACCGGACGTCATGGCGCGCTACCGTGTCCGCCTCGAGGCCGACCGCGCGCGCTATCCGGTGCTGCTGTCGAACGGCAACCGCGTCGAGGCCGGCGACCTGGCCGACGGTCGCCACTTCGCGACCTGGGAAGATCCATTCCCGAAGCCGACCTATCTCTTCGCGATCGTCGCGGGTGAGCTGGAGTGCATCGAGGACCGGTTCCGGACGCGCGGCGGCCGTGACGTCGCCCTCCTGATCTACGCCGAGAAGGAGAACCTCGGACGGCTTGATCACGCCATGGAGAGCCTCAAGGCGTCGATGGCGTGGGACGAGTCCCGGTTCGGGCTCGAGTACGACCTCGACGTCTACCACATCGTCGCGACCAACGACTTCAACATGGGAGCGATGGAGAACAAGAGCCTCAACATCTTCAACGCGAAGTACGTCCTGGCGAGCCCCGACTCCGCCACCGACCACGACTACCTGGGCATCGAGGCGGTCATCGGGCACGAGTACTTCCACAACTGGACCGGCAACCGGGTGACCTGCCGCGACTGGTTCCAGCTGAGCCTGAAGGAGGGCCTGACCGTCTTCCGCGACCAGGAGTTCACCGCCGATCTCCAGTCGCGCGCGGTCAAGCGCATCGAGGACGTGAGGCTGCTGCGCTCGGCCCAGTTCTCCGAGGACGCCGGTCCCATGGCCCACTCGGTGCGGCCCGAGAGCTACATCGAGATCAACAACTTCTACACCCTGACCGTCTACGAGAAAGGGGCGGAGGTCGTGCGCATGTATCACACGCTGCTCGGCGAGGACGGTTTTCAGCGCGGTATGAAGCTGTACTTCGAGCGCCACGATGGCCAGGCCGTGACCTGTGACGATTTCCGCGGCGCGATGGCCGATGCCAACGATATCGATCTCGACCAGTTCGAACGCTGGTATCTGCAGGCGGGCACGCCGATGGTGACCGTGACTGATGCCTGGGACGAGGCGGCCGGTCGCTACGAGCTCACCTTCCGCCAGGAAACCGCGCCGACGACCGGTCAGCCCGAGAAGCTGCCGCTCCACGTGCCCGTGGCGGTAGGACTCGTCGGCCCCGACGGGACAGACCAACCGCTCCGGCCCGTCGGTCGCGCGCTGGGCGGCGCCGGCGACGTCATCGAGCTTCGGGAGGCGGAGGAATCCGTCGTCTTCGAAGGCCTCGACGCTCGCCCGGTCCCCTCGCTCCTGCGGCGCTTCTCGGCCCCGGTTCGCCTGGCCTTTCCCTACGATCGGGACCAGCTGGCCTTCCTGATGGCGCACGACGGCGATTCCTTCAATCGCTGGGATGCCGCCCAGCGCCTCGCGACCGACGTCATCCTGGAGTGCGTCGCTGCCATCCAAGCCGGTGGCGAGCCGCAGATCGACGAGCGCCTACCGGAAGCCGCGGCCGCCCTGCTGGCTGACGAGGGCACCGACCCGGCGCTCATTGCCGAGGCCATCGGCTTGCCGGACGTCGATACGCTGCTGCAGCAGCTCGACGTCATGGACGTGGCCAGCGTGCTGGCTGCACGCCGCCGGGCGCTCCGGGCGGTGGCCCGCCGCTGCGAGGACGGTCTGCGGGATCGCTTCGATGCGCTGCGCGTCGAAGGTTCCTATCGTCCAGCCGGCGAGGACGGCGCCCGGCGCTCGCTTCGCAACACGGCGCTTGGCTACCTCGGCGTGCTCGGGAACGAGGCCGTCGGTCCGCTGGCACAGGTGCAGTTCCGCAGCGCCAACAACATGACCGATCGCTTCGCTGCGCTGCGCGTACTTCTGCACGAGGGCCTCGACGGTGCGGAGGACGCCCTCGAGGCCTTCCACGATCGGCATCGAGATGATGCCCTCGTGCTGGACAAGTGGTTCGCAGTGCAGGGCTCGATTCCGCGCGACGGCGTGCTGACCCGGGTGCACGATCTGCTGGCGCATCCGGCCTTCAGCATGAGGAACCCCAACAAGGTCCGATCGCTGATCGGCGCCTTCGCCCGCAACCACACCGGGTTCCATGCGGCCGACGGCTCCGGATACCGTTTCCTTGCCGAGCAGGTGCGTACGCTTGATGCGCTCAATCCGCAGATCGCGGCCCGGCTGGTGTCGATCTTCAACGCCTGGCGCCGAATGCCGGCATCCCTGGGCGAGCAGATCCAAGGCGAGTTGGAGGGCCTGCGGTCCGGCGGTTCGCTGTCACCCGACGTCTTCGAGATCGTGACGAAGGCGCTGGCGGAGGAGCCCAAATGACAACGTTCACGATTACTGACGCAACGCCCGACGATGTCGAGATCATCGCGTCTTTCAATGAGCAGATGGCGCTGGAAACCGAAGGCAAGCGCCTCGATCCGGAACGCATCCGGGCGGGCGTCGGCGGCGTCTTCGACGTCCCGGGGCGCGGTTTCTATCTGGTGGCGCGGGCGGGCGACGAGCCCGTTGGCTGTCTCCTCGTAACCTTCGAATGGAGCGACTGGCGCAACGGACTGATCTGGTGGATCCAGAGCGTCTTCGTCCGGGCCGACTGGCGCCGGCGGGGCGTCTATCGGGCGCTCTATTCGGCGCTGGAGCCCCGGGCGCGGGCGTCGGGCGCCATCGGCTTTCGCCTCTACGTCGAAGACGAGAACTCCGGCGCGCAGGACACCTATGAAGCCCTTGGCATGCGCCACGCGGGCTACCAGGTCTACGAGGACCTCCTTGACCCGTGACGATCCGGATCCGCGCATTGCGTCAGCTTCGCGAGGGTCCCCGCCTCGACGGATCGTGCGTTTGCGCGTCGCCGACACAAGATTTCGCGATTCGTTTTGTTGACGCCGCCGGGTTCGCTGCGCCTGAGGCGGGACCCCGGGTAGTGACGGGCAAGAGCGCAATCGACCTCGTGCGCTAGCCAGCTTGCCCGGTTCGCCCCTGTGCCAAGTCCTTCTTTCGGCTTGGTAAAACCCGATCCGTGACGTTGGCTGCGCCAGGGGTTGCGGCCGATCGAACGGGCTGTGCGCGCCGGAAACGCTGAGCATTCCCCCAACCGCAGCCATAGCCGGCCAGCCAGTTCGCCCGGACTCCGGCCGTTGCTGCCTCCCGGCCGTCTGCTATGGTCAAAGAAGTCTGCGACAGGAGGTCTGCGATCATGCGGCGTCTGCTCTTGGCATGTCTTCTCCTGCCGGCCGTGTCCGACGCGGCCGCGTCCCTCGATGTCGACCAGCAAGTCGGCGAGGTGCTGCTGTCCAAGGGTACGGGGGTCGATCTCAGCGCAGATTCCATCATTCTCCGGGCCGCCGAGGGTGACGAGGATCGCGCGCCCATTACCCACAACGTCCGTCCCGGCGATCTGCTTCGACCGCAGCTGAACTATCGCGCCAGCGGCGGCCCGATCGCCCATCGCGTACGCATGACCCTCAACGGTGAGGTCATCTGCGAGGTCGATGTCGAAACGGCGGACGGCACGGTCTTCGCGACCTGCCCTGCGGTGCCCTTCCCTGAAGGCAAGGCGACGATCGAGGCGACGCTGGACGCGGCCGACGCCGTGGCCGAAAACAACGAGAACAACAACACACGCACGCGCACCTTCGATACCCGCGTGGACGACCCGCTCGACCTCGCCGCCGAGCGCATTGCGCTGGTCGATGGCGACGGAACGCCCGTAGACGACCCGCAGCCGGGGGACCGTCTGTTCCTCCAGTTCACCTTCGATGTGGACCAGTCGGTGAACCATTACTGGCGTGCCGAACTGCGCGTCGATGGCGAGCGATTCTGCGGCTTTCGCTTCGTTTCGGTCGATCCGGGCGGCTCGCGCAGAACGGTGAGCTGCTCGCAGCCGATCGATGTCGGCGAGGCACCGTTCACGATCTCCGGCGTGGCGGACTACCGCTTCGAGCAGATGGAAACGGACGAAGGCAACAACGAGGCCATCGCGCGGATCCGACCGGGCAACAACGAGCTGCCCAACGTTCGCGTCGACCGGCTGCAGCTCCCGTTCCAGTGCTGCACGCCGCCACCGCCCGACACGCGCCTCGGCGCGGTCATCACCTCCGAGGGTGGTCTTACGGCCATCGGCGAGCCCTTCGCCGGTGACGGGCGTATCGTCGCCTTCTCCGAGTTCGAGGGTTTCGTCGGTTTCGAGGATTTCATCTTCGTGCCTACCGGCTTCTTTGCGGCAAACTTCGGCAGCGCGGTCGCCATCGAGGGCGATCTCATGGTCGTGGGCGCGCCCGTGCTCGATCCCGCAGACCTTCAGGCCAAGGGCGGTATGCCGCAGCTCAAGGCGGCCCTGTTCGAGCGCCTTGACGGCCAGTGGAATCTGAAACAGGTGATCGATCCGGGCACCGACCAGGCGGACGATCAGTTCGGCTTCGCCATCGACCTCACCGGCGACACGGTGCTGATCGGCGCCCCATCGGATGCGGACGGCGAGGCTGATGGTGAGGGCTCCGGTGCCGTCTACGTCTATGCCATCGACGGCGCCAACAACGTGGTTCTCCGCGAGAAACTCAAACCGCCGGTCCCGATGCCGGGCGGTGGCTTCGGTGCCGCCATCGCGGCCAGCGACAATCGAGTCGCGGTCGCTTCTCCGGCGACGGCGCTCGGCGGCGCCGTCGCGGGCAGCGCCACACTGTACGAGCGCGTCGCGGCGAACCTGAATCCGACCGGCACGGTTAACGGCGTCGCGGGCGACGGCTTTGGTACGGCCATCGATCTCGTCGGGGCCACCATGGTCGTGGGCGCGCCGAGCGCGCCCGGTACGTCGACCGGCGAAGGCGCCGTGCACGTCTTCGAAGTGGCGCCCTCCGGGCTGGAGCAGCGGGGCGTGCTGACCGCGGCATCGCCCGTCGAAGGCGGCGGCTTCGGTTCGGCGGTCGCGACCGACGGCACCTTCGTTACGGTGGGTGCGCCGGGCGACGCAGGCGAGGTTGCGGGAACGAGCGGCGCGATCTACCGCTTCTCGGGACTCAATCCGCTCTTCCGCATTCCCGCGCCGGCGCCCATCAGTGACCAGCCCGCTTTCGAGGGCTTCGGCGCCGCGATCGATCTCGCTGGTCGGGACCTCGCCATCGGCGCACCGGGAACCGACGACGCCCGAGGGGCGGCCGCACTCGCGACCGGCCTCCCGGACGGCAGCTTCAGCGGCCCCTGGTTCAGTCTCGGCCAGGCAGGCCACGGCTGGTTCATCGAACAGCTTGAGGGCCAGCAGGCTTCAGCACCCAATCGCATCAACGCCTACTGGTATGTGTATCGCGACGGCGTACCCGTCTGGCTGACCGGCCAGGGCCCCCTGAGTGCCGGCTCTGCGACGCTGGACATGTTCATCACCAGCGGCCCGGACTTCCCGCCGGACTTCGATAGCAGCGCCGTGGACCTCGTCCCCTGGGGCACGCTGACCTTCGCTTTCAATGGCGACGGCGGCGAGGCTTCCTGGGTGAGTACGGTGGCCGGCTTCAGCAGCGGATCGCTGCCGATCCAGCGCATCGCGCCGATCGCCGGCGCCCGGGACGCGTGCGTCAGCGGCAGCTACTTCAACCGCACCCAGAACGGCCACGGTTTCGTCATGCAGGTCTTCGAGATCGAGGGCGAACTCGAGATCCTGGTCACCTGGTACGTCTATCTCGATGGCGAGCAGGTCTGGCTCCTTGGCCAGGCGCCGCTCCGGGACGACGCCGCGACGGTGCCGATG
>JBCCZC010000241.1:0-8577 GCA_039188505.1 Pseudomonadota bacterium | reverse complement strand
GGCGCCCCCGCCGCACCACGACGGGGCTTGCAGGCGCGTCGTGAGCGCCGAAGGCATCGTCTTCGCCATCTTCCTGATCTTCGCCGGTGCGGCGGTTCTCGCCACGGCGGCTCTGTTCGCGCGGCAGGCCATGATCCTCGCCTACATCGCCGTCGGGGCGCTCGTGGGTCCCGCGGGCTTCGACCTGCTGCCGCAGCCCGAGATCATCCGGCAGATCGCCGAGTTCGGCATCATGTTCCTGCTCTATCTCCTCGGCCTGAACCTCTACCCCCAGAAGCTGATGCAGATGCTCGGGCAGGCCACCCAGCTGACGCTGCTGAGCTCGGCGGTCTTCGCCGGTGTGGGCGTCGGCATCGCGCTTGCCTTCGGGCTGCCGCTGGGGGAGGCGTTCATCGTCGGCTGCGCGATGATGTTCTCGTCGACCATCCTCGGGCTGAAGCTGCTGCCGACCACGGCCCTGCATCATCGTCATGCGGGCGAAATCATCATCAGCGTGCTGTTGATCCAGGACGTGATCGCGATACTCATGATCCTCCTGCTCACGAGCAGCGACAGCGAAGGGCTGGGGCTCCTCCTCGCGGCCGTTGGCCTGCCGCTCATCGTGGCCGCTGGCTGGCTGGGACAGCGCTACGTCCTGCAGCCCCTGCTGCGGCGCTTCGACCAGATTCAGGAGTACGTCTTCCTCCTGGCCATCAGCTGGTGCCTGAGCCTGGCCACCGCCGCGCATGCGCTCGGCCTGTCGTACGAAATCGGCGCCTTCGTCGCGGGCGTCTCGCTTGCGGCGAGTCCGGTCTCGCGCTTCATCGCGGACAACCTGCGGCCCATCCGCGACTTCTTCCTGGTGATCTTCTTCTTCACCCTCGGCGCCGGCCTCGATCCCGCCATGGTGGCGCAGGTGGCCCTGCCTGCCCTCGTGCTCGCCGGCGCTATGCTCGTTCTCAAGCCGATCATCTTCTCCCGGCTGCTCATGAGTCAGGGCGAGAAGCCCGAGCTATCGCGCGAGATGGGTGTGCGCCTCGGCCAGGTCAGCGAGTTCAGCCTCCTGATCGCCGCCGTCGCGCTCACGAGCGCCGCGGTCTCGCCGGAGACCGGCTACCTGATCCAGGTGACGACGCTCCTGAGCTTCATCGCCTCGAGTTACTGGATCGTCATGCGTTACCCGACGCCGATGGCGGTTTCCGACAAGCTCAGGCGCGACTAGGGACGACTGTCCGATTCCGGACACGCCCGAGTAGCGGTTGTCCGGGATCGGCCAGCGAATGCTCGATCGCCAGCGATGTCGACCCCGAAACTTCGCGAGTTCGGGAGTTGGCACGATTCCAGCATCCCGGTGGGCATGGACCGACCCATCGAAACCCGTACCCGCCGACGCGAGCGTCTCTCCATCGCTACGCGAATCCTCGCCGCAATCGGTGTCCTGGCGGCCGTTCTCCTCGGCATCCGCGCGTTGATCGCGCCCTCGATCGCGGCCGACGAGCTGCGCTTCGCGACCGTGGAAACGGGCGACCTCGTCGCCGCAATCGACGTCACCGGTACGGTCGTGCCGCGGAGCGAGACGGTGGTCTCCGCGCCGTTCGGCTCGGAGCTGCGTCAGCTCCACGCCTTTCCGGGAACGGCCGTAGCGGCCGGCGATCCGATCCTGGAACTCGAACGGCGCCCGCTGGAGGCCGAGATCTCGCAGCTGCGCGAGCAGCTCGCCCTGAAGCAGAACGAGCGGGAGGGTCGGCGCCTCGCGATCGACCAGTCGATTACCGAAGCGGACGGGCGCCGCGCGCTGGCGGGGATCGATCTGGAGAGCCGCACGGCCCGCCGGGATCGGCTCGAGGCGCTGGCGGAGATCGGGGCAATCTCCAAGGGTGACCTCCTCGAAGCGCAGCTCGACGTCCGCCGGAGCGAAGTCGAACTCGAGCAGCTCGAGCGCGAGCTGCGACACCTCCGGGAATCGCTCGACTCCGACCTCGAACGGATCGACCTCGAGGCATCGATCCTGGAGAGCCAGCTCGCGGAGAAGCAGCGTGTCCTCGCGCTGGCGACCATCCGCGCGCCACACGCCGGCGTCGTGACCTGGGTCCAGGAGGAAGCCGGCGCTGCGGTCACGCTGGGTACCGCCCTGGCGCGGGTCTCCGATCTATCGAGCTTCCGGCTCGAGGCCAGCGCCTCGGACTACTACGCCGCCGAACTCCGCGAAGGCCAACGCGCGCAGGCGCGCATCGGCGGGCGTGATTTCGCCGCCACGCTGGCCTCCGTGCTCCCCGCGGTCGAGGCGGGGACCGTCCGCATCCTGCTCGAGCTCGATGATCCCGCGAACGCCGCGCTGCGCGCCAACCAGCGGGCGGACATCCAGCTCGAGACCGACCGCCTCAACGAGGCCCTCGTCGTGCGCCGCGGGCCGGGCCTGCAGGGCCGCGGCCCCGCCATGGCCTTCCGCGTCGAGGGTGACCGCCTGGTCCGCGTCGACGCCCGGCTCGGGCTCGCCAACCGCGACCAGGTCCAGGTCGTCGATGGCCTGGCAGCCGGCGACCGCGTCGTCATCTCGAGCACCGACAGCATCCGCCATCTCGAATCCCTGACCCTGAGGCAATGAACCCATGAGCGAACTCGCCATCCAGCTCCACGAGGTCTCGAAGACCTACCGGACCGACCGCATCGAAACGGTCGCCGTTCACGACATCACCCTCGACGTCCGCCAGGGCGAAATGCTCGCCATCATGGG
Organism: Pseudomonadota bacterium; assembly: GCA_039188505.1. GTDB lineage: Bacteria > Pseudomonadota > Gammaproteobacteria > Xanthomonadales > SZUA-38 > JBCCZC01. The sequence goes on along the minus strand of JBCCZC010000241.1, from coordinate 5,864 downwards.
GCCGTCCGGCTGCGGCAAGAGCACCCTGCTCAACCTCATCGGTCTCCTGGACGAGCCGTCCGAGGGCCGCATCAACCTGCTCGGCGAAGAGATCCGCACCTCGCGCGATCGCGACCTTGCGCGCCTGCGGAACGAGTCGATCGGCTTCGTGTTCCAGAGCTTTCACCTCATTCCCGACCTGCGCGTGGTCGATAACGTCGAGATTCCCCTGCTCTACCGCAAACTCCCGGCCGCGGAACGGCGCCGGCTGGCCGAGACCGCCCTCGAGCGCGTTGGGCTCGCCTCGCGCATGCACCACTTCCCGACCCAGCTGTCGGGCGGCCAGCAGCAGCGCGTCGCCATCGCCCGGGCAATCGTGGGCGAGCCCAAGATCGTTCTGGCCGACGAGCCGACCGGCAACCTCGACAGCCACATGGGTGACGAGATCATGGGCATCCTCGAGGGCCTGAACCGGGACGGTGGATCGACGGTGATCATGGTCACCCACGATCAGGAGAAGGCCGACCGCACCGATCGCGTCGTCCGCATCTTCGACGGACAGCTGGTGCACTGAGGCCGCCATGTTCAGGAATTACCTCATCACCGCCTACAAGGTCCTCCTGCGGCGCAAGTTCTTCAGCTTCGTGAACATCTTCGGGATCGCGCTGACGCTCGCCGTCATCACCGTCGTCATCGCAATGCTGCAGAACGTGGTCCAGCCGCTCGGCGCCGAAGCACGGGCCGAGAACTATCTCGGCGTCCGCGACCTCATGATCACCAACGAGGAACAGACCAGCACCTCCTCCTGGGCCATCGGCTACCGCTTCCTCGAGACCCAGGTCATGCCCCTCGAAACCCCGGACCGGATCGCGTTCTTCGCCGAACCGCGCGAGGGCACCGTCTTCGTCCGGGGCCAGAAGGTGTCGCCCCGGGTGGTGCGAGCCAATCACGAGTACTGGAACGTGCTGGCTTTCGATTTCCGCGACGGGCGCCCCTTCGCTAACGACGAGGTCAGCAGCGCCAGCCGCGTCGCCGTCATCAACGAAGCCATGCAGGTCGCTCTCTTCGACGGTAACCCGGCGGTCGGCAAGCGCTTCGACCTCGACGGCATGACCTTCGAGGTGATCGGGGTGGTGGCCAACGAACCCGAGACTCGGCTCGACGCTTTCGGGGAAATCTGGATTCCCTACACGGCGACCGCAACCGACGGGTGGCGCAAGAACTGGATCGGGCCGTTCTCGGCGCTGCTGTATGCCGAGGACCGCGACCGACTTCCGGTCATCCGCGATGAGTTCACCGCGCGGCTCGAGACCTTCGTCCATGACGACCCGGAGGAATGGTCCATTGCGAAGGCAACCGCGAATTCGAAGCTCGAGGCCCTCGCCCGGGAGTTCCTCGATCGCCGCTTCGCGGAGGACTCCCGTGTGGGGCTGTTCTTCGGGGCGGTGTTCGCGGCGATGGTCGCGTTCATGTTCCTGCCGACGATCAACCTCATCAATCTCAACGTCAGTCGAATCCTCGAGCGAGCGGGCGAGATCGGGGTGCGCAAGGCCTTCGGCGCGTCCACCCGCACCCTGGTCGGCCAGTTCCTGGTGGAGAACCTGGTGCTCTCTTTCGTCGGCGGCATCCTCGGGGTCATCCTCGGCTTCGCCCTGCTCGCGTTCATCGAAAGCACGGGCATGATCGCCTACGCCCAGTTCCAGTTTGATGTCGGTACCGTGCTCGCCGCCTTCGCCATGATCGTCGTTTTCGCCGTGCTGTCGGGTCTCTACCCGGCGCTCCGCATGGCCCGCATGCACCCGGTCGGCGCCCTGCGCCGCGGCTGAACCCCGGAGTCTCCGATGCTGAAGCACCTCACCAAGCTCATCTGGAACCGCAAGGGCGAGAACGCGCTCGTGCTCGTCGAACTCGTCACGGCTTTCCTCGTCATCTTCTTCGTCGCCGCGACCATCAGCTACTCGCTCTGGCTCTACAAGCAGCCGCTCGGCTATGACTGGGAGGACACCTGGGAACTGCGCATCGCGATCGGCAACTCGGAGTGGCAGGAATCGGATAGCGAAACCCTTCGCCGAGTGCTGAACACCCTCAAGGGCCAGCCCGCCATCGAATGGGCGCACGTCGTCCGCCTCGGCCCGTTCCGAGGCTGGAATTGGACGAGCACCGTCGCGTACGAGGGCCGGGAGTTCATCCCCATGTGGAACACCATGACGGACGGGGCGCCCCAGGATCTCGGCATGACGCTGCTCGAGGGTCGCTGGTTCGGACCTGAGGACGCCGGACGGATCGACGACCCGATCCTGATCAACGAGCGGCTCGCGCGGCGCATGTTCGGTGACGCCAGCCCCCTCGGCCAGGACATCCGCCAGCGGGGTGAGGACGAGGAGCGGGACGATCCCGCGCTGACGGTCATCGGCGTCTTCAGCGATTTTCGCCAGCGCGGCGACCTTCACCAGATGACCGACTACGTCCTCGGGCGACACGAGCTCGAGGATCCGGAGCAGAGCGTATATTCGCTCCTGGTCCGCCTCGAACCGGGAACAGCGCTGACCTACGAGGAAGCGCTGGTCGATGTTCTTTCCCAGACGGCGCCGGACTGGCGTTTCGTGGTCACGCCGCTATCCCGGATCCGCGCCGACCACCTGCGCGAGCAGTCGATGCCGCTCTATATCGGCGGGACCATCGCAGCCTTCCTCGTGATCATGGTCGCCTTCGGGCTCTTCGGCGTCCTGTGGCAGAACGTGACCCGACGGACCGATGAGCTGGGGCTGCGCCGGGCCGTCGGTGCGACCCGTGAGCGGATCTATCGTCAGATCGTGCTGGAGATGACGCTGCTCGCGCTCTTCGCGGCCATCATCGGCACGATCGTCGGCATCCAGTTTCCGATGCTGGGCACGTTCCGTCCGCTGGATTGGCGCTCGTCGGGCCTGGGGATCGGCGCGGCGACCCTCATCGTTTCGGGGCTGTGCGTCGTCTGCGCGCTCTATCCGGCACGGCTGGCGGCCAAACGTCCGCCGGCCGAAGCGCTTCACTACGAATGACCGGCAGGCATAATCGCTCCATGGCCGTGCCACTCATCCTTGTCGTCGATGACGACGAATCCGTCGTCGCCTCGCTGCGCCTAGCGCTCAAGCAGGCAGGATTCCGGAGCATCAGCGCCGGAGGACCCGACGACGCCCTGGCCGCGATCGAGCAGCAGTCGCCCGATTTGCTGATCCAGGACATGAACTTCTCGCGCGAGACCACCGGCGAGGAAGGTCTGGACCTGCTGGCGGAGATCCGGCGGCGGCGGCCCGCGCTGCCGGTCATCCTGCTGACGGCCTGGGGGAGCATCGAGCTCGCGGTCGCCGGCATGCGGCTCGGGGCGGCCAACTTTCTGACCAAGCCCTGGGACAACGCCCACCTGCTGCAGGCCGTCCGCACGGCCCTGAGCCTCGCCTCGCGGGCCAACGACGCGGACCTGACTCGCGAGCAGCTCGACGGCGCCGGCGATTACGCCGCGATCGTCGGCAACCACCCCGCGCTCCTGCGGGTGCTCTCCACCATCGCACGCGTCGCAGGGACGGACGCGTCGGTCCTCATCCTCGGGGAGTCGGGCACGGGCAAGGAGCTGATTGCCGATGCCCTGCATCGCAACAGCGAGCGTGCATCGGGTCCGCTCGTGAAGGTGAACCTGGCGGGCGTCCCGCAGAACCTGTTCGAGAGCGAGATGTTCGGGCACGTCCGGGGCGCGTTCACGGACGCGCACGCCGATCGGGAGGGTCGCTTCGAGGCAGCCGCCGGCGGCACGATCTTCCTCGACGAGGTCGGCGACGTCGATCGACCGAGCCAGGTGAAGCTGCTGCGGGTCCTCCAGGACCGGAGCTATCAGCCCGTGGGGTCGTCGCAGACGCGCACCGCCGACGTCCGCGTGGTGTCCGCCACCAACCGTGACCTGGAGGCGCTCGTCGCCAGCGGCGAGTTCAGGGAGGACCTGCTCTACCGCCTTAACCTGATCACCGTGACGCTGCCGCCGCTGCGCGACCGGCGCTCCGATATCCCGCTGATCGCGACCGCGGTCCTCGCAGAGCTCGCGGACCGCTACGGCCGCAGCGAGGCTGCCCTCTCGCCCGACGCGCTGGCCTGGCTGGAGCGCCAGGACTGGCCCGGCAACGTGCGTCAGCTGCGCCAGGCGGTCGAGCGCGCTGTCCTGATGGCGTCGGGACCGGAGATCGGCCGCGATGCCTTCGAGGCCCCCGGCTCGGCCGAGTCGGATAGCGGCACCTTCGAGGGCATGACGCTCGACGAGGTGGAGCGGACGCTGATCCAGCGCAGCCTGCTGCAGCACGAGGGCAACGTCTCGCGCGCGGCCCAGGCGCTGGGTCTCAGCCGCGCCGCCCTCTACCGTCGGCTGGAGAAGTTCGGGCTGTCGAGCGCGGGACAGGAATGACGCTCCGCCGGTGGCTGATCGCCTGGGTGGTGCTGGTCCACGGCACCGGCCTCGCGGTTGCCGCCACCTTCGCCGAGGAACTCGGCCTCTGGTTCTTCGCCATCGAGGCCGGACTCGTGCTCTCGGCGATCGTTGGGCTCAGCCTCGTCAACAAGGCCCTCGCCCCGCTCGACTTCGTCGCCGCCTTCTCGGACGTCCTGCGAGAGCGCGAATTCACCTCGCGCTTCTCGACCGTGGGCATGCGCGAGATGGACGAGCTGATCAAGACCTACAACCAGATGCTCGAGACGCTCTACGACGAGCGCGTCAAGATCGGTGAACAGCGCGGCTTCGTCGAGCGCTTCCTCGATGCCACCCCGATCGGCGTTGTCCTGCTCGACTTCGACGGACGCATCGCCATGGCCAACGGTGCCGCCGCGACCTTTCTCGAGACCAACGGCACGCCGCTGACAGGGCGGCGCTTTGGCCAGCTCGAGCATCCGCTGGCGGTCGCCGCCGGACGAATGGATGCCGGCGAGTCCCGGCTCGTCCAGGCCGGTTCGGCCCGACGATTCCGGCTGGAGAAGGACGCCTGGGTCGATCGCGGCTTCGATCGCGAATTCGTGCTCATCGAGGAACTGACGGCCGTGCTCGACGAGTCCGAGCGCAACGCCTACCGGAAGCTCGTGCGGCTCATGTCCCACGAGGTCAACAACACGATCGCCGCCACCAACTCCCTGCTCCAATCCTGTGCCAACTACGCACCGCAGCTCACCGAGGCCGACCGGACCGACTTCGTCGACGCGCTGCAGGTCGTCATCCGCCGCAATGATCACCTCGGCGGCTTCGTGCGCGACTTCGCGCGGGTGGTGCGCCTGCCTCAGCCGGAGCTCACGCCGACCGACCTCGCCGCGCTCATCGAGGGGCTCCAGCCGATCTTCGAGGCGGGCTGCCGGGAACGCGGGATCGAATTCACCGCCTCGATCGCCGCCTCGCGTCCGCGTGCGCTCGCGGACGCGGACCAGCTCGAGCAGGTGCTCATCAACGTGGTCAAGAACGCCCAGGAGGCCACGCCCGCCGGCGGGACGATCCGCGTGGCGCTGGCGATCGTGGACGCGGTGGCCCGGCTCGATGTCATCGACACGGGGCACGGCATCAAGGAAGACGACCGCGATGCCCTGTTTTCGCCATTCTTCTCGTCCAAACCGAAGGGCCAGGGCCTGGGGCTCACGCTCGTGAAGGAGATCCTGCTCCAGCACGGCTTCGCCTTCTCGCTCGAGAGCGCGGGCGGCCAGACCCGCTTCCGGATCGACGCCCCGCTCCTCACGGAACGGGATCGCGTCGCCGGCGGCTGATGGTCAGCCGCTTCTCAGAGCCTCGCCGCCAGGCGCGTCCCTTCGTCGATCGCGCGCTTGGCGTCGAGCTCCGCGGCCAGCTTTGCGCCGCCGATCAGGTGCACGGCCTTGCCGCCGGCCTGGAG
>JBCCZC010000240.1:0-8660 GCA_039188505.1 Pseudomonadota bacterium | reverse complement strand
TCAAGTCGCCGACTGATCAACCGAAGCCCAGCGCCGCAACCACTCAGCCAGGAAGCAGGGAATACCCACCACCCACCACCCTCAACCCTCAACCACCACCGGAATATCCGCAATTCGGCTCCTCCACTTCGCCGGACCGGTCGTGTGAACGGCCTCGCCGTTCGAGTCAACGGCGACGGTGACCGGCATGTCCTCGACCACGAACTCGTGGATCGCCTCCATGCCGATGTCGGGGAACGCGATCACGCGCGACTCCCGGATGGCCTTCGAAACGAGGTAGGCGGCGCCACCAACGGCGATCAGATAGACCGCCTTGTGCTTGCGGATCGAGTCGACCGTCGCGGGCCCGCGCTCGGCCTTGCCGATCATGCCGAGCAGCCCGGTGTTCTCGAGCATCGCGTCGGTGAACTTGTCCATGCGCGTGGCGGTAGTCGGACCCGCTGGCCCCACCGCCTCGTCACGAACCGCGTCCACCGGACCGACGTAGTAGATGAACTTGCCGGTGAAGTCGACCGGCAGCTCCTCGCCCTTGTTGATGAGGTCGACCAGCCGCTTGTGCGCGGCATCGCGCCCCGTCAGCAGCGTTCCCGAAAGCAGCAGGGTCTCCCCCGGCTGCCAGGTCTGGACGTCCTCCGCGGTAACGGTGTCGAGATCGACCCGCCGCGCGCTGTCCCCGGCCGACCAGCTGATCTCCGGCCAGTCGTCGAGGCTCGGAGCCGGCAGCTTGGCCGGACCCGTGCCGTCGAGCTCGAAATGGACGTGGCGCGTTGCGGCGCAGTTCGGAATCATCGCCACCGGCTTCGATGCCGCGTGGGTCGGGTAGTCCATGATCTTGACGTCGAGGACCGTGGTGAGTCCGCCGAGACCCTGGGCGCCGATGCCGAGAGCGTTAACCTTGTCGTGAAGCTCGACCCGAAGCTCTTCGATCCGGTTCTTTGGCCCGCGGGCCTTCAGCTCCTGCATGTCGATCGGGTCCATGAGCGACTTCTTCGCGAGCACCATGGCCTTCTCGGCCGTGCCGCCGATCCCGATTCCCAGCATGCCGGGCGGGCACCAGCCAGCGCCCATTGTCGGCACGGTCTTCAACACCCAATCGACGATGTCGTCGGAGGGGTTCAGCATCACGAACTTCGACTTGTTCTCGGAGCCACCGCCCTTCGCCGCCACCGTGATATCGACGGTATCGCCCGGCACGAGCTCGGTATGGATGACCGCTGGCGTGTTGTCCTTCGTATTCGCCCGCTTGCCGGCGGGATCCGCCAGGATCGAGGCGCGGAGCTTGTTGTCCGGATGCAGATAGGCGCGGCGCACCCCTTCGTTGATCATGTCCTCCAGCGGCATCACCGCATCCCACGCAACGTCCATGCCCACCTTGACGAAGACGGTGACGATGCCGGTGTCCTGGCAGATCGGCCGCTTGCCCTCGGCGCACATGCGCGAATTGATGAGGATCTGCGCCATCGCGTCCTTCGCCGCCTGCGATTCCTCGAGCTCGTAGGCCCGCGCGAGGTTCTCGATGTAGTCCTTCGGGTGGTAGTAGGAAATGTACTGGAGCGCATCCGCTACGCTCTGGATGACGTCGTCCTGGCTGATGGTGGTCACGGTCTTGGTTCCACTGGCTGGGACTCTGATTCTAGCCCGAGAACCGGACGACAGCGTGCCTCGGGGTCAAGGAAGCGATCGGTTCGATCTGATCCCGACGCCGTCCCGATCGCCGTCAACACCGAAGACCATGCGCGGGCCCGGCGCCGGCGTATGAGCTCAGATCAGCGCTGGAGGCCGCATGCCTCGAACGCAGCCCGGATAGCGTCCTTTTCACCCTCGGTCAGCTCGAGCATCGGCGGACGGACCCGCCCACCGACCTGACCCAGCAGCTCCTGCCAGTACTTGCCGAACGCCTGCGGCTTGTCCGCGGGTTTTGTGCCCGCCATCGCCTCGCGCACGGGATTCAGGCTGTCGCGGACCCGACGCGCTTCGTCGAACTTCCCCTCGAACGCCAGCTGCGTGTATTCGTGCATGCGCCGATCGTTCTTCGTCTGGAGGTGATACGGCGGCGAGGAACACAGATAGAGCTGCCAGCCCAGCTCCTCGATATTGCGCAGCCAGTCGTCTTCGAGGGAGGTCGACACTTGGATCTTGTCGCCCACCAGGTGCGTCAGCCGGACGTACATGTCCCGCGGCACCGAATACTTGATGGCCACGATGTTCGGCAGCTCGGCGATACGCGCGCACTCCTCAGGCTGCATCAGGTAGCCGGAATCGGGGTGGCTCCACATCGCGATACCGATGTCGAGCTCGTCGCAGAGCGCCTTGTAGTACCGGTACAGCACCTCGCCGCGGTCGTGGACGAAGCTCAGCACCGGCGCGTGGACCACAATGTAATCCGCACCGCAATCTTCGGCGTGGTGGGCCAGTTCCTTGACCGTGTCGAAGTTCTGGTCCGATACGGAAACGATGACGCCAGCCTTGCCGCCGCATTCCTCGACCGCGATCTCGAAGTTGCGCTTGCGCTCGGCGAGGCTCATCGAGAAGAACTCGCCCTGCTTGCCGGCGATGAACAGACCCTTGATGTCGAGATCGTCGATCCAGTGACGGATGTTCGAGCGAAGGCCCGCCTCATCGAGCGACAGGTCGTCGTTGAAGGGATTCAGTGCGGCGGCCCAGATTCCGCGCATGTGCTCGCGCGCATAAGCCTTGGCGTCTTGTTTCGTGTACTTGCTGGCCATGGGGCGCACGATACGCCATCGGCGCGGCAAGGGGGAGAACTGGCTATTCCCAAATCGGATAACTGAGCCCACTGCCCTTGCGATAACATGAGACCGGAATCTGGAGAAGCACATGAACATCGGAATCATTGGTGTCGGGGCGATCGGGCGCTATGTCCACGAGCACCTGACGCGCAGGGGCCATGCGATCCGGGCGCTATTGGTCCGACCGGAGCGCGTCGACGAGCTGGCGACCGACTTCCCGGGCGCGCAGTGCGTCGGCTCGGCGCGGGAACTGCCCGGCGACCTCGACCTGATCGTCGACTGCGCCGGCCAGGCTGCTCTTCGAATGCATGGCCCGGAGATTCTCCGCAGCGGCATCCACCTTGTGACGGTTTCCATTGGCGCCCTGGCCGATGCGGGGCTGTGCGGCGACCTGGAAAGCGCCGCGATCGACGGGAATGCGAGGCTTCTGCTTGCGAGCGGCGCGATCGGCGCCCTGGATTGCCTGCAGGCGGGCCGGGTCGGAACGCTGCATGCAGTGACCTATTCGGGTCGAAAGCCGCCAAGGGGCTGGAAAGGGTCGCCCGCCGAGGAGCGGCTGGACCTCGATAGCCTCACCGACGCCCAACACGTTCACTTCGAGGGTTCGGCCCGGGATGCCGCTAGGCGCTACCCGAAGAACGCCAACGTCGCGGCGGCCGTGGCCCTCGCCGGCGTGGGCATGGACGACACGCACGTCCGGCTGATCGCGGACCCCACCGTCGATCAGAACATCCACGAGGTCATCGCGACGGGCGAGTTTGGCGAGTTCACCTTTGAGATTCGCGGAAACGCCCTGCCCGACAACCCCAGGAGTTCGGCGCTGGCGGCGATGAGCGCCGTGAGCCGGGTCGAACAGGAAACGCAGCGAGTCCGTTTCTGATGGTCACCCGTCATACGCGCATCGTGGATCGTGCGGTCACGCGCCTGAAGCTAAAGCAGCTCCGGTTGCTCGTTGCCGTCGGGAAGTTCGGCAGCATCCAGCACGCGGCACGGGAGCTGCGCATGTCGCAGCCCGCAGCCACCAAGCTCATCCAGGATCTCGAGCTCGACTTCGAGGTGCAGCTGTTCGAGCGCACGAACCGGGGCGTCATCCCGACCGAGTTCGGGCACGCGCTCATCCGCCACGGCAAGTTGATCATCGCGCAGGTGTCGAACGCTGCCCAGGAGCTCGACGACCTCGCGGAGGGCAGCAGCGGGCGCGTCGTCATCGGAACGCTGCTGGCAGCCACCCCGATTCTGCTACCGACGGCGATCGAGACCGTCATGGCGGAACGGCCCAAGGTGGCCATCAAGGTGGTCGAGGGGACGAGCGACGCGCTCATGCCCGCGCTCTTCTCCGGCGAGATCGACATGATTGTCGGGCGCCTGCCCGCCTACCGGGCGAGGCCGAAGCTGGTGCAGGAAACCCTGTTCGACGAGCGGATACTCGCGGTCGTCGGCCAGCACCATCCGCTGGCCGGGAAGAAGCCGCTCAGCTTCAGGCAGATCAGACCCTTCGGCTGGATCCTCCCGCCGCCGGAGACGACCTTGCGTCGCCAGATCGACCAGTACTTCGTGAGCCAGAAGCAGTACGCGCCCCAGCCCGTGCTCGAGTCCGTTTCCTACCTGGCCAATCGGGCTCTCTTCCAGAAGACGGAGCTCGTCGGCGTCATGCCGGAGCACGTCGTGGCCCACGACATCGACGAGGGGCTGCTCGTGGAGCTGAACTGGCGACTGCCGGTCGGCGATGGTCCCGTTGGCGTTTCCTATCGGGGGCCGGACAGCCTGTCACCCGCGGGCGCCGAATTTCTCGACGCGCTGCGTCGCGCGTCAAGGGCCGTCGACGGGCGCTGATCAGCTATCAATTTTTCGAATAGCTGGATTCCCTGAAATCGCTTGAACGCATTGCAATCGCGTGTGAGCCTCGTTGGCTACGTCTGTCTGCGAGACCAGCGATGAGCACCTATCCGGACCTGCATCTCTACATCGGGGGCGAGTGGCGCAAGACCGCCACCGATATCCCGGTACTCAATCCGGCGACCGAGGACGAGATTGGCCGTCTCCCGCACGCGGAAACGAGGGATCTCGATGATGCGCTGGAGGCGGCCGAGGCCGGCTTCCGGGCCTGGCGAAAGACGCCGCCGGTCGAGCGGGCGAATGTCCTCCTCCGGGCAGCGGCGCTCATGCGCGAGCGGCAGGAGGAAATCGCGAGCGCGATCACGGCCGAGCACGGTAAGCCGCTGCCGCAGGCGCGCCTCGAGGTCATTCGGGGCTGCGAGTTCTTCGAGTGGGATGCCGGCGAGGCAACGCGCACCTATGGCCGTGTGATTCCGAGCGCCCCAGGCGTGCGCTACGTCGTGCACCACCAGCCGATCGGCACCGTGCTCGGACTCTCGCCGTGGAATTTCCCGATGAGCCAGCCATGCCGGAAGGTCGCGGGGGCGATCGCATCAGGCTGCTCGATCATTCTCAAGGCGGCCGAGGAAACGCCCGCCGGCGCGCTGCACATCGCCCGCGCACTCCACGACGCGGGACTCCCCCCGGGTGTTCTCAATCTCGTTTTCGGCACGCCGGCCGATATCTCCGACTACCTGATTCGCCAGGATCCGGTCCGCCTGGTGGCGTTCACCGGATCGACGCCCGTCGGGAAGCACCTGACCACGCTCGCCTCGCAGCACATGACGCCGGTTCTCATGGAACTCGGCGGCCATGCGCCGGTGGTGATCTGCGAGGACACCGATGTCGAAACCGCCGCGCTGAGCTGCGCGGTGAGGAAGATGCGCAACGCGGGCCAGGTCTGCACCTCGCCGACGCGCTTCTTCGCGCATGAAAGCATCTTCGATCAGTACCTCGAGACCTTCGTGCGCCGGGCGGCGCAGACCGTTGTCGGCAACGGCGTCGACGAGGGCATCGAGATGGGGCCGCTCGCGAACGAGCGCCGCCCGCCGGCGCTGGCTGAGCTGGTCGAGGACGCCGTGGCGAAGGGCGCTGATCTCATGACCGGTGGCCAGGGGATGGGCGACAAGGGCTATTTCTTCGAGCCGACGGTGCTCGCGAATGTTCCCGATCACGCCCGGGTGATGCAGGAGGAGCCCTTCGGGCCGCTGGCCGTGGTGAACCCGGTGGCGTCGATCGACGAGGGCATCGAGAAAGCCAACTCGGTCCCGTTCGGCCTCGCTGCCTACGGCTTCACCAACCGCGCCGACTACGCGGATCGGCTCGTGGAGGAGCTCGAGGCGGGCAACGTCTCGATCAACACGCTGGAAGCTTCCCTGCCCGAAACGCCGTTCGGCGGCATCAAGGACAGCGGCTTCGGCCGCGAAGGCGGCACCGAAGGCCTGCACAACTATATGATCATCAAGAACGTCTCCCACAGCATCGAGATCGTCTGACATGCACGTACTGGGTCATTACATCAACGGCAGGCGAGTCGACGATTCGAACCGACCGGCGCCGGTCCACAATCCGGCTACCGGCAAGGTCACGCGCCAGGTCGCCATGGCCAGCCAGGCGACGGTCGCGGACGCGATCGCCGCAGCGCAGGCCGCGTTTCAGGAGTGGCGGGATACCCCGCCGGCGAAGCGCGCACGCATCATGTTCCGCTTCAAGCAGCTGCTGGAGGAGAACGCGGAGCGGATCGTCGCCGCGATCACGGACGAGCACGGCAAGGTCCTCGACGACGCGCTGGGCGAGTTCCAGCGGGGGGTCGAGGTCGTGGACTACGCCTGCGGGGCGCCAGAGCTGCTCAAGGGCGAGTACTCGCGAAACGTCGGTCCGGCGATCGACTCCTGGTCGGACCATCAGCCGCTGGGGGTCGTGGCCGGCATCACGCCGTTCAACTTCCCCGCGATGGTGCCCATGTGGATGTTCCCGATGGCGATCGCCTGCGGGAATACGTTCGTGCTGAAGCCTTCGGAGAAGGACCCGACGCCGGCACTGCTCATCGCCGAGCTGTTCAGCGAGGCCGGTCTTCCCGACGGTGTCTTCAACGTCGTCAACGGCGACAAGGAGGCGGTCGATACGCTCCTGAACGATGAGCGTGTCCAGGCCGTCAGCTTCGTCGGCTCGACGCCGATCGCCGAGTACATCTATGCAACGGGCACGGCCAACGGCAAGCGCGTCCAGGCGCTGGGCGGCGCGAAGAACCACGCGATCGTGATGCCGGACGCCGACATCGACAACGCGGTCAATGCGCTGATGGGCGCCGCCTTTGGATCCTGCGGTGAGCGCTGCATGGCCATTTCCGTTGCCGTCTGCGTCGGCGACGAAACCGCCGATGCGGTGGTGGGCAAGCTACAGGAACAGATCGCCGAGCTGAAGGTTGGTCCGGGAACCGACACGACGAACCAGATGGGCCCGCTGGTCACCCGCGAACACCACGCCAAGGTCCGGGGCTACGTGGATCTCGGCGTCGAGGAAGGCGCCGAGCTCGTCGCCGACGGTCGCGGCCTGGTCGTTGGCGGCCATGAGGACGGCTACTTCCTCGGCCCCTGCCTCTTCGACCACGTCACCCGCGACATGCGCATCTACCAGGAAGAGATTTTCGGCCCGGTGCTGTGCGTCGTGCGCGCCGCGTCCGAGGAGCAGGCCATGCAGCTCGTCGACGAGCACGAATACGGCAACGGCACCTGCATCTTCACCCGCGACGGCGAGGCGGCGCGCTACTTCGCGGACAACATCAAGGTCGGCATGGTGGGCATCAACGTGCCGTTGCCGGTCCCCGTGGCCTACCACAGCTTCGGCGGCTGGAAGCGGTCGCTCTTCGGCGACCTGTACGCCTACGGCCCCGACAGCATCCGCTTCTACACGCGGCGCAAGACGATCACCCAGCGCTGGCCGTCCGGCGGCATCCGCGAACAGGCCCAGTTCGCGTTCCCGGGCAGCCAGTAGGTCTCGCTGGCGGGTCTTCGTCCGGTAGCGGCTAGAGGTCCTTTCGGATCGAGAACAGCTCGGGGAAGAAGCTCGTATCCAGAGCCCGCTTCAGGAACGGAACGCCCGAGGAGCCGCCCGTACCCATGCGGTTGCCGATCACGCGCTGCACCGTGTACATGTGCTTGAAGCGCCAGTTCTGGAAAGCGTCCTCGATATCGATCAGCTTCTCGGCCAGCTCGTAGAGATCGAAGTACCGATCCGGCTCCGAGTAGACCTTCAGCCAGGCGGCGTGGACCGACTCGTTGGGCTCGTAGGGCTCGCTGAAGTCGCGTTCGATCCGGCAGTCGTCGATGGCAAAGCCGGCGGCCCGCAGCTTGCGCAGAACGATGTCGTAGAGGCTCGGCGCCTCCAGGGTGCGGGTCAGCGCCTCGTAGATCGGCGCATCATGCCGATGAACCTCCACCAGCTTGCGATTCTTGTTGCCCAGCAGGAATTCGAGCTTGCGATAGCTGTAGGACTGGAAGCCTGACGCGGGCCCGAGCGAATCGCGGAACTTGAGGTAGTCCACCGGCGTCAGGGTCGAGAGGATCGACCATGACTGCGTGAGCTGGGCCAGGATCATCTTGACGCGGGCGATCACCTTGAACGCCCGGCGATGATCGTCGGTCTCCACGAATTCGATCGCCGCCTCGAGTTCATGACCGGCGAGCTTCAACCACAGCTCGCTCGCCTGGTGGATGATGATGAACAGCATCTCGTCATGCTGGTCCGTGCGGCGGTGCTGGGCGTTGAGGATCTCGGGGAGATGCAGGTACTGCCCATAGCTCATACGACCCTTCAGGTCCGTATGGATGCTCTTCTCCAGCTCTCGGTAGTTTCCAGTTGCGGTCATTGCTCGGCTCCAAATGATTGCGATGCCCAGCGATGCAGCTGGTCCATGACGTACGGCTTGTCCCAGTCTTCCTCGATGTTCGGCAACGCCATGACGCGGTTCATGACCTCGTTCTGCTCATCGCCCACGCGCAGCGCCTCCGAGTACGGCACGTCCGGCGAAAAGGT
>JBCCZC010000239.1:0-8664 GCA_039188505.1 Pseudomonadota bacterium | reverse complement strand
CCCCACGATTTCATCGGGAAGTACCTCTCGAAGGGCGTGAATGGTTTCAATCATTCGCTAGCCTTCACGACGGGCAACTTCCCCGAGCACATCGTCATCACTGCAGCGAACCGCAGGGTCACCGAAGCCACCTGTCGCAGCTGCCACGCGCAGGTTACCCACAGCATTGACGCAGACACCCAGCCGCTCGAGTGCATCCGCTGCCACTCGTCGGTTGGGCATGGACCATAGCCAGCCGCTACGAGGAGCCAGCCATGTCGATCCAGAAGACCGGAATACGTGAGCGCGGGCTCTCGACCGCCGCCCTGGTCATGATTCTCTTCGCCATTGGCGTGGTCACCTTCGGCGTGCTCGCGCTGCTCGTGAACATCTCGGACCGCAAGGCCGAAGCGCAGCGTCCGGATTTCCGCGTGGTCGAGATCGACGACACGGTCGACGATCCCGCCGTCTGGGGGCAGAACTTCCCGCTGCACTACGACGGCTATGCGAGCACCGTGGACATGGTGAAGACGGCCTACGGCGGCAGCGAGGCGCTGCCCCGCGAGCCGACCGAGGACGATCCCCGGACCATCGTCAGCCGCAGTAAGCTCGAGCTCATTCCGCAGCTCAAGCGCCTCTGGGCTGGCTATGCCTTCGCGGTCGACTATCGCCAGGCGCGTGGGCACGCCTATGCGCTGACGGACCAGACCTACACCGGGCGCCAGCGCGTGGTCCAGCAGCCCGGCACGTGCATGCAGTGCCACGCGAGTTCCTATGTCGGGATGATGAAGCTGGGCAACGGCGATCTCTACGATGGCTTCAACCAGATCAACCAGCTGCCTTATCAGGAAGCGTTGGAGCACGTGAAATACCCGGTGACCTGCATCGACTGTCACGACCCGGAAACGATGGCGCTGCGGATCACGCGGCCGTCCTTCATGGAAGGCGTCAAGGCCTGGAAGGCCGCGGAGGGCGAGCCCGATTTCGACTGGACCCAGGCGACCCGCCAGGAGATGCGCTCGTTCGTCTGCGCCCAGTGCCACGTCGAGTACTACTTCTCCGGCCCCAACAAGAACCTGGTCTTCCCCTGGGCCAAGGGCCTGTCGGCGGAAGAGCAGTACGCGTACTACGAGGAGACGGGTTTCGCGGATTGGACCCACGCCGAGACCGGCGCGCCGATGCTCAAGGCACAGCATCCCGAGTTCGAGATCTGGTCCCAGGGTGTTCACGCCGCTTCCGGCGTCGCTTGCGCGGACTGCCACATGCCCTATCAGCGGGTCGGCGCCAAGAAGATCAGCAATCATCATGTCCGCAGCCCGCTCCTCGACGTCAACGCCTCATGCCAGACGTGTCACAACAAGTCCGAAGCAGACATCGTCGCCTGGGTCGAAGGCACCCAGCACAAGCACGAGGAGCTCACGAAAACAGCCCTCGACGCCGTGCTCGACCTGATCGACGACATCGTCGCGGCACGGGAGGCGGGCGCGACCGACGAGCAGCTCGAGCGGGCTCGGAACTTCCACCGCAAGGCAACCTGGTTCGTCGACTTCGTCGATGCGGAAA
The DNA here is from genome assembly GCA_039188505.1 of Pseudomonadota bacterium. Classification (GTDB taxonomy): domain Bacteria; phylum Pseudomonadota; class Gammaproteobacteria; order Xanthomonadales; family SZUA-38; genus JBCCZC01. The sequence continues at coordinate 7,122 of JBCCZC010000239.1, read as the reverse complement.
ACGCCACCGGCTTCCACGCACCGCAGGAGGGCGCTCGGCTCCTCGGCAAGGCGATCAACAATGCCAGGCTGGGGCAGGCGGCGCTGCGGGAAGACATGAGCGCGGATACGCCAGCTGGCGAGACGGTGGCGAAACGCTGAGGCGACCCGCGTATCGGGTCCCCGGTCGGGCAGTCGAGGCAGTTCCGAGCCGAGGTCGCCGGCGTTGCGCATCGGGCCGATGTTTTGCGTTAGAGTGACGCCGGTCGACTGCGGTCGGTCATGCCGGTGCCGAGAGGCTTCCTATCCCCAGCGCATTCTGGCTACGACTGGCGTTTCGCAGGCCGGTGGTACCCGAAAGACTCGAGAGACTAATGATCAGAATGACTTCGTGGGCAGCCGTGCTCCTCGCACTGGCAACCGGATCGGTTCAGGCCCAGGACAGTGGTGAAGAACCGGAATCCCGTTTTCTCCTGCGCCTAGGCGCCTACCTGACGGACGGTTCCGGCAGCTACGGCGTCACGACCAACGACGGCAATTCCGGGAACGACGATCTCCTGGATTTCGATCAACTCGGCGTCGGCGATGAGGACGACACCTTCATGATCGGCCTCACCTGGAAGAAGTCCAAGCGCCTGCGCTTCGACTTCATCTACTACGACACCAATTACGGCGGTACTTTCCGGGCGGAACGGTCCTTTTTCTGGGAGGGCCAGGAGATCCCGGTGGGCGCGCAGGTCGCGTCCGGCATCGAGGCCGAGTTCTTGATTGCGCAGGCCGGCTATTCGATGCTGCGCGGCGAAAAAACGGAGGCCGGCCTGGGACTTGGCATGCACGTCGTCAATTTCGGGATGTTCGTCAACGCCCAGATCGACATCGACGGCCAGGACGTGTTCACCTACGAACGCGACCGGGATTTCCTCGCCCCACTGCCAAACCTCTACGGCTATCTCGACCACCAGTTCACCGACCGTCTCAGCCTCCGCGGCTACGCCGGTTACTTCTCCCTGAGCTACGACGACTACGATGGCGAGCTGACGACCGCCAACCTGACCCTCGACTATCGCCTCGGCGAGCAGATCGGCATCGGCGCCGGCTATTCGCTGCTGAATGTGGACGTCGAACGCGAGAACTCACGCACGACCGAAGTCTACGACGTGGACTTCAATGGCCCGCAGGTCTTCCTGACCTATCAATTCTGACACCGGCCTGAGCTTTCGCGGCCAGGTCGGAACCGCAAAGCCAGGCCGCCAACGTGGCCGACAACCACGCAAAGCGTTTCGACTCTCGCCTTCGTTCCGGTATCCACCCTTCGTCGGTTGGATCGAGCACAAAGGCGCTTTCGCGTACACTCGCGAGACCGGACCGGATGCTGAACCCGACGGGACCGCGTTCCGTCGCTGGAGCAGTTACGACACTTCGCCAACGGACTTGATGATCCTGGTAGCAGGGAGAACCCCATGACCAACCGAATCGCCCCCGCCGGCCTGCTGGCCTTGCTCCTGCTCCTCGCCAACGCCGCCATCGCGGACAGCTTCGAGGACACCATGGAGTCGTTCCAGGACGCCGGGGACAGCGCCATCTACTTCGACTCGGCGCACGCCTGGGCGGTTTTTCCGAGCATCGGCCAGGGGGGTGTGGGTATCGGCGCGGCGCGCGGACGCGGGCGGGTTTTCCTCGCGGACGGCACCCACCACGGCAACGTCACCATGACCCAGCTGAGCGTTGGCCTGCAGCTCGGTGGCCAGGTCTACAGCATGATCATCTTCTTCGAGGACGAGCGCTCCCTGCGCGAGTTCACCCAGGGCAACTTCGAGTTCGGCGCCCAGGCGAGCGCCGTGGCCATCACGGCGGGCGCGTCGGCGCGAGCCTCGACCGCCGGCGGCGCTGGCGCCGGTATCAGCGGCGGCCGGAACGATGCCGCAGTGCTCGGGGACTACTCCCGCGGGATGGCGGTCTTCTCGATCGCCCGCGGCGGCCTGATGTACGAAGCCGCCCTCGGGGGCATGAAGTTCCGCTTCCGCCCGGTCCGCGGCGGCTGAGGCCGCTGGGCCCGCGCTCAGAAGGTCAGGCGCATCCCGGCATAGAAGCCGCTGTAGCGCTGTCGCGTGGTCCCCACGAAGCTGCGGTCGAGAGCTTCCAGTCGGGCGTGGTGGATGGCATAGCCCAGGCTGAGGTCGAGCCATGGCCTGGCCTCCCAGTCCGCTGACGCGAGAAAGTCGATCACCCGACCGCTGTAGCGATCGAAGTCGCCATTGGCGGTCTCGATCCGCGCCTGCGCCGAGAAGTCGCCGCGTAGCGCCACCCGCGCGAAGGCGCCGACCGAGAGCACCGGGCTGTTGGCAGCGTCCCGTTCGACGACGTCGCCATCGCTGCCGGATACCGTCGAGCTGAGGCTCGGCACCTGAACACCCACCAGCACGCCCAGTTCCTTCTGATCGTCCCGTAGGAACGAATACCCGTAGGCAGCCCGCGGATAGCGCGTCGTGTAGCGCGCGTTGACGCGCTCCCCCGCGGCGAAGCGCGTGTCACCAAGCAGGACGTCGCGCGACAGGGTCACCGACGCAGATCGATTCAGCTCCGAGTAGCCCATCTCGATGCGATGGTTGCGACCGAAACGCACCATGCCGTCGACCCGATAGATGGTGGCGTCATCCTCGAGGCCCAGCGCGTCCTCGACGTCGACCTGCCGCTCGATCCGCACCCCCGCGTCGGGCACCGTCAGGTCGGAATCCACGTTGGCAAAGACCGCCATCATGCTCAACACATAGTCCGAGTCGTCGGCGAGCGCGAGGGCATCCGGGTTGCTGTCCCGGAAGATGGAGCGGTTATAGGCGAGCCCGACGGTGGCGCCGTACATCCGCTCCTCGTCGACCAGCGGGCTGCTGGTGATCACGTCGTCGAGCTCCTCGACCCACGCGCTAAGGGTGACGATCCAGAACTCGCTGACCCGGTAGCCGGCGCGGAATCCGACCCGGATGTTGGTGGCGTCCTCGGGGGTGAAATCGAGGGGGCCCGCCGCGGTCGGCGCCGGTGGAACGTCGTAGTAGTAGGCGACGAAGTCGTCATCCTGCCGGATCGCGGAGACGTAGGGCACGACATAGCCGTTCGCCAGATCGATCGGCAGCGAGAGGGAGAACCGTCCGGTCAAACCCGAATGCCCGCCGATCACGCCCTTGAAGATGCTCAGGTCCGGCTGGATCGGCAAGCCGCGCCAGCCGATTGTCGGGCCGAGTTCCAGGGTCCAGGCTGGCGGGTCGAAGATGGCCAGCTCCGGCGCGGGATTGGTCCCGAAGCTGAGGGTTTCGACGTGCGCCAGGACGCCGTACTCGAAGCCGGAGTCGAGGACGTTTCGGAAACCGAAGGCGCCGTTGCGGATGACGAAGGCGTTGGTCGTCAGCGTCGAATCCTCGACCGAGGTCAGGTAGGGAAAGACGGACCAGGACTGATCGGCGCCGCCATAGGGCAAGGTGCGGGCCGAGTAGGCCACGCCCGCCGCGTAGTCGTTGAGATCGAGCTCCCGCAGGCCCTCGAGAAATGTCCCTGATGCGCCGGCCAGCAGCACCCCAGCCGCGGCTACTCCACCCAGGCTCATCGCCCCGCCTCAACCCACGTCTTCACGAGCTCGCAGGATAGCGGGGACTGCTGGCAGACGCGATCTCGGCCAGCGACGGCGGGGATCCCACGTCCGCGCTGCGCCGTGGGTCAGGTCACGCCGCGCGCACGCGGTGATCGACCAGGCGGACGATCGCGTCAACCCGCCGGCGATACTTCATCGTGTCGCGATCGATCCGGGCCCGTTCGCAGACAGGTGTTCAACTCTCGCGGCTGCCTAGGCGGAAGGCCGTGGTCATGCCGAGAACCAGAAAGATGATATCGAATAGACCGAAGCTCTCCTGGAGGATCTCGAACGAGCTGATATCCGAGAACTCCCCCATCAGCCCCTGCAGCCACTGCTCATAGCTCGGCTGCGCGAAGCGGAGCTGAAGCAGGCGCGGTCGCGTCTCCGCCTCGAAGGCCGCGACATCGGCGGCGGGGATGGTCGCCGGATCGACCCGATCCGTGTAGTCGCGTTCGACCATAAACCCACGGAGCGACGCCTCGTCCGAAACCGAGGCGAAAGCTTCCGCATCCGCCATCTCCTCGTCGTAGAGAGCGACCAGCTCGGTCTGATCGATCCCCATGAACAGGTCCGCGACCTGGTCTTTCACCTCATCCACGGTCATGTACTTGCCGAACACGATCGACAGCAGCACGAGGATCGCGCAGGCGACCCCTGAGGCTCGACCCTCGGAGCCCAGCGACGCCGCCGTGAAGCCGACGGCACCGCCGATCGCCCAGGCCAGCGCACCCAGCTCCAGGCCGAAGGCGGTCGCGATGAACCTCCAAACGAGGGCGCCGAGCAGCGCGACGGCCGCGGCACCCGCAAGCGCCTTCGGCTGCAGCGGCTGCTCCGTTGGGGCTCTCTCGTCGTCGTCCTCGTCATCGTCGTCCCCGCGATCGTCAGCGGGCGGTCCCGCGATGGGCTCGGCGCCAGCGCCTCCGGTGACGCGACCGGCTTCCGGCGGATTCGGCGCCAGTTTGTGGAAGAAGACGCCACAGGCCTCGCACTGCTCCGCCTTCGGCTGCACGTGCCCGCACTTGGGACAGGTGATCGTCGTCGCAGCCTCCTCCGGCGTTTCGGGCGTTTCGGGCGTTTCGGGCGCCTCGGTCGGCTCAGGCCCAGGCTCGGGCTCCGGCTCCGGCTCATCCCCGAGCGGTTCCAGTTCCAAGGCCATACCCGACGACGGTCTTGGCGGAGCGACCCGCTCGACGTGGGTCGTGAGCCCCAGGGTCGCGAGCTTTCTCTGGTAGTCCTCGGCGTTGGCCTTCGTGAGGCCTCGCTTCAGCGTCACGTTGCCCCGCGTCAGGGCCTGCGCTTTCTCGGGTGGAAGCTTGAGCGCCTTGCTCAGGCGTACCGCAACCTCTTCCGCGGCGTGACCGGAGGCGACTCCCATGCTGATCAGTTTGAAGGTGACGTACTGGCTCATCGCCCGCGCCGCCGGCCAGCGAGGCGCACTGAGATTCCGGCGTGAGTCGGCCGGCGCCGTGCCGCTGCGGGCGTCCTTCGAACGCGTACCGTGGCGCCCGGCAACAGCCGTAGGAATGCCCTTGACCCTGTCATGAGTTCTCCTCCCCGCGGCAGCAACCGCCCCACCGGTCAGTGCCAGAAACCGCAGACGCTAGCGATCGGTCGACCGGGCGTCAACTTGCGAATTCCGCTCTGCTGCGCTGCGGACTTCGACCCTGGCGAATCGCCCCGCCATGAAGGCCTTCCGGGGCTCGATGCGCTTACCGGTGGCGCGGGCACGGCCCCAGAAAAACGGATAGCGTGCCGGCCGAAGCGCTGGCCCGGGATGTCGAAGGAGCCGAGGTCGGCGAACCCCTCGGCAAGCTGCTGCAACCGTTCCCACCCGGCATTTCGGGGCCGGTGCTAGGATGCCCGCGTGAGCAGGCACTCTCCTATTCCCGTGTCCCTTGGCGGCGGCTGCGACGTCTCGCTGTACCTCCTGGCGCCACGCAAGCTGACCCCTGCGAACGAGTTCTTCGACCACCTGTGGAACCTCGACCGCGGGCTGGTCGATGTTCGACGCATCATCGAGACCGACTTCGCGGGCTTCGATCGTCCGGAGAACTATGTCCGTCGACACCACCCGGAGTGGAACACGCCGGAGAAGCCGGGGCGGGTGCGGCTCGCCGCGCGCGACATGGACACGCAGCAGGTCGTGCACGCGGCCTATCCGGATATCGCCTTTATCCACTGGCCCGACGTGCAGGAGCTGCCGGTCCGCTTCGCCCGCAAGGCCAGCCGATTCCGCGCCCTGCTGCGGGGGGATCGGCCGCTATCGTTCATCTACTACCGAAAGTGCGACTGCGCGGCGCACGGGCGCTATCTCGTTAACGAGGACCTCGACGTCCAGGCCAAGCTGACGCTCCTGGCCGAAGAGTCGGTCGCTTTCGCCGAGTGCATTCGTTCACGCTTCCCCGAGCTGCGGTTCCATCTGCTTGCCGGATTCATGGAAGCCCGGCGCCGCCACCCGAAGGTCGACGCCGCCGTGGACGCATTCTTCGCTGCCGCGCCGGACACCGACGACGTCACCTATCGTCGCCTGCGCTGCCGGGGTGACCGGGACTGGCAGGAGCGCTGGATCGCGCTCGAGCGGGACTTCGCGCGCGCCGACGGTCGGCGCGAGCCCACGTCACGCTGGCGCAGCCCGCGGGTCTCGACCTGATTCGAGCTAGACTACGGCCGAAGTCACGATTTCGAGGCAACCAGCGGCATGGGGCTTTGCCACGTCTCGCGAAAACACGGACTGCTTGTCCACCTGATCGCAAAGAACGCGTCCAGCACGCTGCGCGGGGATGTGAAGCGCCTCGATCCGGACTCCGAGAGCCTTCGCCGGGAGCTGATCACCGACGAGCACACGTTCGTCCGGATCTGTGCCTTGCGGGATCCGGTCGAACGTTGCCTCTCGGGCTACGGTGAGATCTCCCTCCGGGCCGAGATGGCGCGTAAGGCCGGCAAGTCGAGCTTCCCCGCATTCACGGAATTGCCGGACAACCTCGCGCGTTTCGAGGCATTCCTCGCGAGCGTCGAGGGCGGCTGGCAGGACGCTCACATCCGGCCCCAGGCGACCTATGTCGACGAGAACGCCGCCGACTTCTGGCTCCGCGTGGAGACGCTGGAGCACGATCTCCGCCAGGTCTACCGGTGGCTCGGTGTGCCGACGTGGACCGAGCTGCCGCAGCGCCGCTCTCGCGATGGTCGCGCCGCGGACTATTCCTACGATCGCTTCTTCCTGCGGCCCGATGAGCTGACGCCATCGCTGCGCGATCGGGTCAAGCAGATCTACGCATCCGACTACGCGCTGCTGCGACACGTCGAAAGGCGCCCGCGCTGGTCCAGCTTGGGAAACGTTCGCGGGCCGGTTCGATCCAGCACGGGCGCCCGGCCCGCCGTTCACCCGGATCAGGTCGGCCCCGAAGACGCGGCCCACCTCCTCGATGCCTTTGCCGAAGAGAACGCGCGGCGGGAGCGTGTCATCGTGCTCCGCCTGGGATCCCGCGGATTCATGGCCGAGCTGACCTTCCTCGCCCGCGCCAT